>NZ_JAVXCI010000011.1:0-48090 GCF_036659555.1 Acinetobacter sp.
TCATCACCAGCGTCGAAGCCAGAAACACCCCCAAAGTACAGCGCAATCATAGCACAAATGTCTAAACACGCGGTGTTTTTTTTAAACATTTGCACAATCAGATGCGCTTAATTACATAATTGCGCTAATATTTTGTTTTTCAAGCCTACATAAAGAAAAAATATGAGCTATTTATTGGCACTCGATCAGGGAACGACATCCAGCCGCGCAATTATTTTCAATGAGCACGGGCAGGTTCAGGCAGCGGCTCAGCGCGAAACTCATATCAAAACCCCGCATTCCGGCTGGGTGGAGCAGGACGCTCAGGAAATCTGGAGTTCGCAGATTGCCGTAGTGCAGCAGGCTTTAGCCACGGCGCGGATTCTCGCCAAAGACATTAAGGCGATTGGCCTGACCAACCAGCGGGAAACCACCGTGGTTTGGGACAAGCGCACAGGCAAGCCGCTGGCGCCGGCCATTGTCTGGCAAGACCGCCGCGCCGCCGGCTGGTGCAATCAGCTGATGCAGCAGGGCCTGCACGGCAGCATCCATAAAAAAACCGGCCTGCGCATAGATCCTTATTTCAGCGCGGGCAAGCTGGTCTGGCTGCTGGAAAATACTGCAGGCTTGCGGGAACTGGCGCTGCAGGGCCATGCCGCATTTGGCACCATTGACAGCTGGCTGATCTGGAACCTGACCCAAGGCGCTGAACACGTCATAGAGGCCAGCAATGCTTCCCGCACCATGCTGATGAACCTGCAGGCGCAGCAATGGGATGAAGAACTGCTGCAGCTGTTCAATATTCCGCCGGCGATGCTGCCTAAAATCATCAGTTCAGACAGCTATGTGGCGGATACGGCAACCGGCCTGCTGGGCGCGGATATCCCCATTACCGGGATTTTAGGCGACCAGCAGTCCGCCCTGTTCGGCCAGTCCTGTTTCGATGCTGGCACGGCCAAAAACACCTACGGTACAGGCTGCTTTCTGCTGTTCAATACAGGCAATCAGGTGCAGTTCAGCGCCAATCAGCTGCTGTCTACGCTGGCCTGGCAGGCGCAGGGGCAAACCGTTTACGCGCTTGAAGGCAGCGTATTTATGGCCGGCGCGATTGTGCAGTGGCTGCGCGACGGCCTGGGCATTATTCAAAAAAGCAGCGAAGTGGAAAAGCTGGCCTGCCAAGTCCAGCATACCGATGGCGTGGTTCTCGTTCCGGCATTTACCGGGCTTGGCGCGCCGCATTGGGACAGCGAAGCGCGCGCCCTGCTCTGCGGCATGTCGCGCGGAACCAATAAGGCCCATATTGCCCGGGCGGCGCTGGAGTCAATCGCTTTTCAGGTTTCAGATGTGCTGACCGCCATGCAGTCCGATATTTCCAGCCCGCTGAAGGAATTACGGGTCGACGGCGGCGCCAGCAGCAATGACATGCTGATGCAGTTCCAAGCCGACATTTTAAATGTGCCGGTGCTGCGGCCTAAGCTTTTAGAATCGACCGCATGGGGCGCAGCCGCCATGGCGGGCCTCAAATCCGGGGTGTTTTCCAGCCTGGATGAAATCGCCGCCTCTTGGCAGCTGGAGCGCGCTTTTGAACCGAAGATGAGTGCCGACCAGCGCGGCTATCATCTGGATCTGTGGCAGTCTGCGCTGAAGCGCGCCAAGTCTGATTTATAACAGCATCATCCTTTTAAAGCTCATCCCGCGCGGATGGGCTGAGGATTTCAACCTTCCCTGCCCCTAATGCTGATCAGTTAAGGAGTTTTGCAATAAACTCCTTAACTGATCAGGGCAGTTCACGGCGGAGTCTTACCGTTTTTAAATCGAATTTTGGGAGCTCGTTTTGTTCCTTGCGAAACAGTGTTTCTCATTCGCCAAATGAGAAGCGAAGCTTCGCAAGGAAAGCATCTTGCGGCGCAGTGCGCCTCACCGCGAAACCTGTTCACTTTCTGCACTTGAACAGCTTTCATCGCAAAAACAGTCCATTTCAAAGGCCACCGCTGCGCCTTGCACTGCAAACAAAGCAGTGCTTTGTTTTTGCTCAGGTTGCGGATGACACTTCCGTGTATCAAATAATATCGTAAGTTTAAAAAAGAGAATGCCAATCAGTTTCTTAACTGATTGGCATGATTCCCTGCCCCCTGCTTTTTAAAAAGCTGAGGGGTCTAAAAGGCATCCCAAAAAACCGCGCCGGAAAATAAATAAAGCCAGCCCATTTCCCAACTGGCCTGCTTTATTGCAAAACGCGGTTTTCCATCCGCATGGCTTATGGCCGCTTTAATGTGCATGCCCGCCGCCGCTGGCGCCCGCTTTCGGCTTCGGGCACAGCCAAATAATCAGGGCCGCGAAGATGAAGACCATCGCCAAAATTAAAAATACATGATTCGCCGACAGCGTCAGCGCCTCTTTATCCACCAGGCTGGAAATATAGCCTAATGCGCGCTCTGAACTCATGCCGCTCTGCATTAAGCTGTTTTTCACTTCATCCACATGCAGCGCGCCCGCCATCTCGCTTCTGGCCACTTTGGCATGGTCATCCCAAATAGTGACTGCCAGCGATGCGCCAATCGCGCCCGCCATGGTGCGCAAAAAGTTCATCAAGCCGGCTGCCGAAGCCATTTCCTGCGGCAGCACCGAAGCCAGGGCCATATTCGACAGCGGAATGAAGAAAAACGGCACGGCGAAACCCTGCAGCATCTGCGGCAAGGCCAAGGCCATAAAGTCGGCATCCGTCGTCCAAAAGGCCCGCATCAGCGTTACCCCGCCTAAAATGCTCAGGCCGAAACTGGCCAAGGCGCGCTGGTCATATTTGGCGGCCAGCTTGGCGACCACCGGCGACATGGTCAAGCTGCCAAGGCCCATGGTTGCAGTAAGGTAGCCTGCCCATGTTGCGGTATAGCCCAGGTTAATCTGCAGCCACTGCGGAATCAGCACAATGCTGCCGAAGAACGCGCCGAAGCCAAAAGCCAAGGCCAGCACTGAAACCGTAAAGCCGCGGTATCTGAAAATCTGAATATTGACGATTGGATGGCGCTCTGTCAGCTCCCAAATGGTGAAAACGGTCAGGCCGACAAGCGCGGTCAGCGCCAAAATCACAATAGACGGACTGCTGAACCAGTCGCGTTCATGGCCCAAATCCAGCATCAGCTGCAGTGCGCCGATCCACAGCACCAGCAGCAGCAGGCCGCCTTTATCAATTTTGAGCTGCGCGGTTGCTGTTTCGGCAGGTTTCAATAAACGCATGGCCGCCAGCGCGCAGGCTATGCCGACCGGAATATTGATAAAGAAAATCCAGTGCCAGGACAGGTTGTCGCTGATTGATCCGCCTAAAACCGGCCCTAAAATCGGCCCCACCACGGTGGTCATGGCCCACATGCCCATCGCCTGCGACTGCTTTTCCGGCGGGAAAATCCGCATCAGCAGCATTTGGCTCAGCGGCATAATCGGGCCGCCGAACAGGCCTTGGCCAATCCGGCAGAACACCAGCATCTCCAGGCTGGAAGATAAGCCGCATAAGACCGAAAAAACTGTAAAGCCGATCAGGCTGATAATAAACACCCGCACCCCGCCAAAGCGCCCCGCTAGCCAGCCGGTCAGCGGCACGCAGATCGCTTCGGCGACAGCATAGGAAGTGATGACCCAAGTGCCCTGCGAGCTGGAAACTGCAAGGCTGCCGGTAATATGCGGCACAGAAACATTGGCGATGGTCATGTCCAGCACGACCATAAAGTTGGCCAGCGCCAGAACAAAGGCTGCCAGCATCAGCCGCCCGCCTTTCAGGTCGCCATACGGTACATAGTGATTCATAGGCGCTTACTTCGATGACAGGTCGATTTTCACTTCCATCGATAAGCCGACGCGCAGCGGATGCTCAGCCAGCTGTTTCGGATCCAGCTGAATGCGTATCGGCAGGCGCTGCACCACTTTAATCCAGTTGCCTGTGGCATTCTGCGCAGGAATCAGGGCAAAGGCTGCGCCCGTGCCGCCGGAAAAGCCGGCCACTGTGCCATGATATTCCACGGCCTCACCGTACAAATCTGAAGTCAGCACCGCTTTCTGGCCCGGACGGACTTTTTCCAGCTGGCTTTCCTTAAAGTTGGCGTCAACATACAGCTGCGACACTGGAACCACCATCATCAGCACCGCGCCCGGCGCCACCCGCTGGCCAGCCTGAATATTGCGCCGCGTCACCACGCCGTCAAACGGCGCTTTAATTTCTGTGCGCTCTAAATCAAGCAGGGCCTGTTTCAAGCGCGCCTGCGCAATCAGCACATCTGGCGCCGAGTTTTCATTGCTGCCGCGAATCAGGGCTTCATTGGCTGCAAAAGTGCTTTGCGCAGCCTTTTGGCTGGATTTGGCCTGCGCCAGACCGGCTTGCGCCAAGTCATGGCCGGCCTGCGCGTTATTCAATGCGCTTTGCGCTGAACTCAGCTCTTCTTTGGAAATTGCCCCCGAAGCGCTCAGCTGCCGGCGCCGGCTGAACTCATCCTTTGCCTTGTCCAGCTCGGCTTTGGCCTTCGCCACTTGCGCTGCTGCGCTGTGAATGCCGTCATCGCTGACAAAGACCTGCGAATTCAGCGCGCTGCTGTTGGCCTGGGTCTGCCTGTACTGGCGCTGCGCTTTCATCAGTTCCGCTTTGGCTTGCGCCAGCGCAATTTCAGCATCGCGCGGATCGATCTGCACCAGCACATCGCCCTTTTTCACCTGCCGGGTATCGCTGACCAGCACCTGCGCCACTTGGCCTGTCACCATAGAGGTCACTGACGCGGTTTCCGCGCCGACATAGGCATTGTCGGTGCTGACGGAGCTGTTGAAAAAAACTTTCCAAATCAGGTACAGCGCCAGCGCAAGAACTAAAATAATGCCGATCAGGCCTAAAGCTTTCCTGCGCTTGGCTTTAAGCTGCTGATCGCCGGGCGAATCCAGCAGGGTGTTTTGAGCATCTGTCATCGATTTTTCCTAAATCCAGCAGACTTGGTCACCCGGCATCATCCCTGCGCTTGACTCAGGATGCGGACATTTTTGTCCCAAATGCTGTCGATGAGAAAGTCATTTTTTAAAATTTGACGCATTTTAAAGTGAAATAATCATATTTTGAGAATATAAAATGTAACTGATCAGTCTTTTTCCATCCTGCGGCGCCAGATTTTCATCTGGCGGCGCAAATTATAGTTAATTATTATTGATTTAGCTTAAGCCAAGCTCAGTAGGCATAAGAGGCGATCGCCGTCGCAATCGCCTTGCCTTCATCATTGACCAGCGTCATGCGCATGGTGCAGCCCTTGCGGCCTAAGCGCAGGGTTTCAGCGCGCGCAATAAAGTGCTTGCCGCGGCCCGGCGCCAGATAGTCCACCCGCATATCGACTGTCGCCAGGCGGGTCACCTTTTTAATGGCATCGGGAAGCTCATCAGCTTCGGCCTTTTTATACAGCTCGCCCATCGCCGCAATGCCGCCGATGCTGTCCAGAATAGTCGCAGCGACGCCGCCGTGCAGAATCTGAAAGGCCACATTGCCGATCATGAAAGGCTGCATTTCAATATAGGCTTCAATTTGCCCATCGGCAACGCGCATCAGCATATCGTTGTGCTTAAAGTAAGGAGAGCTGTTAAATGCATGGCACAGCTGCTTGAGGACAACATTTATATCCGCTTTTGCACCCAAATGAATATTTCCTGTCCAATTTTTATCTGAATCACTCATCATCTGCCCGGATACCTTAATTTGAGAAATAGCGCTTAACTTATGCCCCAAAAACCGATTCTGGGGCTACAATAGCGCCAGTTTAATACTGATCAATGGGATTGTTATGACTTATACGTTCAATCGCCCGGCATTTCCTGCCACCCGCATGCGCCGCATCCGCAAAAATGACCAGCTCCGCGCCATGGTGCGTGAAACCCAGCTGACGGCCGATCATCTCATTTATCCAGTATTTGTCCTGCCGGGCCAGAATCAGACCCAGGATATTCCCAGCATGCCCGGCATTCAGCGCCTGTCGGCGGATCTGCTGCTGAAAAAATCTGAGCGCCTGCTGGAACTGGGCGTGTCAAAGCTGGCGCTGTTTCCAGTTACCCCGCATCAAGACAAAAGCCTGACCGCAGAAGCCGCCTGGCGTGAAGACGGATTAGTGCAAAATACGGTGCGCCTGCTGAAAAAAGAGCTGCCGGAAATGGTGCTGATTACTGACGGCGCGCTCGACCCCTATACCACGCACGGCCAAGACGGCATTATTGATGACACCGGCTATGTGCTGAATGATGAAACCGTTGAATGCCTGATTAAGCAGGCTTTAAGCCATGCCGAAGCCGGCGCTGACGTGGTCGCGCCCAGCGACATGATGGACGGGCGCATTGGCGCCATCCGCCAAGCTTTGGAAGCCAATGGCCACATCTACACCAGCATCATGGCCTATTCGGCAAAATACGCCTCCAGCTTCTACGGCCCCTTCCGCGATGCGGTCGGCTCATCCGGCAACCTGAAAGGCGGCAACAAATACAATTACCAGATGGATGTCGGCAACCGCGCGGAAGCGCTGCATGAAATTGCGCTGGATATTCAGGAAGGCGCAGACATGGTGATTGTCAAGCCGGGCATGCCCTATCTGGACATTGTGCGCGAAGCGAAAGACACCTTTGGCGTGCCGACCTTCGTATATCAGGTCAGTGGCGAATACGCCATGCTGGCTGGCGCGATTCAGAACGGCTGGCTGTCTGACAGCGTAATTATTGAATCCCTGATGAGCTGCCGCCGCGCCGGCGCTGACGGCATCTGGACTTATTTTGCTGAAGAAGCTGCGCTGAAACTCAAAGACATGAAATAAACGGACTTTAGCCATTTAAAAATGAAAGTTGCCATTATTGGCGCAGGCATCAGCGGCTTGCTGTCTGCGCTCGAACTGATTGAACAGGGCTGTTCCGTCACGATTTTTGATCAGCAGCAGGCCGGAAAAGCAGCCTCATGGGCCGGCGGCGGCATCCTCTCGCCCATGTATCCCTGGCGCTATCCGCAGGCTGTCAATGAGCTCGCCCAGCACGGCAAAGCGCTGTATCAGGCATGGAATGAAAAATTAAGGCCGGTCAGCGGCATTGATTTTGAAATTCATGACAGCGGCATGCTGATTTTTGATGAAGATGATTTTGAAACCGGCCTGAATTACTCTGCCCGGCATCAGGAGCCGATGCAGCAATGCGAATACCTGCAGCGGGAACAGCTGGAGCAGGTCAATCCGCACATTGCGGCGCAGTTCCGGCACGCCATTTATTTTCCGCAGCTTGCCAATGTGCGCAACCCCCGCCTGCTGCAGTCGCTTACCGCCTACTTAAAGCAGCATCCGCTGGTGCAGTTTATTGAGCATTGCCCGGTTGCGCAGCTGCAGATTCAGCATCAGCGCATTCAGTCCATTCAAACCGCGGACGGCGCGCGGCATAGGGCAGATCAGTATGTGCTGGCCACCGGCGCGTGGTCTGCACATTGGGCGGCGCAGCTGCAGCTGGATATTCCGGTTCAGCCGATTCAGGGCCAGATGGTGCTGTTCAAGGCCCCGGCGCACTGGCTGCCGACCATGTGCATGAATAAAGTCATGTACTTGATTCCGCGCGCAGACGGCCATATTGTCTGCGGTTCCAGCACCCTGCAGGCCGGCTTCAGCACCGCGCCGGATGCTGCCGTGCAGCGCAGCATTCTGCAGGCCTGCTTTGAAATGGTGCCTGAGCTGGAACAGTTTCCGATTGTGCAGCAGTGGGCCGGCTTAAGGCCCGGCTCACCGGCGGGCGTGCCTTATATCGGAAAAATGCCGGATCTGGAGAATCTCTGGGCCAATTTCGGCCATTACCGCAATGGCTTATGCATGGGGCCGGCCTCGGCGCAGCTGCTGCGCCAGCTGATGCTGAAGCAGCCTGTGCTGGCCTGCCCGGATGCCTACGACCCTGCGCAGCTTGCCGGAATGCGCGCGCCAGCGCTTTGAACGGCCCAAGAGCACCAGCCATCCGCTTGAATGCTGAAAATGCGGGGCTGAAAGCTGCGCCGGAAATGGCGCAGTTTTCAGGCTTTAAGCGCCTGAATCCTCCAAGATAGCGGATGCCTCAGACGCCCTGAATTGATCAGCCCAGCACATCCGCCAGCGCTTCTTTCATTGCTGGAAATTCAAAGCTGAATCCCGCCTCAGTCAGCGCCTGCGGCTTGACATACTGCCCGTTCAGCAGCAGCTGCGACTGTTCACCCAGCAGGCACTTGAAAACAAATGCCGGCATACACAGCAAGGGGCGCTTTTTCAGCTGGCGCGCAGCCAGTTCAGCAAACTGCGCCTGAGGAACGCTTCCCGGCGCAGTCAGATTGAAAACTTTCGCCTCTGTCGGCCGGGTCATTAGAAATTCAATGCCCCGCAGCACATCGCGGATATGCACCCAAACCACAGGCTGCCGGCCATGGCCAATCCTGCCGATTAAATTCATGCGGATCGGCATCAGCATCTGCGGCAAAATGCCGCCTTTGGCCGCAAACACGATACCTAGGCGGATAATCTTCGTATTCTGCTGCGGAAACTGCCGCGCCGCCTGCTCCCACTGCTGGCACAGTTCGGACTGAAAGATCGGCTGCGGCGGCGAATCTTCAGTGCAGGGCTGCTGCCATTTTTCCTCCGGGTCGATGCCGTAATAGCCCACAGCGGAACCGGAAATAATGCACTTCGGCGCAATCCGGCGCCGTTCCAGATAGCTGTAGAGGTTTTGCGTGGTCTGCACCCGGCTTTGAATCAGCTGCTGCTTGCGCTGCGCTGTCCAGCGCCCTTTGCCAATGCTTTCGCCGGCCAAATTAATCACATAATCAATCTGGTCGGTTTTCAGCTCATCCAGCCGCTGCACCCAAGTCAGGTCAGGATGGCTTGAGGTTCTGCCGCTTTGCCGGCTTAGGCCGATGACGGCATAATCCTTGGACAGCAAGTACTTAATTAAATGCGAGCCGATAAAGCCGCTGGCCCCTGTAATCAACACCCGTTCTTTATGCATAAAGCGCTCTCATTTTTAAACTGGCTGGCTGCAGTTATCTATAGAATAAGATCAGCTTTTGTTCAAGCCTTATTCTGCGCCGAACATTTTCTGCGCCATGCGGCGCGCTTGCGGGCCGTAGAACCAGTAGGTCAGCAGATACAATGGAATGGCGATCAGCAAGGCCATAATCAGCACAATGCTGAGAAACTGCGGCTGCTGCAGGTACAGCAGGAAATTCTGCCAGATTTCAGGGTCTTTGTAGGCAAAAACCGCAATACCCAGAATTTGAAAGGCGATATTGTAGCCCCAGAAAATCAGGCTGAAGCCCAAAGTGAGCTTTTTGCGCTCAGCCTGCGCCGGCGCACGCCGGTTGCGCTTCAGGAAGATAAACAGCACCCAGATCATGGCTGCAATGTACGGCACAGCCGTCAGCACGCCACCGACGCCTAAAGGCAGAAAAGCCGCCAGTACGCCGCACAGGCAAGTCACGGCAAAGCAGATCAGAAAAAATATTATAAAATAGCGCTTTAGAGACATCAGAACGATGACCGGAAAAAAATAATGCAGCCAGTATAAAAAAAAATGAGTTTTTTTTCATTTTATTGTCAACCGATCTGAAACTGCACGCGTTATATAGGGTACAAGGTCTGTAGCAACCGATGATTTGTACTGGCATCCGCAATGTTTCGGTGACCTTTTCTTAAAGCAATAAGCTTCATTTCAAGCTTAGGTTTTAAACAGCAGCTAAAACCTCAACTTGGAATAGATTTTTTGACCGGCGATTTATCATCACTCGAATCGCCGGTCTTTTATTTTCTATCATTTATTTTAAGCTGTTTTTTGAGCAATAAAATGCCCATCTTTGCCCAATGTTCCGGCAATCAGGCCAATCCACTCCCCCCCTATAGCTAAATTCTAAAGTCTGCATTACAAATCATTGCCTATAAAATATGGTTGCACTGAATTTTAGTCGCGTTAACTATTTCGGCAATTAACGATGATGCTTGCACTGCCTCATTTTTGCTTTAAAAGTTTCAATGCCTTTGCGCAAGCAATATTTTACTTTGGAAAGACCCAAAGTAAACAAAAGTCTTTTGTTGCCCATACACGGCGTCCTTGCCGTGATGGGCAACGTGCGGCATCCATGCCGCACACACGTATCTGAAGTTTATTTTACTCAAGAGTCTAGGACGCTAAGGGGGGGGCACGGAATCGTTTAAGAAAACTTAGCTATATCGCTAAATTTTGAAATCTGTACCAAACATAATTTCCCATAAAATATGATTTCATTAGGTTTTGTGTGTGGTAGCTATTTAGGTAATTAGCTATAGATGAAAATGCAAAATAAATGCAGAGCGCTGAACAGCCGGACACGCCTTTTAAACAGGCTGCTTATTCGCGCTAGCAAAATATGCTAAGTTGTGCAGGGCATTTCCACTATTCAGGTTCACATGACTGTACGCTTTTTTCATACTTCCGACTGGCATTTAGGGCAATTCTTTTACAACCATTCGCGCCAGTATGAACATGAACAGTTTTTAGCCTGGCTGCTGGAACAGATTAAGGCCAGACAGCCGAATGCCCTGCTGATCGCCGGCGATATTTTTGATGTCATCAATCCCGCATCCAGCGCGCAAAAGCAGCTGTATCAGTTTTTAGCCGATGCCCACAGCCTTGCGCCGCAGATGCAGACCCTGATGATTGCCGGCAATCACGACTCCGGCTACCGCATTGAGCAGGTTGAACCGCTGCTGGAAAAATACCATGCCAAAACTGTGGGCGTGATTCATAAAGATGCCGATGGCCAGCTGGATTTAGAACGCCTGCTGGTGCCTATTTACGATGCGGATCAGAATATCGCAGCATGGTGCCTGACCTTGCCCTTTCTGCGCCCTGCGGAAATTACCGGCATCAATGAACATACCGCCAGCAGCCAAAGCGCAATTGCCTATCTGCATCAGCAGCTGATTGCCGAAGCGAAAAAAAGAAAAACTGCCGGTCAGGCGCTGATCCTTATGTCGCATGCGCATATGCAGGGCGCGGAGACTTCCGACTCGGAACGCCCGATTATCATCGGCAATGAAGAAGCCCTTTCGACCGCTTTATTTGATGAGGTGATTGATTATGTGGCGCTTGGGCACCTGCATAAGCCGCAGAAAGTCGGGCAGTTGCATATCCGCTACAGCGGCTCGCCGATTCCTCTGTCCTTCAGTGAAATTAATTATAAGCATCAGGTCGTTGAAGTGACGATTCATCCGGAACAAAACGCGGAATCGCGCCTGCAGCTGCAGGCGCTGGCCATTCCGCGCAGCGTGCAGCTGCATAAAATTAAAGGCGCGCTGGAGGATGTCTTCATTCAATTAAAAGCTTTGCCAAGCGGAGAAATCGGCCATATCGACCAGCGCGAATATGTCGATATTGAATACCATACCGATGCGCCGCCGCCGCCGAATTTAAGGCAGCAGCTGGAAGATGCCCTGCCGCCCGGCCGCTACCGCCTAGTGCGGATTACCCGGCAGTATTTGGCTTCTGAAAATAACGGCGCTGCAGCTGATGCGGCGCATTTGGAGCCGCCGACGCCGGAAAAGCTGTTCCAGCAGATTTGGGAAAAGCAGGGCTATGCTGCCGATAATGAGGTGCTGAGCGATTTTATGAGCCTGGTGCATGACGCGCAGAAATCGCTTGAATCTGAACCGCAGCCTTAAGGACGCGCCATGAAAATTCTATCCATCCGCATGAAAAATCTGGCGTCAATTTCCGGCGAGCATTTCATTGATTTTGAAGCGGAGCCTTTGGCCAATGCCGGCTTGATTGCGATTGTCGGCAAAACCGGCGCCGGCAAATCCACCATTTTAGACGCCATGTGCCTCGCGCTATTCAACCGCATTCCGCGCTTGAAAGACAGCGACGGCAAACTCACCGATGCCGACGGCTCAGAGCTGCTGACCAACTCCCCGCTGACGGTGCTGCGGCGCGGCGCGGCGCACGGCTTTGCCGAACTGTGCTTTGTGGCGCAGGATCAAAAGCGCTATTTGGCGCGCTGGGAATTAAAGCGCGCGCGCGAAAAAGCCGACGGCCGGCTGCAAAGCGTGCAGCGCTATTTAACCTGCCTGAGCGACGGCGTAGTGGTTGCTGACAAAGCCAAGGCGGTGGATGCCGGCATTTTGAAAGTCACCCAGCTCAGCTTTGAGCAGTTTACCCGCGCGGTGCTGCTGGCGCAGTCAGAAGTCACGGCCTTTTTAAAAGCCCGCGACAATGAGCGCGGCGAGCTTCTGGAATATCTGACCAATTCATCAATCTTTGGGAAAATTGGCCAGCTGGCCTATGAAAAAACCAAGCAGGCTGCCGGCCAGCGCAAAGAACTGGAAAATATTTTAGGCCATATTGAGATTTTATCGGATGAAGAAACCGCTGAATCAGCCGCTGCATTGCAGCAGGCCGAGGCCGGCTGCATAAAGCTTGAGGCGGAAAAATCCCGGCTGGATAAACAGCAGCAGTGGTTTGAACGCAGGCACAAGCTGGACGGCGAAATTATTTTGAAGCAGCAGCTGGCGGAGATTCAGCGCAAGGCGCTGCAGGATTTAATGCCTGAACGGGAACGCTTAAACCGCTTGGAAATATTTTCAGGGATTCGCCCAAGCGTGTTCCAGCAGCAGCAATTGCTCAAGGCTGAACAGCAGCTGGCGCCGCAGCTGCAAAAACAGCAGCAGCTGTTTGACGGCTTACTGATGCAGTTTGAAGCTGAAAAAGCGCAATTCAGTCAAGCCGAAAGCGCACTCGCTGAACTGCAAGAGTTTGAAAATAAAAATTTTGACGCCATCAATCAGGTTCGCCACTGCAATGCCGAGCGTGACCGCATCGGCGCAGAATTCAAAAAAATTCAGGCGAAACTGACCGGTTTGGAGCAGGCCAAAGCGCCCTTGACGGATCAGCAGCAGGCATTGCAGCAGCAGATGCAGCAGATGGCTGAGCAGCAAGCGCAGCTCAATCAGCAGCTTGCAGAAACCCGGCAGTTTGCAGCTTTGGACAAAGGCATCACGGCGCATCTGCAGCAGCTTGGCCAGTTCATTCAGCAGTATCAAAGCATTGAAAATCAATTAGGAAATATTGCCCAAGCTGAACAGCGGCTGATTGAACAAAAAACGCAGCTGCAGCAGTCTGCAGATCAAGCTGGCGGCATTGAACAGCTTGAAGCGAAAATTGAACAGGCGCGCCGGCAGCGCGACATCAAAATCAGTCAGCGCAATCAGCTGGATGCTATTCAGCAGAAGCTGGCGCAGTTTTTTGAATGGCAGGCTGAATCGCGACAATTGCAAGAGCAGCTGAAAGCGTCTTCAGCACAGCTGCAGCAGCTGGAACACAGCACATTCAGCGCTGAACAGAATTTTCAGGCTGCCAAAGATGCCCGCTTAAAATTGCAGGAAGTTTTGCAGCAGCAACGCCTCCTGCATACGGAAAATGTTGAACATCTGCGCGCCGAATTAACAGATGGCGAACCCTGCTTAGTTTGCGGGAGCACCTCCCACCCCTATAAAGCGGATGATGCGGCCGTGTCCAAAGCGCTGTTTGAACTGCAGCAGCTGCAGGAACAGCAGGCTGCGCAAAAAGAACAGAATGCCTTTAAAGCTTGGCAGCTGGCGCAGCAGCAGCTGGCCCGGCTGAATGCTGAATTGGCGCAGCTTAAAGTATCAATGCAGAATACATCGGACAAAACCGCCACTGCTGCCAAGGCTTTAACCGAACAGTGCAAAATAGCCAATATTCAGCTCGATTTAACTCTGGCGCAGCCTGAGGCCGTGGCGCAGGCAGCGCAGATCCAGCAAAGCTTTACTCTGGATATTCAGCAGCTTGAAGAGCAATCCAGTCTTTGGATTCAGAGCATTAAAGCGCAGCAGCAGCTGATGCAAAAGATTCAGCAGGCCGAACATCTGCTGCAAACAGCACAGCATCAGCAGAGCCAAGTTCAGCATATTGCGGACTGCCTGCCAGACAGCGAGATTGCGCTATGGCAGCAGCAGAGCACCGCCGCTGCGCAGCAGGTTTACAGCTGCTTAAACCGCCGCGCCCGGCAGCTGGAACAGCATGAGCAGCTGAAGCAGCAGCTGGAGCTGAAGCATCAGGAACTCAATACCCTCCAGCTGAATCTTGCCAATACAGCCAAGCAGATTGAGGATGCGGCGCACAGCCTCAATGAGATTAAACTCAGCGGGCAGCATAACACGGAAACCGCACATCAGCTGATTCTGCAAATGACCGGTTTAAGCGACGCTAAGCCGAATGAATGGCTGCTTCAGCACGATCTGCACCGCCAGCAGACGCAGCAGCGGCATCAGCAGCTCAAGCAAGTTTTTGACTGCATCCGCCATCAATTTGAACAGGAAAAGAGCGCGCTGGAGCAGCTGAAAGCGCAGCTGCAGCAGAACCGGCACAGCGCAAATCTGGTGAAGCAGGATATTCAGCAATGGCTTGCCCAGCACACGGACTTCCAGCTGCAGGATTTAGACCCTCTAGCGCAGATCAGCCCGGCGCAAGAACAGCAAATAAGGCAACAGCTGCAAAATACCGAACGCCTATGCAATGAAGCAAGCGCCGCGCTGAAAACCATGCAGGAGCAATTGGCTGAGCATGCAGCGCATCAGCCTGAAATTGATTTGACCCAGCTGCAGCAATTGACTGTGCAGAATGCAGAAATACTGAAAACACAGTTTGAGCATCGGGATCAGCTCAGGCTGAAACTGGAGCTGCATCAGCAGAATGCAGCCAAACAGAAGCAGTTCGCCGAGCAGATTCAGCAAGTGCAGCAGCAGGAGCAGCGCTGGGGCAAAATTTCCGGCCTGATTGGCGACTCCAAAGGCAAAGACTTCCGCGATTATGCACAGCAGTATAATCTGGACATTCTGCTGGAGCATGCCAATCAGCAGCTGGCGATGCTGTCGCAGCGCTATACTTTAAAGCGTTTGGACAATTCCCTCAGCCTGGCCATTATTGACCATGACATGGACGGCGAAACCCGTTCCGTCGCTTCGCTTTCCGGCGGAGAGTCTTTCCTAACCGCCCTCGCCCTGTCGCTGGCGATTGCCAATATGGCCTCCGGTTCCATGAAAATCGAATCGCTGTTTATTGATGAAGGCTTCGGCACGCTGGATGCATGCTCCCTGCATATGGTGATGAATGCGCTGGATCAGCTGCAGAACCAGGGGCGCAAGGTGGTGCTGATCTCGCATATACAGGAAATGCATGAGCGCATTCCCGTGCAGATTCAGGTGCGGCCTTTAGGCGCAGGCGCAAGCACAATTGAAGTGGTGTGCTGAAGCGCCATCGCGCCTGTCCTGAGCATTAAGGCATCAAGATGCGGCGGGCTATTTCTGCGGAAACAGCCTGCCGCTTCAGGCAGCCATCAATTGCGGTCAGCAGGGAAAGCATTCGGCGCAGGCGCATATTTGCCTTCCGGCTGCTTGGCGGCGCGCGGAACATTCAGCTCATATACGGCCGTCCCAATGACTCCAGTATTCTGAATTGAGCCGTGGGCCGAGTTGGCTGCATAAGAGTCCTTAGGCTTGCTGAAAGTAAAGGACGCCACGGATGAACTGCTCTTTCTGAAGCCTTCAATCGCAAAAGAACTGTAAGGGCGCAGCACATAACCGCTGCTGTAGCGCGAAGCTTTCTGGCCATTCAATACGTCCAAGCCATCTACGCTGGCGACAATTTCAAAGGTCTGCGCGCTGCTGTTGCTGTATTTCAGCTGATAGCTCTGCCCATCATTGGCGGAAAGATAATAATTCTGCCCGTCACGGTACAGCGGCAGCGCGCGCCCGCGGTCATCGGTCACGGCAAAGCTGACTTTGCCTGAAGCCAAAGAAATGCTGCTGATGCTGCGCCCGGAGAACTGCTTACCCGCATAGCGGACCTGCACTTCTGACAGCGGCGCTGCCGATAGGCGCTTTAAATCCACCTCGGTAACATGCGAGCTGATCTCATCACCCCACTTAGTGCCTAGGCGTTCCCCTGAACTGATGCTGCTGTTCAGTGAAGGCGCTGGCGCCGCTGCGGCCTTTGCCAGCCCTGAAGCGGAGGCTTGCGCATCCGCAGCTTCAGCTTCCATCTGCTGAGCAGCAGATTCAGACTGCTGCACTGCGGTCGAGCTGCAGGCCGCCAGCAAGCCAGCAGCCAGCGCTGCTAAAAAAGTCCATAAAACTGCATATAATCGCGCCATCTGAATATCCTGTTATTAGAATGTTTTACAGGCAGTATAAAAGAGCCGCTGAAGCCATGCAGGAAAAGTTTGTTGGCTTATTATAACTGCCGCAAAGCGTGGAAATTCAGGCCGACTTCCCTTCTCAGGCCAATTTCTAGCCTCAGCAAAACGCCGCTGAAAGCCGGTCAGCTGTCCTAATGCCAGTCAGTTAAGAGTAATTTATCAGTAGATCTCTTTCATCAATCAACAAGTGATCATTAATTGACAGTGAAATTAATATTGAGAGTTTCTTCTCTTGCGCCATATATAGCTCAGGGAGAAGATTAGGATGAGGGATTTTTTTTAATAAAATCCCCTCCCTAGCCCTCTCCTTAAAAAGGAGAGGGAATTCCCATTGTGAATTAAATATTGTTTAAAAATGACTTATGAAAGGAGTCTATTACTGATTATTCCCACCTAACCTCGAGCCATCTGGCATCAGTCAGCCGACCGGCCTTAAGGTCAGAATCTGCTCGCTGCGGCCAAAGGGGCCGTAAATGTCATGCAGCACCGAACTGGTCAGGCCTATGCCGTCATCGCCATACTGCTGCACTGTTTCCAGACCCAGCCACTTGCCCTGCGGCATGCGGTGCAGGTGAATCTGCAAATCCAGATTCGGAAAGCCCCATGTAAACGGCCACGGCTGGCGCGGCGCAATGCCGTTTGCAGTGTCCACCAAGCCCATCAGGCGCACAAAATCAGAGCTGCCTTCGCCTGCAACCATCGCATGCTTTGTGCTGAGCCAGACAATGCCCTTGCCTGCACGGCGCTCATGGCTTCTGGCTTCCACCGACTGAATGTAGCCTCCCGGCCACTGGCGGATGCCTTCCCACAGCGGCGCATCTTCCGGGCCAAAAACCGAAGGGTCTTCAAGGCCTTTTACCGGCTGGCTGTTTTGCGTCGCCATGCGCCAAGTGCGGGCCGCAATGCAGGCCTTGCCCTGCGCCTTCATTTCCGACTCAATCAGTTCAATGGTCCTGCCGGGCCGGATAACCTTTGTGCTGATGCTGAATTCACCTGCAGGAATCAGGCCCAGAATATCCAGGCTGATGCGGCCGATGCGCATATCGCTGCGCGGCGCAAAGCGCTCCAGCTCGGCGCAGATGATGCCGGTTGCCGGCGCCATATGCTGCTCGTGCTCATTCCATGCGCCCTGCGCCAATGGCGTCGAGCGGTAATGCGCGGTGACGGTGCCGGCGGCATCCGTTCCGCGCTCAATCAATTGATAGTATGCGGTCATGAACTTTCCTGTTTATTGCCTGAATTGAGCTGCTTCGCTATCCAAGCTATCAATATATCGTGTGTTTTTTGTACTCAACTTTAGTGGAAAGTTCAATTGATAATGCAAAAACTGAACCAAGGGGTTCAGTTTTCTGCCGCTCAATGGCCTGCAAATGCGCTGCAGCCTGCACAAAACCTCAGCTATTGAGCATAATCCCGCGCGCCGAATAAAGCGGTGCCGACACGCACCAGCGTTGAACCGGCCGCCACGGCTGCAGCCATATCGCCGGACATTCCCATGCTCAAAGTATCCCACTGTTCAGGATGCGCATGCTGCGCTTTCACCTGATCAAACAGCTGCCGGGCGTCGGCAAAGGCCTGCACATTATGCGGCGCGGGAATGACCATCAGGCCGCGCAATGCCAAATTAGGCAGCCGGCTGATCCGCTGCACCAGTTCCGGAACCTCAGCAGGCGGGCAGCCGTCTTTACTCTCCTGCCCATCAATATTGACCTGCAGGCAAATATTCAAAGGCGCTTGCGCAACGCCGCGCTGGCTGGACAGGCGCTCTGCGATAATCAGCCGGTCAACCCCATGCACCCAGGCAAATTTTTCAGCCAAATGCTTGGTTTTATTGCGCTGCACATGGCCAATAAAGTGCCATTCAATGTCCAGGTCAGGCAGCGCTTCAATTTTATCCAAAGCTTCCTGCAGGTAATTCTCGCCGAATGCGCGCTGGCCGGCAGCATGCATTGCGCGCAGCATTTCACTGGGATGCGTTTTTGACACCGCCAATAGCTGCACGGATTGCGCATCGCGCCCTGCCTGCAGGCAGGCCTGCTGAATCTGGCGCAGCACCTGCGCTCTGGCGTGTTGAAGTGTATTCATTGACGGGGTTCTCATTTCATTCATCTTTTTTTGCTTTGCTCAGCAACTAACAGTTGGTTAAGCTGAGGGAAAGCCTTATTATTCTAGCAAAATAATTAAGATTTAGACGCTCTCGGGGACATCATGGACATTACAGAATTATTGGCATTTTCCGCTAAAAACGGCGCATCGGATTTACACTTGTCTGCAGGCATGCCGCCGATGATCCGTGTGGATGGCGAAGTGCGCCGCATCAACTTGCCGCCGCTTGAGCATAAAGAAGTGCACAAGCTGGTGTACGATATCATGAATGATAAGCAGCGCCGTGACTTTGAAGAAAAACTGGAAACTGACTTTTCATTTGAAGTGCCGGGCGTGGCGCGTTTCCGTGTCAACGCATTCAACCAGAACCGCGGCGCAGGCGCAGTATTCCGTACCATTCCCTCCAAAGTGCTTTCCATGGAAGACTTGGGCATGGGGCAAATCTTTAAAGATATCTGCGAATATCCGCGCGGCATTGTGCTGGTCACCGGCCCGACCGGTTCTGGCAAATCGACAACTTTAGCCGCCATGATGGACTACATTAACGACAACCGCTATGACCATATTCTGACCGTCGAAGACCCGATTGAATTTGTGCATACTTCTAAAAAATGCCTGATCAACCAGCGTGAAGTGCACCGCGATACCCACGGCTTCAATGAAGCCCTGCGTTCCGCGCTGCGTGAAGACCCGGATATTATTCTGGTCGGCGAGATGCGTGACCTGGAAACGATCCGCCTGGCGCTGACCGCTGCCGAAACCGGCCACTTGGTGTTCGGCACGCTGCATACAACTTCGGCTGCCAAAACCATTGACCGTGTGATTGACGTATTCCCTGCCGAAGAAAAAGACATGGTGCGCGCCATGCTTTCTGAATCTCTGCAGGCGGTTATTTCCCAGACCTTATTGAAGAAAAATGGCGGCGGCCGTGTGGCTGCGCATGAAATCATGATCGGCATTCCGGCCATCCGCAACCTGATCCGTGAAAACAAGGTCGCGCAGATGTATTCCGCCATTCAAACCGGCGCAAACTACGGCATGACCACGCTGGACCAGAGCTTAAAAACGCTGGTGTCCAAAGGCATCATCAGCCCTCAGGCTGCCCGCACGGCAGCCAAACAGCCTGAATCTTTCCTATAAAAATAATCTTGCTTTGGGGGACAACCTATGGACTTTAACGGCCTGCTCGACTACATGGTGGAAAAAAAAGCGTCTGACTTATTTATTACCGCTGATGTAGAGCCGTCAATTAAAATTAACGGCACCATCATGCCGATCGGCTCAACCAAGCTGCCCGGCGCCACCGTCGGGCAGCTGCTGAACTCCATCATGTCGGATAAGCAGCGCAAGGAATTTGCCGAAACGCGCGAATGCAACTTCGCGATTACCAATAAAGACAAGTCTTCGCGCTTCCGGGTCAGCGCCTTCCAGCAGCGCGACCAGCCGGGCATGGTGCTGCGCCGCATTGAAACCGTTATTCCAACCATGGATGAGCTGAAGCTGCCGCCAATCCTGAAAGAACTGTCGATGACCAAGCGCGGCATCATTATTTTTGTCGGCGCAACCGGTACCGGCAAATCCACCTCTTTGGCGTCCATTATCGGCTTCCGCAATGAAAATTCGCATGGCCATATCATCACCATTGAAGACCCGATTGAATTTATCCATGAGCACAAAGGCTGCATCATTACCCAGCGTGAAGTCGGCATTGATACCGACTCCTTTGAAATTGCGCTGAAAAACACCCTGCGCCAGGCGCCGGATGTGATCCTGATTGGCGAGATCCGCTCCCGCGAAACCATGGATTACGCGATTGCCTTTGCTGAAACCGGCCACTTGGTTTTTGCCACGCTGCACGCCAACAACGCCAACCAGGCGATTGACCGGATCATCCACTTCTTTGAAGCAGACCGCCACAGCCAATTGTTTATGGATCTGTCGCTGAACCTGAAAGCCATGGTGGCGCAGCAGCTGATTCCAACCATTGACGGCAATTCACGGCGCGCAGCCATTGAAATCCTGATCAACTCGCCGTTAATTTCCGATCTGATCCGCAAAGGTGAAGTGCATGAAATTAAAGACTTAATGAAGCGTTCACGCGAACTGGGCATGCAGACCTTTGACCAGGCCTTATTTGACTTGTACAAGGCCAAGCAGATTACCTACAAAGATGCGCTGAAGCATGCCGATTCGCCGAACGACTTGCGCCTGCAGATTAAACTCTCAGAAGAAGGCGGCGACCGCCTGCTGCAGGCCAGCGCCAATATCACTTTTGACGGGCAGTCTTAATGCTGCGCTGCATAAATGCTTAAGCAAAAAAAACAGGCTTCAAATGAAGCCTGTTTTTTATCCTGCAGATTTGCAGCCGCAGATTATTTCTTGCGGTACGCATCCTGGCATTCAAGCGCATCGCAGTAGCCGTATAAATTCAATGAATGGCCGGTCAGCGCAAAACCGTATTTTTCCGCAACCTCATGCTGCTCATGCTCAATCACGTCATTCGTGAATTCAACAACTTTATTGCAGTTCTGGCAGACGATGTGGTCGTGGTGATCTTCCTGCATAATCTCAAAAACAGAATGATTGTTTTCAAAATGATGGCGCTGAATAATCCCGGCAGCTTCAAACTGCGTTAACACACGGTATACAGTTGCTAAACCTACATCTTCACCCTGTTCCAGTAAAGTCTTGTAGATATCTTCCGCACTTAAATGGTGCTGCTTTGAATTTTCTAGTAATTCCAATATTTTAATTCGTGGAAGTGTAACTTTAAGTCCAGCTTTGCGTAAATCTTGGTTTGATATCGGCATGAAAAAAGGTCTCTCAACAAAATTAAAGTTGGAATATGCAACAAACTTCAGATGCAGTATGATCTATCCCTGGATCAAATGCATCATAATTAATTTGGGATAGTGTAGCAAAATGCAAAAACTCATGCTGACGTTATTCGTCACTTCATTGCTCGTAGGCTGTTCAACTTTGGGCGTTTATAAAGTTGATATTCCGCAAGGAACACCCTTAACAAAGGCGCAGGCATCTCAAATCCAGGCTGGCATGAGTCACCAGCAAGTCCGCTTTCTGCTCGGCAGCCCAACGATAGCAGATCCAATGAATCCATTACGCTGGGACTACATCTACAAGTATACCCCAGGAACCTATGCTAAAAAAGCCAAGATCCCTGCAGCCCACGGCCAGCATTTAAAAATCTACTTTAATCAAAACGGCATTGTGGAAAAAGTTGAGGGCTTGGACACCATCCCTGAATCTCAGCCAGGCTTGCCGGGTTCGAAAGAAGCAATTCTAAACGCGCCTCCACTATAGTCAGTTTAAAATAAAAAGAAAGCCCCCAATGAGGCAATGCTGATCAGTTAAGGAGTTTTGCACGGAACTCCTTAACTTTTTGGGCCATTCACGGCGAATTCCCGCCACTTTGAAACAAGCATCTGCAGCCCGCCTGCGCCTTGCGCCACAAAATCTTTCCGCTTTCTGTCCTTAATAATTTTTAATTTAAAAACAGCATATTATAAACACTGCCACCTTATCTTTCCTGTATATCAGGCCGTTCGTATTCAGCGCTTCGCCCTGCGCATCAAGCCCAGCTTGAAATTAAAAAAAAGAAATGCCGGCCAATTCTGAACTGGCCGGCATTTCCCGTTGCGGTTTTGCTTAAAGCTTGAATTATTTCGCGCGGTTGCCCTTGCTAAAGCGCCCGACGGGATTATTTTGCGCCCGCTTGCGCCGGATCTCTTTCGGGTTAACCGTTAAGGCGCGGTATATCTCTACCCGGTCGCCCGCCGCCAGCGGCTGCTGCGGGTCCTGCAGGCGCGCGCCGAAAATGCCCAGCTGCAGCGCTTCCGGCAAATCCGCCAGCTGGCGGATGCCGCTTTGCTCAATGGCGTCCCAGGCCGTCATGCCCGGCGCAAACGGCACGGCAAGATGAAACTGCTGCCCGGCGGCCGCATAGGCCACCCAAACCTGCGCTGGCGCCGCCATCAGAATAATTTGCCCAGCACAGCGGCAATGGCTGCAATAATTGCGATAGGCAGCGCAATGCGCACCGCAATGCGCCAGATATTATAAAAAGCTTCATTGCTGAAATTCATCGCTTTGCGCAGGTGGCTGATTTTCATGATCCAGCCGGCAAACAGCGCATAGATTAAGCAGACCGCCAGCCCCCACAGCATCAGCAGAATATTGAATACCCCGCTGATTTCAGGAATAGCCCAGACGGCAACGGCCGCCAGCGGAATTCCCCACTGCGCAGCAGCAGCCAGCTGGCGCTGCTGCAGCTGCTCGCGCGCCATCTGCAGGAGCAGCGCTGCCGCCATGACCGCGCCGAACACCAGCGCATAGGCAGGCAATTGCGCTTGAACGGCGAAAAAGCCGAAGGCAGCCACGGCAAGCAGCTGCGCAAGCCAGATCGGCAGCGCCATTTTGCTGGCGCTATCCTGCTGCTGCAGCGCGCTCAGGCTGGACTGCCAGTACAGCCCCATGCCCAAGCCGCTGGCGACTAAAGCCAAAACGGCGGCGCTGCCCCATTCGCCGAATTCCACTGGCGTGACATGCCATGCAGGCAAACCGGTTCCAAATACATTGGCTAAAATCAGCGAGGCCAGCACGCCGGCAGTAGTCAAAGCCACAAGAATTGGGCGCGCCACAAGCGACAGGGCAAAAGCAGCCAGCGTCAAGCCGGCATAAAAGATGCTGGCTGAAACCGGCGCATTGGCCAGCTGATGCATAATTTGAGCGCCGTTGGACAGCATTCCGCCGGCCAAAAATGGAATGAAAACTGCAGCCAGCCAGCCGGCAAGGCGCCATTTTGAAGATGCATCCGCATCGCGGGTTAAGCTGGACAAGGCCTGCAATGCCGTGGTTTTTGAGCGCTTCGCCAGCGCAATTTCCAAATAGCAGAGCGGCAACGCAGCAATCAGCATGGCTGCCAGCCACAGCAGCCAAAAGTCCAGCTGGCGGTCAGCCTGAATACCGGTTATTGGCGCGAGCGTCGCAATAATAATAAACGATAGGCAAAACGCCATCAGCGGCGGTAACCATTTTGACATCGCATTGTCCTGCATGATGCGTTCCTTGTTAAAATCTAGCGCTATTTTGCCCTGCCCAAGGCTGAAAATCAAAAACAAAAAGCAAACCACCCTAACAGTGATTTGCTGCGCTAATTTATAATTAGATTCTAATTCTTGTTATCCCGCCGGCTTTTATTATGAGAAGAAACGAGAGAACCAGTTTTTGCCTTTTTTCTTTTCTTTCTCTTTAATAATGCCCATCATATTTTCTTTCACGGCGCCGACATAATCCGCGTCATCGTGCTGAATATGATTAATCAGCCATTTTGAAAGTACTTCATGCAGTTCAGATTCAATCGCCTGGCCCATTTCAAAGCGGTCACGGTAAGATTCAATTTTCTTAATAAACAGATCATGCACGCGCTTATGCGGCACGCGGTATTTATAGCCCGCCTCTTCCTGAAGGGATTCTTCAAAAGTAAAATGCGACTGGGTATAGTCAATAATATTTTCAAGAGTCTGCTTTACGCGGTCACGGTCTGTATTCGCATTAATGCCGTCAATTTCATTAATGTAGTCCAGAATCCGCCTGTGCTGATCGTCAATCACATCGATGCCAGTGTTATAGTCTGGAATCCATTTCATTTTCATTACGGCCGCCTAATAATATCAATAATATAAAGGACATATCACATAAATTTAATGATATCGCTAAACAGGGCAAATAAAAATGCAGTGAATTACTCGGGTTTCCATGAAAACTGGCTTTTTCTTTGCATGCTGCTGTTTTGCATGCAGTTTATCGGGCAATCCCGACCATAATGCTAAGATATTTTTTAACCAATTCAATAATTTATATTCAGGTATTTCTAAATAATTTTCCTGAAAAGCCCAAATCCGCCTAAAAAATCTGCACACTGCAGCACATTATCTGGATTAATATTGATCTGCTTTGGTCACGCGCTTAAGAGAAGGATCCAGCAGCTCGCGCTCCAGGCGGGCAATCCGGGTCAGGCCATGGCGGACCGGGCGCCCGTCCTGGAATAAAATCATTTCGCCCGGCGCAAACGCCGTCCAGACTTCATTCTGCGTCAGCGGCTCAGTGGTGATGACCGCGACCCGGTCTTCCGGCGTGGTGACTTCACTGAAATCCACCTCCACATCCAGATCAATCAGCTGCGCCGGCTTAAATGGATATTCACGCACCAGCCAGTGCAGCTTGGTAATGGCATAGGCAAACAGGGCCTGGCCATTGGACAGGCAGAAATTAAACGTGCCATGCTCCGCAATTTCCGGAGCAATCTCAAGCAGCGCATCAAAAACCTGCCCTAACGACGGCTCTGCGTAGCCAAAGCGCTTGACCAGCTGCTCCAGCAGATAGCAGAACGCCAGCTCGCTGTCGGTATTGCCGACCGGGGTAAAGCGCCCCGCCAGTTCAGGCTGGAAATCATGCAAGTCGCCATTATGCGCAAAAATCCACTGCCGCCCCCACAGCTCGCGGCTGAACGGATGCGAATTTTCCAGATTGATTTTGCCCTGCGTCGCTTTGCGGATATGCGCAATCACATTGCGCGATTTAATCGGATAATTGCGGATGAATTCCGCAATCGGCGACTCGACGGCAGACTGGTTGTCGGCAAACAGCCGGCAGGCCTTGTCTTCAAAAAAAGCGATGCCAAAGCCGTCACAGTGGTCAGAGGTGATTCCCGCGCGCTGCGAGAAGCCCCGGAAAGAAAAGGTAATATCCGTCGGTGTCGCGCAATTCATTCCAAGCAGCTGGCACATAAGCCTTCATCATCTGTTTAACCCACCACACAGCTATTCTGCATCACTCCTTATGCCATTTCAAACGGGAAAACCTGGATTTTTTATGAATTTTTATGCATTCGCCATAATTTTTTTCTGCAGAATGAAGTTTTCCGCCAGCTGGCTGACCTCAAGATAGACAAAATAATCCAGACAGTTGAACGCTTCATCATAGAAAGCCTGCTGCGACAGCTGCGCCTGCATTTTCAGGTAAACATCAAAAAGCTTAGGAATGCGCTCATCCTGCTGCAGGCTGTACTGCGGATACGGCGGCTCAAAAGCCCGCTGCGCCTGTATGCCGCAGCGGGCATGCTCAGGCAGCGCCTGCATGCGCTGATGGGTATAGTAGGCCCGCGCCTCATTGCCCTGCAGCCGGATGCTGACGCAGCCAATCAGATGCTTGGCGCGCATTTCCCAAATGACTTTCGGCAGCAGGTTCAGCCACAGCACCGACAGCGCCTTGCCGGAACGGCAGCGCGGATGCACGCAGGTGCGGCCGATTTCGACAATATTTTCCAGATGGCCCAGCTCATCGGCAATTTTAAATTCCTGATGGCTGTAGCTCTGGTACAGCTCATGGCCCTGGAAAAGCTTCAAGCGCGTATAGGCGACAATTTCATTGCTCCATTTGTCGCGCAGCACCGCATGCTCACAGCTGAAATCGTACAGGTCCTGATCCAGCCCGGCCTCAAACTGAATGCCGAACTGCTGCGAAAACTGCGCAGTGCGGAAACGCTGCGCCTCCTGCAGCCCCTGCAAATCCTCAATCCATTCAAATTTATAGGCAGCGCCGGCAGCTTTTTTCTGAAATGGAAATGCAAAGTTTTGACGGTACTGATTTAGCTTGTCCAACATCTGATGCGCCCTTGGTGTTTTTTTCTACACTAGGCAATGCCGATGACACTTTGATGACGCAGAGGCCGCAAACAGGCAATAAAAAAAGCCCCATTGCAATGAGGCTTTCCTTCAGTTTTCCGCTACGCTTTTTTCAGACTGCTGCGGTTGGTAATCAGCGTACCCACGCCATGGTCGGTGAAGATTTCCAGCAGCGTGGCATGTGGCACGCGGCCATCGACAATATGCGCGCTGACCACGCCGCCTTTGACTGCATCCAGCGCGCAGCCAACTTTCGGAATCATGCCGCCGTAAATCACGCCGGTTTCAATCAGGCGGTCAACTTCCTGCGTGGTCAGGCCCGTCAGCAGGTTCTTGTTTTCATCCAGCACGCCGCTGATATTGGTCAGCAGAATCAGTTTTTCCGCGCCCAGCGCTTCCGCCACTTTGCCGGCAACCAGATCGGCATTGATGTTGTAGGTATTGCCCTCATCATCGACGCCTAGAGGCGCAATCACTGGAATAAAGTCCCCTTGAGTAAACATTTCCAGCACATCGGTTTTGACGCCCACCACTTCGCCGACCAAGCCAAGGTCAATTTCCGCCACCGTGCCGTCTTCAGCAGTTTTGCGCATCAGCAGCTTTTGCGCGCGGAGCAAATTGCCGTCTTTGCCAGTGAGGCCGATGGCGCGCCCGCCGTGCTGATTAATCAGATTGACAATGGATTTATTGACGCTGCCGCCCAAAACCATTTCAACCACTTCCATGGTGGCAGGGTCAGTCACGCGCATGCCGTCAATGCGGTCAGACTCGCGGCCCAGCTGCTTCAGGAAGGAGTCAACCTGCGGCCCGCCGCCATGCACCACAATCGGATTCAGGCCCACGGTTTTCAACAAGACAATATCGCGCGCAAATGAACTTTCCAGCTCAGGGTCGGTCATTGCGTTGCCGCCATACTTCACAACCAGCGTTTTACCCGAAAATCTTTGAATATACGGCAAAGCTTCTGTCAAAATTTGCGCTTTGCTGATGCCAGTCTGCTGATGTGGCATTCGCCTCTCCTTATTGAGCGTCTAAAATGTCTTGAGCAATATGCGGGTACTGCTCCAATAACATGGAACTGAACAGGGTGCGTATTTCATCCAAGCGCGCGGCGTTGTCCGCGTCAAAGCGCACTGTAAAGTACTCACCTGTATTCGATGCCCGAATGATGCCAAATCCATCATCAAAATCAAGCCGTATGCCGTCAATTTTACTGATTTCCGCATCAATATACTGAGCCTGCTGCTCAACAGCATTTAAAACCGTTTGCGGGATGGCCTGATAGGTGCTGATGTAAATATCTTCCGTGCCACTGCGCTCAGGATAGGCCTGCACCGCCTGCGACAGGCTCAGGCCTTGCTGCTGCATATGCTCAATAACGCGCAGCGCCGCATACAGGCCGTCATCATAGCCGCCGCCGCGCCCGTCATTAAACACATAATGCCCGGCATATTCGCCGCCGAAAACAGCGCGGCCCTGCGACTGCGCCAAATACTTGCGCAGGAAAGAACTGCCGGTGCGGATCATCACCGGCTGGCCGCCCAGCGCCTGCACGGTATTTTTCACCATGCTGGAGCATTTCACATCATAGACAATTTCACGCCCCGGATGCTGCGCCAGGCAGATTTCCGCAAAAAGGCACAGCAGGCGGTCTGCGGAGATGACTTTGCCGCGCTCATCAATCAGCACCAGCCGGTCGCCGTCGCCGTCCAGGGCAATGCCGACATCCGCCTGCTGTTCAAGCACGGCCTGGCGGATCTTCTGCAGATGGATTTCCTGGGACGGATCCGGCGCATGGTCCGGGAAATTGCCATCCGCCTCGCAGCGGATGGCCGTCACGGCGCAACCGAGCTTTTGCAGCACCAAGGCTGCGCAGCGTCCTGCAGAGCCGTTCAGGCCATCTAAAACCGCTTTTACCGGATGCTTCAGCTGAATGTCCGCCAGCAGGGAATGCTGATACTGCAGGCAGTACTCAGGGAAAATCTGATGTTCCAGCTGCGGCTGCTGCGCTGCAGGCTTCGGCACAAAATATTCCTTGGACGCGCGGGCAACCTGCTGAATCATTTCAGGGCACGGCGGCTCGCTCTGCACAATCCACTTAATGCCGTTGTCGGTTTTAGGGTTATGGCTGGCAGTGACCATAATGCCGTTGCCGCCATACTGGCGCGCTATGCAGTACAGCATTGGGCTGGAACAGCAGCCGATAATGGCGACGCTTAACTGATGCTGTTCACAGACCTCCTGAATGATGGCTGCATAGCCGGGGCTGCTCAGGCGGGCATCATAGCCGATCACCAGCTGCTGCTGGCCGGCGCGGAGATACTGCTGCGCTAAGCCGTGCGCAATTGCGCGCACCATTTCCGCGTTCAGCAGCGATACTTTGCCGCGGATATCATAGGCGCGGAAAATATGCATCGGAAAATTATTATACAGTGACCCCATAATACGTTCTTCTAATCATTAACCCTGCATAGACCGGTTTATCATTTCAAACCGCCGGTCAAATTAATTCAATTATATTCACCTTTCAAAGGCGTTTCTTTTTTATATCATTTGCGCTTAATAATCAATTGAAAAAAATTAAACACTTGAATCGCGAAGATTTAAAATTTACTTTCAAAGCTGATTATTTAATCTAAAAGGAATTATTTAAAAAATTGCGGATATCTTAAATGCATCCTGTTTTTGGAATAGATAATAGCCTTCATTGGACCGCTTGCGAAAGTATCATTTTTGACTATTTTAGGCTTTGATATTTCTTTAAGAATCAAAGCTTATCGCCGATTAATTTTTGACTCACGCAAGAAGTCTATTAATGCAATAAAGTTGACGAATTTCTCATTTTTATCAAAAAGTATATGATTTACCGCATATTAACTTGCATGACAGTTCATTATTCAATTCACGCTTTTAAATAAGCAATTTCAGCAAATACATTAACTTATATAAATGCAAGGATTGAACTGCAAATGCCCGCAATTATGCACGCGGGCTGGAATCTGGCTGAAAATTGAAATGCTGCAAACCCTGGGACGGCGGCTGATTCTTAATTATTTTTTTAGAAGAAAAATATTAAAAACCGTTTACTGATAATAAAAAAAGCGGATTGCTGAATAATCATGCAATCCGCTTTCAATACTGCAGCCTGCCTTTCAGCAGCTGCCGGCTCAGTTTTTGCCGGTATGGCCAAAACCGCCTGCGCCGCGTTCGGTGGCTGCGAACTCATCAACCAGATCAAATTCAGCCTGCACAACCGGCACCAGCACATACTGCGCCAGACGCTCGCCCGGCTCCAGGCTGAATGCAGTTTGGCTGCGGTTCCAGACCGAAACCATCAGCTCACCCTGATAGTCGGAGTCAATCAGGCCGACCAAATTGCCCAATACAATGCCGTGCTTATGGCCCAGACCGGAGCGCGGCAAAATCAGGCCGGCAAAGTTCACATCTTCAATATAAATAGCTAAGCCGGTTTTCACCAATACTGTTTGGCCCGGCTCAATCACCGTGGTCTGCTCTACGCAGGCGCGCAGATCCAGACCTGCAGAGCCGGACGTTGCATAGGCCGGCATAGGCCATTCCGCGCCTAGGCGCGCGTCGAGTACTTTGACCTGAACTTTCATTGCTTCATTCCTGTTTTATTCAGCTAATGGGGGGGAGATTAGCGCTTGATCAGCGCGCGTAAATTTTCTAAATAATGCTGCGCCTGCTGCTTCGGATCGATATTGCCGGCCAGCTTTTTCTTGCGTCCCAGCCATTCCAGCTCATCTTCCGGCAGCTCATCCAAAAAGCGGCTTGGCGTCTGCTGCTTCATCTGCCCGCCGGCCTTGCGCTGCTCCGCCAGAGTAATGGTCAGGCCCTGGCGCGCGCGGGTGATGCCCACATACATTAGGCGGCGCTCTTCTTCCACGGTTTCGGCGGCGATCGAGTTTTTATGCGGCAGCAGCTCTTCTTCCAGTCCAATCAGATAGACATAAGGAAATTCCAGGCCTTTGGAGGCATGCAGGGTCAGCAGATTGACCTTGTCGGTGTCTTCCTCTTCCTGCTGCTGTTCCAGCATGTCCAGCAGCACCATTTTGCGGATCACGCTTTCAATGTTCTTTTCATCGACATTTTCCGCGCGGTTGATCAGGCTCTGAATGCTGCTGTACAGCACTTCAATATTGTCCAGCTTGGTTTTTTCCTGCGCCGGCGTGGCTGCGGTTTCTTTGACATAGTCAATATAGCCGGCTTCCAGCATCATCTGGCGGATGATCGGCACCGGCTCATCATCTTCCAGCAGATTGCGGGTAAAGCGCGCAATAAAGTCTGAAAATTCAGCCAGCTGTGTGGTGGCCTTTTTCGGAATCGCCATGGTCAGGCGCTGATCGCCGGCGGCCGCCAGCAGGGATAAGCGCTGCTCCTGCGCAAACAGCCCGAGCTTTTCCAGCGTCACCGGGCCAATCGCGCGCTTGGGCGTATTGATGATGCGCAGGAAAGCGCTGTCATCTTCCGGGTTAATGATCAAGCGCAGATAGCTCATCATGTCTTTGATTTCGGAACGCGCAAAGAATGACTGGCCGCCGGACAGCTTATAGGGAATCTGCATCTGGCGCAGCTGGGTTTCCAGCACGCGAGCCTGAAAGTTGCCGCGGTACAGAATCGCGTAGTCTTTCCAGCTTTTGCCGTTCATCAGCTTATGCGTAATCAGGTCTTTCACCACGCGTTCCGCTTCATCATCGTCGTTGCGGCAGGTAATCACGCGGATCACTTCGCCGTGGCCCTTGTCTGACCAGAGTTTTTTATCAAAAATATGCGGGTTGTTGCCAATCACAGTATTGGCAGCTTTCAGGATGCGGCTGGTTGAGCGGTAATTCTGCTCCAGCTTAATGACTTTTAAATTGCGGAAATCTTCCTGCAGCAGCGCCATATTTTCAGGCTTCGCGCCGCGCCAGGCGTAAATCGACTGGTCGTCATCGCCTACTGCGGTAAACTGCCCCATCACCCCCACCAGCAGCTTCACCAGAATATACTGCGCGGTGTTGGTGTCCTGATATTCATCGACCAGCAAATAGCGGATGCGGTTTTGCCAGCGCTCGCGCACCTCTAAATTTTCCTGCAGCAGGCGGGTCGGCATCACAATCAGGTCGTCAAAATCCACGGCATTGTAGGCGCGCAGGTTGCGCTCATACAGCTGATACAAGTGCGCCATCTGCACATCTTCAGGCGTTTCGCAGGTGGTATGCGCCTGCTCCGGCGGAATCAGGTCATTTTTCCAGTCAGAAATCATCTTCATGGCTCTGGCGATCAGTTCTTTGCTTTCTGCGCCGGAAAGATTGTCGCGGTGCATCAGGTCCATCAGGATGCGCTTGCAGTCATCGGCATCCAGAATGGAAAAATTGGCCTTTAAAGGGGTATTTTTCAATTCCAGGCGCAGCAGATTCAGTCCAAAGGTATGGAAGGTTGAAACCGAAAGGCCTTTGGCTTCTTCGCGCGACATCAGCTTGGTCACGCGCTCCTTCATTTCCCGCGCCGCCTTATTGGTAAAGGTCATGGCGGTAATGCGGTGCGCCGGAATGCCGCAGTGCTTGACCAGATAGGCAATTTTCCGGGTAATGACCGATGTCTTGCCTGAACCTGCGCCTGCAAGCACCAACAAGGGCCCTTGAGTATATTTCATGGCTTCAAGTTGCTTGTCGTTTAACTGACTTGCGAGCGACATAGTGTTTCCTTTTCCTGATCCGGACTCGATTATAGTCATCTCCGGCGGCATTGCATAATCTAAAAGATGATTTTACCCGCATAAAAAAAACCGCCCGGAGGCGGTTTCCCTGATGCAGCAACTGAATTACTGGATTGCGTAAATGCTGATTTCTACGCGGCGGTTCTGCTCACGGCCCGCCGGCGTTGCGTTTGAAGCGATTGGGTTAGCTGCGCCTTGGCCCTGCGCATTGATGCGTGTCGTTGAAACACCCTGAGCCGCTAAATAGCTGGCCACAGACTGCGCGCGCGCCTGAGACAGTGGAATATTGATCGAGTCATTGCCGGTGCTGTCTGTATAGCCAGTCACCAGAATGCCGCTCTTGTTGTCTTCTGTCAGCGTCTGCGCAACTTTATTCAAAGTCGAATAGAAGTTCGGCTTGATGTTGGATTTGTTGGTATCAAATGTGATGCTGCCCGGCATAATCAGGCCGACAGAACCGTCTGGATTGCGGTTGACTTCCACCCCGGTGCCCGCCATTTGCTCACGCAGCTTTTTCTCTTTATTGTCTAAATAAACCCCGGTTGCGCCGCCCAACACTGCGCCAATGGCTGCTGCGCGGTTATTTTGCGCGCTGGTGTTGGCATTGCCCCTAGACAGGCCATAGCCCGCCGCTGCGCCAACTAATGCGCCGATCGCCGCTTTGTCATATTCCATACCGCCTGTACCGCCGGCAGTCTGACAGCCAGATAGTACCAATGCCCCTGCTGCTGCAGCTGAAATCGCTAATGCACGCATTGCATGCCTCCTTCTTTAATGTTTTGTTGCATGGTTGAGATGATGGATGAAAAAAAATGGCCCGACCATTGATTTTTTGTTAATAGTAAAATCTTTCGTTACATATTGTAATATTTAGCAAAGGAAATTCCGTTAACTTCGTCACAATTTCTTCACAGTTGGTTTTCAAGGCTTTTTTATTTCCAAAACAGCAGCTATATTTGTGGCAATCGGCAAATTTTAAACAATTTGATCCTAGGACTTTTTTATATGCCATCTAAAACCAAGAAGCAACCTGCATTAAAAAAAATCACACGCGGGCTTACAGTCGGTTCAGCCATTACAGCCAGCACTTTTTTTCATGGCCCGCCAGTTCTGGCCCTGGGCCTGACCAAGCTGTTCAGGCAGTGCAGCAAGGTGGATGAAGCCAATATCAAAATCACCAACAGCTGGCTGGGCGTCAACAACTGGCTGATTGACCATGTTCTGCCGAATACCCGGTGGGATATTACCGTGGATGAGCAGCTGGATTTGAACCTGCAGGGGCGCTACCTGATGACCTGCAACCACCAAAGCTGGGTCGACACCACGGTCAACCAGTATTTTGGCCTGAGCCGCATGCCGCTGACGCGCTTTTTCACCAAATGGGAGCTTATTTTTATCCCTTTTGTCGGCCAAGCCTTTAAAATTCTGGGCTTCCCGATGATGAAGCGCCACAGCAAAGAGCAGATCGCCGCCAATCCTGAGCTGAAATACCGCGACCTTGAAGAAGCGCGCAAATCCTGCGGGCAGCTGCTGAGCCAGCCCTTTACCCTGCTGAATTATCTGGAAGGCACGCGCTTCAGCCCGGAGAAAAAAGCGCGCCAGAATTCGCCGTACCGGCACCTGCTCAAGCCGAAAGCCGGCGGCCTCGCGCTGGCTTTGGAGATTTTAGGCGACAAGGTTGACGCGCTGGTGGACATGACCATTGTCTACCCGGATGGCGCGCCGGGCTACGGCGAATTCTGGCTGGGCGAAGTGCCGCGCATTGCGGTGAATCTGCGCAAAATTGACATTCCGGCCTGGGTGCTGGCCGGCAGCTATGAAGATGATGCCGAATTCCGGGAAAAATTCCAAAACTGGCTTGACCAGCTTTGGACTGAAAAAGACCGGCTGATTGAACAAATGACAGCGCAATATACAGCAGCTGCCCAACAAGGTTGAAGTGAACGCATATGCCGCAGAATGATGCCGTAAAAAAATCCAAATACCACCATTTAGACCCGGACAGCTGGCCATTCAAGCTGTATTTGGTCTATGACATCTTCATGGTGTTCATCATTATTTTCAATTTGTTCTGCCTGGGCATGAACTTCTTCCTGATGAGCAACATCGGCGGCTGGTTCTTCAGCACCATCCATCTGTCCAGCGTGCTGGAATTTTACCGCGGGCATCTGCATCCGTGGGTGATCAGCACCGAAGCCTGGTTCATCATTTTCCTGATTGTGGAACTGCTGGTGCGCTGGGGCATTGCCATTATTAACCGGCACCATCAGCGCTGGTTTTTCTTTCCTTTTATTCACTGGTATGAAGTGCTGGCGATTATTCCTCACTTGCGCTTTTTGCGCCTCTTCCGCGCCGGCAGCATCGCCTACCGCCTATATGAAATGGGCTATCAGATTTTTCCGGCTTCCTGGCAGAAAAAGGGCCTGTTTTATTACCGCGTCATCATGGAAGAGCTGTCTGACCGCATCGTGATTACCGTGCTGGACGGCATCAAGCATGAGCTGACCACCAGCACCACGCATAAGGATTTAATCAGCAATCTGGTGCAGCACCACCGCGAAATGTTTGCGCAGGTGCTGGCCGAAATGCTGCAGGAAAACCTCAGCCGGGAGCTGCGCGCTGACCGGGAACGCATTGCGAAAAATGTCGGGCAGATTGTCAATCAAGCCATTGAGGACACCCCTGAGCTGACCCAGCTGCTGAGGCTGATCCCCATTGTCGGCGGGCGCATTGAACAGCAGATTCAAAGCATCGGCCAGCGCCTAGGGGAAAATATTACCCAAGGCCTGATCGACCCTTTCGCTGACCCGGCAGCCTCTTCAGCCGCCAGCCCGAATCTGTATGCCGATATTTCCAAGCGGATCAGCCGGATAGAAGTAGAAAACAACGCCCATCTGGATGAACTGGTGCGCTCAGCGGTTTTTGAAAGCCTGCATGCGGTGCGCAAGCAAGTCAAAGTCAAGCAGTGGCAGCAGATCATGCAGGAGCAGGATCAAGCCAAAGATTAAGCACCAAGACAAAATAATTGTTTTTCACGCTAGAGAATTGCGCCGTTTTGCTCTAGCATTTGCTGTATTTGCGATATCACTTCGGCATAAAACCAATAGCTCAGAAGTATTAAGGAATAATTATGGCTGACATACGGATAAAAGGCAGAATGGTCAATGCGATTCGCATTAGCCTCGATACAAATGATCATGATGCGATCCGCCAGCAGCTCACGCCAATGCTTCAGAAAGGCTTTCCGGCCGGCGCTTTGGCTGTGATTGAAAGCAGCGCTGAACAGGAGCTGATCGGGCTCCTGCAATTGCTGATCAGCCTGAACCTGCAGCCAATGGCTGTGACTGAAGGGCTGCTGGCGGATCAGGCGCGCGCCATCCAGTTTCCGGTGATTCCTGCTGACCGTCAGCTGCAGCAGGTGAAAGCCACCAAAGAGCTGGCTGCGGAAGCCGCGCCTGCGCCGGCTGAACTGAAAGCGGAACAGGACGCGCCTGAAGAAGCGCCGGCTGCGCGCCATATCACCTCTTACCACAATGAAATTCTGCGCACCGGGCAATGCCTGGTGCAGGACCATGGCGACATTATCAGCACTGCCGGCATGAACAGCGGTTCAGAAGCAATTGCTTCAGGAAATATACATATTTACGGCAGCGCCCGTGGTAGAGTCATTGCCGGTGCTGGAGGCAACACCGCAGCGCGCATTTTCTGCCACTCACTGGAGGCGGAACTGGTGTCTATTGCGGGAACCTATTGCGTGGCGGATGACATCCCGCAGCATGTCGCAAAGCAGCCTGTGCATATTTATTTAAATGACCAGCACGAGCTGGTATTTGAAGCTTTGCAGTTTTAATGTATAAATAAACACCAAAAACCCCGTTTATACAGGGGGATTTACCATAACAGGAGTGGATTCGGTGGCGAAAATTGTTGTCGTAACATCAGGCAAGGGCGGCGTAGGTAAAACTACAACAAGTGCATCTTTTGCAACAGGTTTAGCCCAGCGCGGCCACAAAACTGTTGTGATCGATTTTGACGTGGGCTTGCGCAACCTGGATTTGATCATGGGCTGTGAGCGCCGCGTGGTTTATGATTTTGTCAACGTACTGAATAACGAAGCCCGGCTGCAGCAGGCGCTGATCCGCGATAAAGACATAGAAAACCTGTATATTTTGCCGGCTTCGCAAACCCGCGACAAAGACGCCCTGAGCGATGAAGGCGTTGCGCGCGTGATGGACGAGCTTTCTCAGGAATTTGACTACATTATCTGCGACTCACCGGCAGGCATTGAACGCGGCGCGATTCTGGCCATGTACCATGCAGATGAAGCGATTATTGTCACCAACCCTGAAATTTCCTCAGTGCGCGACTCTGACCGCATTATCGGCATGCTGGACAGCAAGACCAAAAAAGTTGAACAGAACGAAGGCCGCATCCGCAAGCACCTGTGCATTACCCGCTTCAACCCGGAACGCGCTGACAAGCAGGAAATGCTGACCATTGATGACATTTCCAAAGATATTCTGCGGGTGCCGACTTTAGGCGTGATTCCTGAATGCAAGAGCGTGCTGCAGGCATCCAACGAAGGCAAGCCGGTCATTCTGTTCACCGAAGAATCCGCAGGCCAGGCCTATGATGACTTAGTCGCCCGTTTTCTTGGCGAAGAGCGCCCTTACCGGCATATCACTGTAAAACCTAAAGGCTGGCTAGCACGATTATTTGGAGCGTAAAATGGCAGGATTCTGGAGCAAACTTTTCAGCAGCGACGATAAGCCGTCTAGCGCGCAGACCGCAAAAGACCGCCTGAAAGTCATTGTTGCGTCTGAACAGGGCTTAGGCAAGCGCTTGAGCCAGGAAAAAATTGACCAAATGAAGACCGAAATCATGCAGGTTGTGAACCGCTATGTGCGCGGTGTCGATGAGCAGCATATTCAAATGTCTGTGCGCTCTGAAGCAAATATTGAAATGCTTGAAATGAATATCAATTTGCCTGAAGAGCGATAATCTGATTTCTGATTAGTCAAGCAAATTGAATCAAGGCAAAATATGCGGCATGGGACTGGATGAGTAAAGCGCAGCTTTACCCAGTCGCAAGACTGGAAGCCACGCTTCCAGTTGGCGGATTAAGTGAAAACCGCTTTTCCCTGCCGCAAGTTATTTTGCCTTTTTTTATTTTCAAAAAAATACCGAGGAGACTGCGATGGCATTATCTCAACCTGCAACGTTTAACGAAGAATGGTCTGACGAACGCGTATTTGCCTATCTGAATCAGCTGCCTCCTGAAGGCGTGAACAGCGACTTTCACGTGCTTTACCATGCGTTCAAGCATATGCGCCCGGCGGATTATGAGCGCCTGCTGGCGCAGTTCACTGCTGACGGCCGCGATGTCAATGCGCTGAACCCTGAAGGCCAGCGCATTCATGAAGTGATTGCGCAGTACCCGCGCCAAAGCGCAGACTTTCTGGACGTTCTGGCCAAGTTCGCTTAAGCTGCTGTCAGCCGGATTAAAGCCTGCATCTGCAGGCTTTTTTACTGGATAGGCAAATTCAGAACAGCAGCTGCATCAGCAGCGGAAAACTGGCGGCGAAGCACAGCGTCTGCATGCTGATCACGCCCGCCATCAGCTGGCTGTCACCGCGGAAATAGCGCGTTAAAATATAAGCCGCTGAAGCGGTCGGCAGCGCAAAGAATGTCACCACAATGGCATTTTCCAGCGGACTCAGCCCAATCCAATGGCAAACCGCATAGGCAAAGCACGGCATTGCAATGAGGCGCCCTGCGGTATTCCACGACAAAGCGAATAAATCATGGCGCAATTGCTTAAACTGCAAGGCGGCGCCGACGGACAGCAGCCCCAAGGGCAGGCTCGCGGCGGCTAAAATTTTCAGCAGGGACTGCAAGCCGGAAAACAGGCTCAAGCCCGAAAGGTTGAACAGCACGCCCGCCGCGCAGCCTAAAATCAGCGGATTTTTAATAATGGACAGCAGCGTTTTGCCAAACTGGCCCGGCTGGCCTTGCGCAAAGGACAGTACGGACAGCGCATTCACCGCAGGAATGGCCACGGCAATCAGCATAGCGAACAGCTGCATGCCCTGCGCGCCATATAATGTCCCCATCAGCGACAGGCCAATATAGGTGTTAAAGCGCACATGGCTTTGCAGATAGACGCCGAAACGGGCCGGCGGAATGCGGTACAGCTTCTTCAGCAGCCAAAATACAGCACTGGCGCTGAAAATCACCGCGCCTGCTGCTGCCAGCATGCTGAAAACCGCATGCAAATCCAGCTGCACATCGGCCAGATTGCTGAACAGCAGCACCGGGAACAGAATAAAATAATTCAGCTTTTCAGAATTGCCCCAAAACTCATCTTTAACAAATTGCGTCCGTTTTAATACATATCCCATGGCAATCAGAACTGCCAACGGAAATAAAGCCATGATCAGGTTCATCGCTGCATCCATTTGCGCCCGCGGCGCGCGTTCACTGTCAATCAGCCCACAATATAACCCTCATTCACCTTCATAACAAAATGAGTGAATGCTTATACCGCCATGACTTTTACCCAGCTGGAATTTTTGTTTTAGTGGCGGAATATCAAAGTTTTACTTTGGCGGCCAAACAGCTGAATATCACCCAATCCGCTGTTTCCTACGCTTTAAAGTCACTGGAGAAGCATGGAATATCCGCCTGCTGATCCGCGGGCAGAATCAGGTTGAGCTGACACATATTGGCTGGCGGCTGCTGCAGGATATTTTCATTGTGCTGATACCGGCATCTTACCCCATCGCCCGGCACGCGCAGCTGAATATTCAGGAGCTGGCGCAGGAAATATTTTATTTCGATGCATAAAAAGCCCGCGCTGTAAAAATCCATACCCTATCCGCTCCGGCTGCGGCCCAATCCATCCAGTCAAGTCCAGATTTTATGACTGCATGCAGTGCAGGCCAATAAAGATTCAAGAAATGCTTGATCTCGAACAGAATTATTCCTATATTTTCAATCTGCTGAATTATAAAAGAAAATTACGATGCAAGATGCAGAAAACACTTTAGAAGAAACTGCTGTGCAGAATTCTGCAATTAAAGGGCAGAAAATTCTCAGCCTGAATAAATTCATATTTTTATCGGTGATTTCTTTCGGACTCTATCCAATCTGGTGGATGTTTGAAGCCTGGCGGTTTTTCATGCAGAAAGACCGGCTGGATATTATGCCCGCAGCCCGAGCCGTATTTGCGTTTCTGTTCCTGTATCCCCTGCTGGATGAAATTAAAGATTATGCCGGACAGCGCGGCGCGGCCTGTGATTTTTCACCAGGAGTGCAGTATGTGGGTTTCGTCATCCTATCATTGCTGTCCAGGCTGCCTGACCCCTATTGGCTGGTTTCAGTGTTTGCCTTTATCTTCCTGATTCCGGCATTTCAGGCGCTTAACCATGCCAAGCGCAGCGCGCCTGGGCTGAGCATCATTGAAGCGCGCGGCTTCAGCATGCCGCAAATCATTCTGATTATCGCCGGCGCCATTTTCTGGCTGCTGGTTTTAGCCACTTTTATATTTTTAGATGAGCTGCAGTGAGTCCAGCGCACTGCAGCTTTTACTCAGGCCAGAATATCGCGCTTGCCGTTTGCGCCCATGGCGCTGACAATGCCGTTTTCTTCCATCTGGTCAATAATCCGCGCGGCGCGGTTATAGCCGAGGCTGAATTTGCGCTGCAGCGATGATGTCGATGCTTTGCGGGTTTCCAGCACAAAGGAAACACACTGGTCATACAGGGCATCGCGGTCAGAACCGCCGTCGCCCTCTTCAAAGCCGCGCGATGCCGGCTCTTCATCATACGGCGTTAAAATTTCATCGACATAATTCGGTTCACCGCGCTCGCGCCAGGCATCGCAAATCCGGTTGACTTCATCATCGGCAATGAATGCGCCGTGCACGCGTTCCGGCTCAATTTTACCCGGCCCAAGGAACAGCATGTCGCCATGGCCGAGCAAGTCTTCCGCCCCGCCCGCATCCAGAATGGTGCGCGAGTCAATTTTGCTGTTAACGCGCAGCGCCACGCGGGTTGGAATATTGGCTTTAATCAGGCCGGTAATCACATCCACCGATGGGCGCTGCGTCGCCAGCAGCAAATGAATGCCGGCAGCGCGCGATTTCTGCGCCAGACGGGTAATCATTTCTTCGGCTTTCTTGCCGACCTGCATAATCATGTCGGCAAATTCATCGGCTACAATCACAATTGACGGCAGCGGCTGCAGGCGCGGCGCGCGCTCGCCTGCGACGGAGTCGCTGGCTTTCCATGTCGGGTCAATCAGGTCTTCGCCGTTCGCAATCGCCTCTTCCACTTTGCGGTTATAGTCGCTGAGCTTGCGGATTTTCAGGAACGACATCAGCTTATAGCGCCGCTCCATCTCATTCACGCACCAGTTCAATGCACTGACCGCATCTTTCATGTCAGTTACAACAGGCGTCAGCAAATGCGGAATATCGTTATAGTTGGCCAGTTCCAGCTGTTTCGGGTCAATCAGAATCAAACGCAGCTGATCCGGAGTGTATTTCAGCAGCATCGACAAGATCATCGAGTTTACCGCCACCGATTTTCCTGAACCGGTCGTGCCCGCAACCAGCATATGCGGCGCTTTGCCCAGATCTGCAATCACCGGATTGCCGGAAATATCTTTACCCATCGCCATTGAGAGTATGCTGTTTGGGTCGGTAAACGCCGGAATGGTCAATAATTCAATCAAGCGGACCATTTCGCGCGCGCTGTTCGGAACTTCAATGCCGATATATGGCTTGCCCGGAATGACTTCCACCACACGCACAGACGCCATGGACATTGAACGCGCCAAGTCACGGGAAATATTGGTCACTTTAGAGGCCTTAACCCCCGGCGCCAGATCCAGCTCAAAACGCGTAACGACTGGGCCCGGCTGCGCTTCTACAACTTGCGCTTTGACATTGAATTCCTGCAGCTTGATTTCCAGCAGCTCAGACAGGCGCGCCAGCTGCTCCGCTGTGAAGTTCACTTTTTTATCCGGATCGACATCATCCAGCAAGTCCAGGCCCGGCAGCGGCGGCAGGCCGCGGCGCTTTTGCGCAACCTGCATGGCGCGTGACATTGGACGGCCTGAAGCATCGGTCAGCGGCGCATCAAAATCAAAGTCATCTTCTTCCTCAGCATCAGGCTCGGCCGGCTTGCCTGCCGTGTCTTGCCAAACATCGCGGAAAGCATCCTTATTGACTGAAATCAGCGCCTTTTCCTCTTCTGAAACATAGGACAGCGGCTGCGCCGGCGGATTGAAGCCGGTTTGAATTTCTGCATTGACCAAAGGCGAAGACTGCGCATAGCTGCTGGCCGTGCGCGGTGCTGGAGGCGGCTCCAAGTCATCCACCAGCAGGTCGTCCAGATCATCAAACGCTGTGTCCAATGCAGCTTTTGGCGCATGCGTAACGGCCACTGCCGCGGCAGCAGAAGCTGAGGCAGTGTCATCCACCAGATGCAGCAGCGCGTCGGCTTCAGGCGGATTAAACGGAGTATGCACATCTGTAGCGGTTTTGCCGTTCGGCACTGCCGCCAGCAGCTCATCAAAGATCTCGTCATCGTCCCAGTCCACATTCGGCTGCTTAGACGTATCTTGCGCTTCAGCCGGCGCCTGCGGATGCACCACCTGCTGAAAATGCCCCGCCGGGCTTTGCGGCTGCTGTTCTTCAGCTGCTTTCAGCAAGGCATCAATATCCTGCTTATGGCGCTGATCTTCCGTGGAATGCAGCGCGCGCCAGACTTCGCCGGTCGCTACAACGCGCTGGCTGTCCTGCTTCAGACGGTGCGCTTTCTCCAAAGTGCGCTCAAAATCATCCTCTGCCTCTTCCTGTTCCGGCGCTTCTTCCTGCTGAACCTGTTCCTGCGCTGCAGACCATTCTTTATGCGCAATATCTTCGAACAGGCGCTCGGCGGCGCGGTCGCGCACCACCGGATCAACCTCTACCGGCTGGTGTTCCGGCGCAGGGGAAATTTCCGCCGGCGCTTTGGCTGGCGCAGCTGCGGCCGGCTTTTTCGCCTGAGGCGCCGTGCAGTCAAATGCGGACTCAGACTCCGGCACATTGCGGTAAAATAAATCCTGCAGATAAGCCGGCGCAGCCTTCAGGGTGGCCCAAGTGCGGTTCCATTTTACCCCAAAGGCCAAAGTAAACAGCAGAACCAAAAATGCCAGCAGCAATGCCACTGCGCCATACACGGTCAGCAGGCTTTCCAGGCTGCCGCCCAGCTCATAGCCGATAATGCCACCGGACGCGTTATCCAAAGTATCCGCCGGCACTTGCCAGAACAGAAACAGCAGGCTGGCGCTGGCCAGCAGAATAAAGAACTGGGCCGCATAGCGGAATGGCCGGTTGAGGAAGCTGTGCGGCCACCAGACCTGCATGGCCTCAGCAAAGAAATAGACAGGAATCAGCAGGCTTGCCCAACCGAGAAAGCCGAACAGCAAATCCGCAATCCAGGCGCCGGCAACGCCGCTGGCATTGGATACCTGCTGGGTATCGCTGGAAATATGCATCCAGCCCGGGTCAAATGGCGTATACGTTACTGTTGCAAGAAACAGATAAATCCCAAACGAGACTAAAAATAATGTCATTACTAAGCGCTGTGCATAAGCACCCGACACCGCTGTCATATACTGTCCTGTAGCCAATTCTTCATGAATGTTTTTGTTTGCTGTTATGCTTCAAAAAGCGTTGCAATAGCCCATTATTATGCACCTGTTGCAACAAAAAAGGTGCATGATTATTGATGCAAGTTGTTAACTGCCGCCTATATAGCTCAAATCGATTTGCATGATCAGTAATATCGGCCTTAATCCCGCACAACAGCCGGCCGCTTTCACGTATAATTCGACAAATTTTCATATAAAAAAGGATGCCTCAGATGAGCGCTCGCCACTCACGTTTGATTATTCTCGGTTCTGGCCCTGCCGGCTACAGCGCTGCTGTCTATGCGGCCCGCGCCAACTTAAAGCCGACATTGATTGCAGGCCTGCAGCTGGGCGGCCAGCTCACCACCACCACTGACGTGGACAACTGGCCGGGCGACCCAGAAGGCTTGACCGGCCCGGCGCTGATGGAGCGCATGCAGGCGCATGCGGAACGCTTCGGCACTGAAATTGTCTATGACCATATCAATGAAGTGGATTTAAGCGTCCGTCCATTTGTGCTGAAAGGCGATATGGAAGAATTCACCTGCGATGCGCTGATCATCTGCACAGGCGCAACTGCGCAGTATTTGGGCCTTGAATCAGAAGCGGCGTTTATGGGCCAGGGCGTCAGCGCCTGCGCAACCTGTGACGGCTTCTTTTACAAAGGCCAAAAGGTCATGGTAGTTGGCGGCGGCAATACCGCTGTTGAAGAAGCGCTGTATCTTTCCAATATTGCATCGCATGTGACTTTAGTGCACCGCCGCGACGCGCTGCGCTCTGAAAAAATTCTGCAGGACCATCTTTTTGAAAAAGAAAAAGAAGGAAAAATCAGCATCATCTGGAATCATCAAGTCGATGAAGTGCTGGGCGACAAGACCGGCGTGACTGCAGTCCGCCTGCAGTCTACCCAAGACAGCACCAAGCAGGATGTTGAAGTCACCGGCTTATTTGTCGCCATTGGCCACAAGCCGAACAGCGGCATGTTTGAAGGCCAGCTGAACCTGCGTGACGGCTATATCCAAGTGCAGAGCGGCACAGCCGGCAACGCCACTCAAACCTCAATTCCGGGCGTATTTGCCGCCGGTGATATTGCTGACAGCGTTTACCGCCAAGCCATTACTTCTGCCGGTTCAGGCTGCATGGCGGCGCTGGATGCAGAAAAATATCTGGATGCTTTAGGCCAATAATCTCAGGCATTTAAAAAGGCCGCCCGCTCAGGGTAATGCCAGTCAATTCAGAAACTGACTGGCATTTTCTTTTTTAAATTCAGAATATTATTTGATACACGGAAGTGTCATACGCAACCTGCGTGGTCTTTGAAATGGACTGTTTTTGCAACAGAGGCTTTTTAAGCACAGAAAGTGGACAGGTTTCGCGGATGACAAATGCTTTTGGTTCTTTTGGCGAATGAGAAACACTGTTTCGCAAGGAACAAAACGAGCTCCAAAAATTCGATTTAAAAACGGTAAGACTCCGCCATGAATAGCCTAAAAGTTAAGGAATTTATTGAAAACTCCTTAACTGATCAGCATTAGCCCGCTCAGGGCGGTTTTTTATGTATGATAATTCATGATTTTATTGCCAGTGATTCAATGATGATGCAAACCCTGCCTGCTTCAGAATACATCTTTCCCGATCCCGCTGCAGCGGATCCCGAAGGCCAGGGGCTGATTTGCATCGGCGCAGACCTCTCCCCTTCCACGCTGTTTGAAGCCTATACGCATGGGCTGTTTCCATGGTTTTCTGCAGGCGAGCCGATTTGCTGGTGGAGTCCGGAACCGCGCTGCATCATCCGCCCGCAGGACTATCATTCCAGCAAGTCCTTAGTCCGCAATATGAAAAAAATGGACTATAAAATTACCGTCAATCATGCCTTTGAAACCGTCATCCGCTCCTGTTCGCTGCCGCGCAGCTATGCCGACGAAACCTGGATCAGCGAAGATATTATTCAAGGCTACTGCCGAATGTTTGAAGCGGGCTATGGCTACAGCGTAGAGGTCTGGGACAAAGAGCAAATTGTCGGCGGCCTCTACGGCATTTGCATCGGCCATGGCTGTTTCGGCGAATCCATGTTCAGCAGGCAAACTGATGTTTCCAAAATGGCTTTTTATGCGCTGATGCTGCTGGCGCAGGAAAACCGCCTGCCGTGGGTGGATTGCCAGCTGGTGAATGAGCATCTGCTGAGCTTAGGCGCCTGCACACTTTCTCGCCATGCGTACCTTAATTCGTTACAAGATGTGATAAAACACCCCCCTATCGATTGGAAAAAGTATCAGGACAGTGTATTTTCAAGTAAAACAATAGCGCAAAATGCCCGGCTGATTGAATAACGATTGACTGGATCACAAGAATAGAGAGGGATATTTGACATGAACTCTTATCACCCAAAATCCCTGTTGAATGAATTGCAGTATTACATCACGCCGCCGCATGACTGCAGCTATCTGAAAAAAAAATCTGCGCGCATGGTGTTTTTAGACCCGGTGCACCGCATCGACGTGGTTACGCTGTCCGAACTGTCCCGCATGGGCTTCAGGCGCAGCGGCGACTTTGTCTACCGCCCCGAATGCCACCTGTGCCGCCAGTGCCTGTCTTCGCGCGTGCCTGTGCAGGACTTTGTCATGAACAGCAGCCAGAAAAAGGCCTGGAAGCGCAATCAGGACTTGAGCCTGAAGATTACCCGCCCGGAAGATGCCTCTGAAATCCACTACGCCCTGTATGAGCGCTATATTATTGAACGGCATGCCGATGGCGACATGTTTCCGCCCAGCCATGACCAGTTTGAAAAATTCCTGATTCACAGCTGCACCGACAGTTTCTTTTTAGAGCTGTGGCAAGGGGAGCGCCTGATCAGCGTGTCGACCTGCGACCCTTTGGATGACGGACTTTCTGCGGTATATACGTTTTACGACCCGGATGAAACCCGGCGCTCGCTGGGCGTTTTCGCGGTCTTAAAGCAAATTGAATATGCCAAGCAGCTGAATCTGGCCTATGTCTACTTAGGCTATTGGGTGCCCCACTCCAGTAAAATGAACTACAAATCGGAATACATTCCGCTGGAGCTTCTGCTCGAAGGGCAATGGCGCAGGCTGAACCGCACGCTGACTGCTGAAGAAATCACGCAATTGGGCGATTCCTTAATGACGACACTGCCCTCCGGCTGGAATAACTCCATCATCAAATAAGCGCGCTACTTGAACAGTTTGGAAAAATCATCACAGCAGGCTTTGACCATAATAATGGCATGCTCGCGCGTGCCGTCCGCCTTAGGATAATAATTTTTGCGCAAGTCAATCTGATGAAAGCCGGATTTTTCGTACAGCTGAATTGCCGGCTTATTGCTTTCCCGCACTTCCAGAAAAATCTGCACAGGATTATTTTTCAGCATCGCAATGGACTGCTCCAGCAGCTGATAGCCCAGCCCTTTGCCTTGCTGGCTTGGATGCACCGCCATCAGCAGCAGATTAGCCTCATCCAGCACCGGCTGCAGAATGCAGAAGCCCGCCACCTTGCCTTGCAGCTCAATCACTGTGCTTTGATGCGCAGCCGCAGACTCTTCAAACTGCTTTTTTGTCCACGGATGGCTCTGCACCAGGCTTTCAATTTCCGCTGCAGCGGCTGCATCGGAGGCATTCATCAAGCGAATCATGTCCGTTTATCTTTTTCAGTTACAGGAATAGCGAATTATAAAAACTTTATGAAAAAAATCGAGCAAAAAAAAGAGCGGCTTGCGCCGCTCAAAGCGTCAACAGCAGCGGCGGCATGAAATTAAAATCCCAGTTTTGCCCTCCATGCATCCAGCAGGCCGGCGGTATTCAAATCATCCGGGTGAAAGCCGGGGCGGAAATACGCCAGCATTTCTCTGCCCATGCCGGCAATAATGCCTTTAGACGGGCTGTAGCCGTAGGTATAGATATCCTTCAGCGCCGTTAAATTCAGCTGCCGGTCATCCCGCAGCAGGCGCAAGACAAAATAGCTCTGCACAGCAAACAAGATCAGCATAGCAGTCACTAAAGCGCCTGTGCGCAGCGCATAAGCCTTAAAGCCCTTGCCAAACACCGCTTCAAAAACATCATAAGCCACCGCTTTGTGCTCATTTTCTTCAACCGCATGCCACAGCCACATGGTTTTCATCGTTTTATCTGTCATAAGTTCCTGAATATGCGGATTCGTCAGCAGCTGCGATGCGATTGTGGCGGTAAAATGCTCCAGCGCTATTGTCGCAGTCAGATCCACCATTTCCTGCGTAATTCCTGCTGGCTTGCCGGCAAATGCAAAGGCCTTGCGCATGCCCTGAATGACGCGTTCAGCCGTTCTGTCCAGGCACGCTACATCATGGCCGTATTTTTGCGCAGACGCATTAAAGCCGGCATGCTCCTGGGTATGCATAGCTTCCTGCCCAATAAAGGCGCTGATTTCCTTCTGCAGCGCCTGATTGCCTTGAATTTCCGGATGCTGGCGCACTGCCCGCACACTGTCTATAAAGAACTTTTCTCCTGCCGGAAATAATGCAGACAGCGCCGTCATAAAGTGGGTCAGCCCTGCAGAGCCATTCATCCAGTATTCCGGAACACGGTCAAAATCAAAGCTCATGCGCCGGACGGGAAAGCTCGCGCCGGCGCGGCTGCTGGTCTTTACTTTTGCATTCATATAACTACTCCTTTCAAGTGAAGCATTCACTTAAAAACTTATATTTTTTTTCATGCTTTTATCTTACGTTTTTATTGTTTTTCTTTAAGCGCAGTTAAGGCCAGTAAATTATCAGCCGGGGACAGCCTGCAGAAATATTGTCTGACCTTTTTCCGCAAGAAAATTCAGGCATAAAAAAAGCGCCCCTAGGGGACGCTTTTTTCACACAATTCGTGATTATGAAATTACTTTCGCAACAACACCAGCACCAACTGTACGGCCGCCTTCACGGATCGCGAAGCGTAAGCCAGCGTCCATTGCGATCGGGTGGATTAATTCTACTGACATTTCCACGTTGTCACCAGGCATAACCATTTCAACGCCTTCTTGCAGCTTGATTGCGCCAGTTACGTCAGTTGTACGGAAGTAGAACTGCGGACGGTAACCGTTAAGGAATGGAGTGTGACGGCCGCCTTCTTCTTTAGAAAGTACGTATACTTCTGCATCGAATTTAGTGTGCGGTTTGATTGCGCCCGGCTTAGCCAATACTTGACCGCGCTGAACGTCTTCACGCTTAGTACCGCGCAGAAGAACACCGCAGTTCTCGCCCGCACGGCCTTCGTCTAGAAGCTTGCGGAACATTTCTACGCCAGTTACTGTAGTCACAACAGTGTCACGGATACCAACGATTTCAACTGATTCGCCTACTTTCACGATACCTGATTCAACACGGCCAGTTACTACTGTACCGCGGCCAGAAATAGAGAATACGTCTTCGATTGGCATTAAGAATGCTTTATCGATTGCGCGCTCTGGCTCTGGAATGTAAGAGTCAAGAGCTTCAACCAGCGCTACAACAGCCGGCTCGCCGTATTGACTTTCGTCACCGTTAAGCGCAAGAAGAGCTGAACCGCGGATTACTGGAGTGTCGTCGCCCGGGAAGTCATAAGTAGAAAGAAGTTCACGAACTTCCATTTCTACCAGCTCAAGAAGCTCTTCGTCATCTACAAGGTCGCATTTGTTTAAGAATACAACGATGT
>NZ_JAVXCI010000012.1:0-46284 GCF_036659555.1 Acinetobacter sp.
ATCCATGCCCATCCCCTGATTTATGCCCGCTGGCGCAAGGCGGGCTGTGCAGGCCCTATGGCCGGCTGTATGTGAATCTGGATGAGTCGGATGAGCTGGGCGCTTTTATTTTCAGAACGGCGGGATTCAACAGCATCCGCACTCTGGCTGCGCGGCTCAGCTATTACCATGCGGCGTCGGATGGGCTGCTGTCATGCCTGCCGCTGCAATTGATCTTAAGAGGAAAGTCCACAACACAAAGCTATCGGACTCCGGTGTATTACGTAGACTTGACGCTGCGTGACGGCATTAGCCTGCAGAACGCAATTATTTCAGCGAAGGAGATTGATCAGCAAAGTAAAGACGCAGGCTTTAATCAGGATGCTTTAGATCAGATGGCAAGGCAGGGTTATGATAATGCACAGTTTGAGGTGAATGCAGATGAGGGGTTGGATGTGGTGGAGGAGTTTTATGCGGATGAGCTTGTTGAGTCTGAACAAGTACAAGCTGAGCCCAAAGGCAAAGCAAAGCCTAAGTTCCATCGGGGGGAGGGCTTTGTACAGGATATTCAGCAAGATTTGCAGGGGAGTGTGAGGGCTGTGAATTAAAAATAGCTAAATATTTGAATAAAGTTATAACTAGGATTAAAGCGACATCAAATGTCGCTAAATCTTAATTACGAAGACATTATTGATGAGTTTAGTGATAGTGTTGAGTAATAAATCACCGTGAGTTAAATACAATGAAAAGAGATTGGGATGTAATTCGTAATTTGTTAATAGATATAGAGGCATTAACTTATTCAGATAGTTTTGATCTCGATACTCATGAACTTGATGATCCACAAGAAAAAATAAAATTGGAAATGGCGGACTTATTACTCGCTAAAGGTTTCTTTACTGGAGAACGGGTACCATATCTTGATGGTGGATTAGGTTTATATAATTTAAAGCTTACTTGGGATGGGCATGAATTATTAGATACGCTTAGAGATCAGAATGTTTGGAACCGGATTAAAGAAATTTCTAAAGAAAAAGGTGTCGATCTAACTTTCGAATCTATTAAGGTTATGCTTAGTTTAGCACTCAGTAGCTTATTGGTTTGAGTTATATCAGATTATGAAAAATATTAAATTTGTATGAATCTAAATGTGTTGTATGTATAATTATTGAACTCTTTTTTTGGATTTGGTATTGCTTTTTTAAATTCATTTAACTAACAGTGGTTTAAGTAAAGTGTGTTCTTTAAAAATAAGAAAAATAGTAGAATACTACGTGGATAAATAATTATCTAAATTTTGTCAATATCACATGGAGGAATTAAGCATGGCTATCTCAGCTTCGCAAGTGCTTGCATTAGTCGAAAGTCATGCAGAGGGTGATGATCATCGTTTTTATACTACAGTTCTGCAAATGGCAGCAAAAGAAGCAAGAGCAGGGCATAATAAAATAGCTCAGGATTTATCAGATAAAGTAAAAAAATATCAATTTAAGAAAAAAGTACATACAAATCGCTATGAGCAGGGCTTATCTACTGATAAGGACTTGCAAGGGCTTATTGAATTATATTTACCTCATCATCGTATGAGTGAACTCTTTTTAAATAACCAAACTAAGACTAGATTGAATTTGATTATAAAAGAGCATAGACAAAAAGATAATTTAAAAAAATATGAGCTTTCTCCTAGAAAAAAATTGTTATTTGTTGGACCACCAGGTACAGGGAAAACACTATCAGCATCCGTTTTAGCATCTGAGTTAAGATTACCACTATATAAAATTGTATTAGAATCTGTCATTTCAAAATATATGGGTGATACAGCGACACACCTCAAAACTATCTTTAATTTCATAAATCATAATCATGGTGTTTATCTTTTTGATGAGTTCGATGCGATTGGTTCTAATAGAACAGCAAAAAATGATGTAGGTGAGAGTCGTAGAATATTAAACTCTTTTTTAATCTTGTTAGAGCAACTTCAATCTGAAAGTATAGTTGTGGCAGCAACAAATCATCCTCAACTTTTAGATAGTGCGTTAAATAGGCGGTTTGATGATATAATATCCTTCGAATTACCAACTTTTGATGAAGTGAAAAGTTATTTAGAAAATAGAATCTCAATATTTCCTGATACTAAACTTGATTGGAAAACAGTAGTGGGTTTTACTTCGAATTTAAGTTTAGGGGACATAGAGAAAGCATTCGATGATGGCGCTAAAGATGCAATTTTTAATAATCAGGGGATCATTACTACTGAATATATTTGTAATTCATTAAGGCGTCGGAAAGAAAACAAAATGGAATAATTAATGAGTTTAGAGCATATTTACCTAAAATACTTTACTACAAATCAGGCATATAAGACAAAAGTAGGAGGAGGTAGTAGTAGACAGTTGCGTAGTCGGAACCATACAACCCATGGCGTGTTTCTTCTAGAAAGTATAAGTTCTGCTTTTCAACGTTTTAGTGAGGTACGAAGTGTTTCAACAATAAGCCCTTTGTTAAATCAAGATGATGGAGTCTATTTAGAAATTTATGGTGATAAAAATTCACCATTTCCAATTGAATCTTTAGATAATACCCAAATTCACTTCAGAAATATTCGTGAATCTGAAAGTGATAATAATTTAATGGCTACAGTCTTTATTCCAATGGATCAAAGACAAAAATTTATAAAAAAAATAGAAAAGTATATTGAAACAGCGGATGCTGATAGGCCTAAAAACTATATTCTAATAAATTCAATTGATCATATACGTTTAGCAACTTTAAAATCATTTTGGACAGATAAAAGAGATTTCCCAGAAAATATTGTTGAACCTATTTGGTTTGAATTATGGCTTCAGAATGATCGAATTGATGATGAAATAATAGGTAGGTTCTGTCGTGCAACAAATGCAGAGTTTAAGGGGCAGAAAATTGATTTGCCAAATACCAGTATTATTTTAGTAAAAGCATCAGTTCAAAGTTTAGAAAAATCACTATTTCTAATTTCAAGTTTATTAGAAATGAAGTATCCGACGACCACTGCAAATGATTTTTTAGATTTAGAAACTACTGAGCATAATGATTGGATCGATGATTTAGAATCAAGGGTATCAAGTTCAAACTCTTATGATATTCGAATCACCATACTTGATACTGGAATTAATTTTAATCATAAATTGCTAAGTCCATTTATCTCACAAAATAGTAGTTCTTCTTATGGCGATGATATTGTAGGCACTTGGCCACTGTATTCTATTTTAGGGAATCACCATCATCATGGTTCATTACAGGCTGGTCTAGCTATATATGGAAATTTGGTGGGCTGTTTAGAAAGTACTGATCCTTTATGTGTAAACTATTCTCTGGAATCAGGGCGAATATTGCCAGAATATGGTAATAATGATCCGTTACTATATGGATATGTGACTAAGAGTGTTTGTTTGGATTTAGAGATTAGGCAGCCAAATGCTAAAAGAATCTATAGTCTAGCCGTCACAGCAGAACCTACGGAGGGAAAACCGTCTTCATGGTCTGCTTCAATTGATAATTTTGCTTATGAAGAATCTAAAAGATTATTTGTGATTTCTGCTGGAAATAATCCTGAAATTTCATCAAGTTTAGACGCGTGGGATAATGCAAATCTTAGTAAAATACAAGATCCAGCTCAAGCATGGAATGCCATTACAGTTGGGGCTTACACTGAACTTTATAGTCTAAAAAATACTACTTATGCTGGATGGAGAGTATTTAGTGATATTGGAGAGGTGAGCCCAGCAACTTCAAGTTCGGTAAGATGGATATGGGGAAAAAATAGTCCTATTAAACCAGAAGTAGTATTCGAGGGTGGAAATTATGCTATCTCACCTTGTGGAACAGATTATGATTATCCAGAGGAGCTTTTGTTATTAACAACTTCTGGAGTAAGAAATGATTTGACTGTTCATAAAGATACTAGTGCTGCAACTGCGTTAGCAAGTAAATTCTTAGCAGAGATAACTCAAAAATATTCAGATTACTGGCCCGAAACACTCAGAGGTTTATTGATTCATTCAGCAGAATGGAATGATAAAATGAGAGACTATGCTGCTAGGACAAATGTTATGGTAGCTTTACGGACATTTGGTTATGGTGTTCCACATTTACAGAAAGCTTTGAATAGCCAAAATAATTCAGCAACCATAATTATTGAGCGTGAGATAAATATACTTAAAATTGACGAAGATGGGGAAATCAGATTTGATGAGTTACATCACCATAAAGTGCCTTTGCCAAAAGAGTTGATTTTGAGGGCTGCAGTAGAAAATCCAAATTCATTAGGGCGTTTGAAAGTTACTCTTTCGTATTTCATTGAGCCTAATCCAACAAGTAATAAATACGCTACTAAGTATGCATATAGATCATTTGGTTTAGGATTTAATGTAAAAAGTCCTGCACAAAGCGAAGAAAACTTTTTAGCAACTATCAATAGTCTAGCGGTTGATGAAAATTATACAGGTTCTCAGAACTCTTATGATGGGTGGTCATTTAAAGATGATCTTCGACGTTTAGGTTCAATTCATTCTGACTCTTGGGAAGGAGCTATTGCAGATCTTGTTTCAATGGATACTATAGTAGTGTTTCCTATTTACGGGTGGTGGAAGAACACTAAGTTTGTACGAGAAGACTATAAAGTAAGATATAGTTTAATAATAAGTGTGGAAAGTGATTCTGATATTGATATTTATAATGGTATACAGAGCCTTGTTGCTGTCGAGCAGCAAGCATCAACTTTAATTTCTGTTGAAGCGTAAGATTTCTTAAATGATAAAGTAAAGGTATTATGGGACTTTACTTTATCATCTTATTATTAATTAAGAATAATTGAACATTTTATATAATTTTTATTTTAAATTATATAAAATTACGCCAAATTTACACCATAAATTATTTTATAGAACTTAAGTTATTGATATTAAATTATTATTTTATTTTAAGGGTCCAATCCATCATCGGCGCAACGCTGATACGCGGTTGAAGTTTATTTTCAATGGTATTGAGATCAGTCATTAAAAAATCACGCCTTGATTAACTGTGGAGCTGGACAGAAATGCAGATTGCCCGGCACAGGGCAAGGAATTTGACCCGGAGGAGATGCGCCGCTGCAAAATCGGAGGCCATACTATCATAAAACCGCCAAATGCCATTCAGATTTCTTGCCCGCGGCCTGCGTTCAGGGCCGCATCCTAAAGGTGCAGGCGCGCATGCACCCGCTTGCCCGAATCATTTTTATTGGGTACGTGCAGCGCTTTATGCTGCGCTGCAGGAGGTTTCCGCATTTCTGCGTCAAAACAGGAAATGGTCAAAAGCTATGATTTTAAGCCGATCTGCTGCCGACTTTTTTGCTTAAAGCGCATTATCTGCAAGGCTTAATGAATTTCCGGCAGAACATTTTCCTTTTGCCGTGAATCTTTTATAATCCTGTCCGCCTTTATTTCGCTGCATCTGCGTCTCCTGAATTTTATGTCCCGATTTTCTGATTGCCTGCAGGCGCGCAAGTTCTGCGTACTGCTGGAATATTTGCCCGCCGCCAAACATGCCGCGCCGGCGCGCGCGTCATTTGCAGGCTGCCCGGCGTTCATGACGCTGGCCGACCGCGTGCAGGCAGACGATGACCCTGCGCCTTTAGAGGCAGCTGCGGCTTATCCTGAAGCTGCCGATCAGGTGCTGCATTACTCCGGCAAAGGCCGGGATATTGCGGATTTTGAAAAATTTCTAGGGCAGGCGAAAGCGCGGGGCCTGTGCAGCCTGTTGCTGCTGAGCGGCGATAAGCTTAAGCAGCATAATGACGGCCGCTTGCAGCCGGAGCTGCGCAGCCGTTATCTGGAGTCGGTCAATATGGTGATGGCCGCGCGCCGTGATCCTGATTTCAACATTGGCGTGGCTTTCAATCCCTTTAAATATGCCGAAGCGGAACGCGATGCGCAGTATTTCAAGCTGCAGAAAAAGCTGAAAGCCGGCGCAGACTATATTATTACGCAGCTGGGTTTTGATCTGGAGGCGCTGAAGCAGGCGAAGGATTTTTTAGCTCAGGAGCATTATCATCAGCCGATTTTAGCCTGCGTCATGCCTTTAACCTTGGCGCGCGCGCAGTTTATGCACCGGCGGAAAGTCGCCGGCATTGTGCTGACTCCGCATGCGCTGCAGCTGCTGGAGCGGGAGCAGCAGGCCGATGCGGCTCAGGCAGAGCGCAATGTTTACCTGCGTTGCGCCCTGCAGATCCTGATTTGCCGGCATTGGGGCTTTGCCGGCGTGCATGTGTCGGCCTGCCATAAAGCGTCGGAACAGCGCAAGCTGGAAGATGCGCTGCAGCAGCTGCAGGCGCTGAGCCTGGAAGAATGCCTGCAGCGCTGGCATGCCTTATGGCAGCTGCGCACAGGGCAGGAGCTGCGGCCGGAGGTGGCGGTATTTTCCAGGCGCGCGCCGGTTTCGCAGGTGCTGAAATATAAAAACCTGCATGCCATGCATGAACTGTTTTTCAGTTCCAGAGCGGCCAAAGGCATTGGCGGATTGATTTTCAATGCGCCGCTGTGGAATAAGCCGCAGGCCGAAGAAGCCTTGCTGAAAACTGAATTCATCAGCAAGCATGGCGCGCTGGGCTGCGAAAGCTGCGGACAGTGCCGGATTGGCGAAACTTTGTATATCTGCCCTGAAACCTGCCCCAAAGGCTTGGCCAATGGCCCCTGCGGCGGTTCAAGCCTGGACCGCTGCGAATTCGGCGACCGTGAATGCATTCATTCGGTCAAGGCGCGCTTAGCCAAAAGCGTGGCGCAAACTGAAATTCTAAAAGCCGAACTGATTCCCACGGTGGCGATTGAAACCCGCAGCACCAGCTCATGGAAAAACTGGTTTAAGGCGCCGCAGCTTTAAAGGCAGCGGCTTGATGGGAAATGCATTTGGGCTGCTTTTATACATCAGCAGCCCCTGCATATTACTGGTTCAGGCCGCCTTGACCATCGCACTTATAGATTGGGGCTTTTTCAATTGCGATATTATCCAGCGCGATTTTTGCCGTATTGCCGTCAGCATCGTAATGGTTTGCCCATTCTTCCAACTCAATAATTTCCAGCTGCGCTTTGCCTTTAAAGTGGCAGCCGGAATCCAGACCGACTTTGCTGATCCCCAGTTTTTTCAGCATTTGCCTGAATTCAGCGGCATTATCTTCAGCCATCGGGCTGTGCGGAACCGCTGTGAATACCTTGCCTGTAAGCTGATTGGGCCGGTTTGGCCCCAGTAGCTTGATCTGCAGGATTTCCCCTTCCATGTCATGATAAAAATATGAATATTCAACATTAGACTTGGAGCCATCCTGCTGTGATTCATATCTCACCATTTTGGCGCCATCTGCAAAGTTTTGAGCTGCGGCAAAAGAGCTTATGACAGAAAGTGATGCGAACAGCAGGCTATTTAAAATTTTCATTCAGGTTTCTCATGTTTTATCGGGCTGATAATATTTATATTGTTGAATTTTATCAATTGCTTATTTTTATTTATTGTTGAAATTGGCTTTTGCTGCGCTGAAGCAATAATGCGCCGGCTCCAGCGTTTTGATTTTAAAAGGCAAGATTCCGCCGTGAAGGGCTGGAAAGTTCAGGCGTTTATGGCAAAACACTTAAAGTGATCGGCATTAAGCCATCCTTTTTAAGCCCAGGCTTCCATGTTCAATGGGTGATTTTAATGATTTTAGATTCAGCCAATTGCGGATTGCGCTGGCGGTCATAATAGTCAAAGCAGATTCTCTGCTGCGCGCTGAAGCGCGGCAGGCTGGCTTCAAAGCTGAAATGCCGGACATAGCGTGAGCTGTCCAGCTGCACGGCGATGCGTTCAAAGCTTTTGGAATGGCGGTTTTTTTGCACGGTATAGCGCTGTACTGCGCCGCAGGCGGAGAAAGGCATCAGCGGCTTTGGCTGTTCCCAATGCAGGATTAAGCTAAAAAGCATAAAGCTGGGGGGCAGGTACAGATAGGGCAGAGTTTTGGCTGTTTCAGGATGCTGAATTTTAGCTGAAATATAGAAACGGCCATATAAAGGCAAGCCAAACAGGCAGAGCAAAGCGGTGAGCGTCAAGGCTGCGGTCATTGCGGTATCGCTATGGATCATTCAGTAAAGATTTCAATTTAAGCATTTTTTTATCGTTTCAGCATAAAAAACAGCCCCATTGCTGGGGCTGTGCGCAAATTTTTCTTCTAGGGGTTTTTTATTGATTATTATGCGGCTTCAACCGCCTGAGCTTTGGCCAGAAATTCAGCCTGCGCGCTTTCACCTTTCCAGCAGCTTTCTTCCGCAAATTTAAGTTCGCGTTTCGGGCTACTGCGCAGGCAGCCTGAAATATGAGTTTGAAGCGGCATAGGATTGCCTGGAATTGCTTAAATTAGATTGATGCATTTGGCGGGGTAATGATTGAATAATTTTTATAATGAGGCAAGCTAATTAATTTCACTATTTGGTGAAATTTTCTCAGTTTGAGCGTGTTGGCTCATTTCTTGCAGCGCAAGGCAGCCGGCGGCCTGCAGCACAGTGCTGTTCAAACCATTGAAATAATTCAGTAAATTAAATTCTTCTGCGCTTTTTGCCCGGCTCAGTGCAGTGTTTTAGATTGAGCATTGCGCATAAATTGGTTAAGCTGCAGAAGAAGAAAAATAAGTAAATGAGGGTAAGCGATGCTGCTCGAGGAAATATTCAAAAGCAAGAAAGCCGAAAATACAGATGCATTCAATTTGCGCATTCACCGCGGCTTAAGCTGGCTGAGAAAAGCCGGCGATCTTGATGCGGATCTGGATCTGCAGTTCATCAGCCTGTGGGTTGCATTCAATGCCATTTATGCGCAGGATTTGACGGTTTCTCAGGACAAGCAAAGCCTGCGCCAGTTTCTGCACATGATTTGCCGGAAAGACGCGGACGGCAAAATCTACGGCATTTTATGGGAAAAGTTCAGCCAGCCGGTGCGGGTGCTGCTGGATAATCAGTATGTTTATCAGGGCTTCTGGGACTACCAGAATCAGAAAATCAGCGCCGCAGCCTGCAAGGAAGGCCTGGAGCAGGAAAAACGCAAAGTGCATCTGGCGCTGAAAAATAAGGAATCCGCCGATATCCTGCTGGTGCTGTTCAGCCGGCTGTATACGCTGCGCAATCAGCTGGTGCATGGCGGCGCAACCTACAGCAGCTCAGTGAACCGCAAGCAGCTGCAGGACGGCTGCCGGATTTTAAGCGCGCTGCTGCCGGTATTTATTCTGGTGCTGCTGGAAAACGCGCAGACTCTGGACTTGGGCAAGCCGTTTTATCCTGTGGTGCAGGTCAGCTGAACGGCTGGGCAGACGTTTCGGAATGCAGGTGACCGATTAAGGAATGTTAATGCTGCGCCTGCCTTAAATGATAGCGCTGATCCAGCAGGGTGAAAAACGCCGCTGCAATCACCAGCGCTAAACCGCTGAGGCAGGCTGCCGTCCAGCCACCGTGATGCCATGCATACACGCCCAGCGCCGAACCGCAGGCGCCGCCGATAAAATACATGGTCATGTAAATCGAGTTGATGCGCGAGCGGGCAGCTGGGTTGAGCTGGAAAATAATATTCTGGTTGCAGCTGTGCACAATGGCTAAGCCTAGGCTGATGGCGCCGTAGCCCAGCGTGTAGCTGAGCAGCGAGTGCCCGCCGATATACAGCAGCAGCCAGCTGGCGGCCAAAATCAGGCAGCCGGCCCAAGTCAGCCTGGCGTTATAGCCGCGGTCTGCCCATTTGCCAATCCACTGCGTGGACAGCGCGCCAAAGACTCCGGCTAAAGTCAGCACGCCAACCCAGACATCCGCCAAAGAAAACGGCGGCGCAGTCAGCAGCATGGCAATGGTTGAAAACAGAATGCTCATGGCGGCGAATACGCATCCGCCAATCAGCGCGCGGTACACCAGCCGGCGTTCCTGCCGCAGCAGCTGCGCCATGGATTTAAAGATGCTGCCGTAGCTCATGCGGCTGGTGCTGACGGCGGGCAGGCGGCGCATTAAGATGCCTGCAAGCGCAAGCATTAATGCAGCGCTGACGATATAAATCACCTTCCAGTGGATTAAATTGGAAAACAGTCCGGACAGGCTGGTGGACAGCAGGATGCCGACCAGCAGGCCGCTCATCAGGAAGCCGACTACCTGGCCGATTTTTTCCGGGCGCACGGCCAAGGTCACTAAGGGAATCAGCACTTGCGCCGCCACTGAAAACAGGCCGGCAATGATGGTGCCGATCCACAGCATCGGCAGGTTGACTGACAATGCGCAGATGCCTAAGCCGGCAGCTGCGCCCAGCATCAGCAGGGGAATAAACTTGGTTTTATTGACAATATCGCCCAGCGGCACAATAAACAGCAGGCCCAGCGCATAAGATACCTGCGCAAAAGTCACCGTCAGCGCAACTTGCGATTGCGGCGCGCCAAAAGACTGCTGAATCGAGCTGATCAGCGGCTGGCAGTAATAGTTGGCGCCGGCGCACAGGCCGCAAGCAATCGCCATCAGCCAAAGCAAAGTTTTATCTGAGCTGATATCGGTCGGGGAATTCATATTGATCCTTGCTGAGGGGTTAAGCGCAATAAGCCGCTGCTTCAATTTCAATCTGCATGCCGGCTAAAGCAAGGCAGGGCACAGGAATCAGCGTGCATGCCGGAAAAGCGCTATTTTTCCATAAATCCTGCATGTGCTGAATCAGCATTTGATGCTTTTCCGGGCTGTGTCCGGCAATTAGAATCCGCAGTGTGGCAATATCCGGCAGCGCGGCGTCCGCAGCCTGCATCGCCAGCTGCAGATTGGCAAAGGCCTGCTGCAGCTGCAGCGCGAAATCATTGCACAGCAGGCCCTGCTGATTTTCACCGCCTTGGCCTGCAATATGCACGATTCTGCGGAAATTGCGGGCAACAGCGATATGGCTGTAGGCGTACGGTTCCGGATTATACAGGGTATTCGGGCTGAATAGCTGTATGCAGGGGGGCGGCGCAGAGGCCTTATGGTGCGGCATGGTTTATCCTGAGCAGGTGTGGAATTTCTGCTAGTATCAAAGCTCAAGTTAACTTGAGGTCAACAGCAAAATGCAGGAAAAAATAAATTCTTGGCTTAGCATTGGCGATTTAGCCTCCCGCAGCGGGGTCAGCGTAGCTGCGCTCAGGTTTTATGAGGAAAAGCAGCTGATCTGGAGCACCCGCACTTCCGGCAATCAGCGCCGCTACCCGCGCGCCATGCTGCGCCGCATCGCCATCATTAAAATAGCGCAGCAGGTCGGCATCAGCCTGCAGCAGGTGAATGAGGCCTTTGCTGCCCTGCCGGAACAGAAAGCCGCGGCCAAGCCGGACTGGCGCAGGATGTCGCAGCGCTGGCAGCAGCAGCTGGATCAGCAGATTATTCATTTGCTGCAATTGCGCCAGCAGCTGGATCAATGTATCGGCTGCGGCTGCCTGTCATTGCAGCAGTGCCCGCTGCGCAACCCTGAAGATCAGCTGGGGCTTGAGTCGGCCGGCGCGCATTTTCAGGAGGTGCTGATGAACTTAAAGGATGTGCCGTTCAGGCTGCCGGATGATGATCAGGATTAAAGTTTCCTGCGCCTGCATGCGGCAGGGGCTTTAATCCGGGCGGGCCAGTTTGTTTTTGGATAAGCTGATCATCAGCACGCCCATGATGTTTAATAGGCAGCCGAACCACTGCCAGCCGTTCAAATGCTCATCTAAAAAAACCACGGCCAGCAGAATGGTTAGGACTGGGCCAACCGAGGCAATCATCGCCGACTGGGCCGCGCCTAAGCGGGCGATGCCCTGCATCAGCAGAATGGTCGGCAGCACCGTGACAAAAAGCCCCAGCGCTGCGCCGTAAGCGAAAACGCTCAGCGGCAGCTGCTGCATCAGCTGCAGCGGCGCCGGCACGGCCAAAGCAAAATGCGCCAAGGTGCCAATGCAGGCAATGCTCAGCGCTAAACCGGTAAAGTGCCAGGAGCCGAATTTCAGCATCAGCCTTGGCGACATCAGCAAATAGGCTGCAAAGGCCACCGCGCTGGCGAAGACCAGGCTTGCGCCCAGCCAGAAATCGCTTCCTTGCGGGCTGCTGCTTTGCTCCTGCAGCATCACAATGACCGTGCCGCCGTAACTCAATGCAATCGCAGCCATGCTTTTCAAGCGCAGCTTCTGCCTATAGATAAAGCTGGATGCAATCACTGTCAGGGTTGGATACAGAAACAGAATGATCCGCTCCAGCGAAGCGCTGATATGCATCAGTCCCTGAAAGTCCAGCCAGCTGGCCAAGTAATAGCCCATTAAGCCGGACAGCAGCAGCAGGCCCCAGTCCTTGGCTCGAATTGCGCTGTAGTCCTTGCGGCTGAGCCAGCTGATTAGTAGGAAAAACGGCAGCGCGCTGGCCATGCGCAGCGCCATCAGTACCGTGGCGTCGACCTGCGGCGACAGCGCGTAGGCCTGCTTAATGAAAATCGCCTTAGTGCTGAATAGGAAAGCGGCGCAGATTGCGCAAAGCGAACCTGTTTGCGTACGGGTCAGGAGGAGCTGCATGGCCGGGTCATTCCTGCAGAAGCGTCAAGTAAGATGGCCAGATTATAGGAAGCATGGCTTAAAACTTGAAATGTAAAATAAGAATAGGGGCTATTCCAAAAAGGCATGCTGCATTATTGGCTGCTATTTGAGCGAATGAGCGCGCATTCAGCCGGTTTTTTTCATGGATGCCTGCCGGCCCGGCTTTTTTAAGCGCGCCGCAGCGCCGCCCTAAGCCGGTTTTCAGCATCAGCGCGCTGCTTTTTGCACTAAAAAGATGCGGAATCAGCCATTTGAGGCCAAACAGCGCCGGGTTCATCATGGTGCAAAATATTCAAAAAAATATTTTTTAATTAATTTTTCTGCAAATCCGGCTGAATCCGCAGATAAATAATGCGGATGAAGCGCGCCAAAGCATGCCGCCGGGCGCAAAATGCCGCAGCCGGATCTAACTGGCTGAAATGACCCAAAGCCTGAAATTTCCGGTCAACTGCAGCCCTGCATGAGGGGAATGCATTTTGTCAGAGCAGCCAATGCCGGCTTTGGCGGTTTTGAAATACACTGAATTGCGTGGCAATCCGCGGCATTTCCGGCCGGATTCAGCCAGCGCGCCGCGCCGGCGCCTGCTGTCAGAAAGATCAACCGCTGCCCGCAAGGCAGGCGCTTTCCAGCGCGGAGAAGGCGTTCCAAGCCTGAAATCCGGCTGAAAAGGCGGATTATGCATAAAAAATATTCATAGCATTAAAAATAAAAATGAATAAGTTGAATATCTCATCATATTTTTTATGAATCATCAGTTCAAAATGTGGGTATTTATTAAATAAATATTGGGTGGTAATTTAAAACAGTTCAATTAGAATCCAAAAATTCAACGAGAAACACATCCTGAGGGGAAGCATCGTTTCAACGCTGCTTGCTGAAGAAAAACTAGCTTGAGGAACGCTCATGCAGATCGGAATTCCAACCGAAACTGTCGTCGGTGAAAATCGCGTCGCTGCGACGCCTGAGACAGTAAAGAAGTTGATCAGCGCTGGTCATAATGTGGTTATTGAAGGTGGAGCAGGGGTTAAGGCTGCCTACATCGATAGCGCTTATGAGCAGGTTGGCGCCAAAATTACAGATGACGCCTATGCCGGCAGTCAAATTGTTTTGAAAGTCCGCGCCCCGAAGGGTGAGGAAATTCAAAAGCTTGCGCCGAATACAGCAGTCATCGCAATGTTTGACCCATACCGCAATCCCGAGCTGGACCAGTTTGCTGCGCAGCAGGTGTCGGCATTTGCGCTGGAGCTGCTGCCGCGCACCCTGTCGCGCGCGCAGAATATGGACGTGCTGTCTTCTCAGGCCAACCTGTCCGGCTATAAATCTGTGCTGCTGGCGGCTGCGGAATATCAGCGCATGTTCCCGATGCTGATGACCGCTGCAGGCACGGTCAAGCCTGCCCGCGTGGTGATCATGGGCGTGGGCGTTGCCGGACTGCAGGCGATTGCAACCGCCAAGCGCCTTGGCGCCGTGGTTGAAGCCACCGATTTGCGCCCGACCGCGCGCGATCAGGTGGAGTCACTGGGCGGAAAATGGCTGGACGTGCCGATGTCGGATGACGAAAAGCAGAAAGCTGCCGACGCCGCCAAAAACGGCTACGGCTGGATGCCGGGCGAACAGTACATCAAAGATCAGGCCATCATTGTGGATAAAGCGGTATCCAATGCGGATATCGTGATTACTACAGCATTGCTGCCGGGCCGCGATGCGCCGCGCTTAATCAAAGCGGAAACCGTGGCCAAAATGAAGCCGGGTTCAGTCATCTTGGATATGGCGGTGGAAACCGGCGGCAACGTGGAAGGCTCGAAATGCGGTGAAACGGTCATGACGGCTAACGGCGTGAAAATCCTCGGCATTCCCAATATTCCATCGACCGTTTCGACTGAAGCTTCGGCGCTGTATGCGCGCAACGTTTTGAATTTCCTGGATACGCTGTTTGATGCAGAGAAAAACTTCGCATTGAACCCGGAAGAGGAAATTCAGAAAGCCCTATTGGTCACTCACGGCGGCCAAGTGCTGCTGAAGCGCGGTTAAGGAGCGTCATCATGGTTGAAACTATTACGATTTTCGTCTTAGCCATCTTTGTGGGCTATTACGTGGTTTGGGGCGTAACGCCTGCATTGCATACCCCGCTGATGGCGGTGACCAATGCGCTGTCATCAATCATCGTGGTTGGTGCAATGATTCAAACTGTAGGTATTCCGGGCATTGTGGATGCTAGTGTGCAATTCCAAAGTGTTAACATCGTGAGCATCTTAGGTGCGGTTGCAGTGTTTTTAGCAAGCATCAATATTTTCGGCGGCTTCGCAGTAACAGCGCGCATGCTTGAAATGTTCAAGCCAAAGCAAAAGAAAAAAGAGGGCTAAGATATGGAATTTATTCGAGAATATGCGGATTGGTTCTACCTGATTGGCGCTGTCCTGTTTATCTTGACTTTGCGCGGCCTGTCTGGCCCGAAAACCGCGATTCAGGGCAACCGCTACGGCATGATCGCCATGGCGATTGCAGTCATCACCACATTCTTTGTGGCGGATCATCCTGTGATTTGGATGATTGGCGGCGCAATGGCGCTGGGTGCGGTTGTCGGCATTGCCCGCGCGCGCACCGTGCCGATGACGCAGATGCCTGAAACAGTCGCATTGATGCACTCATTGGTGGGCCTGGCTGCGGTATTGATTGCGATTGCTGCAATTCTGCATAACAACCAATTGACGGCGCTGTTTGCTGAAAATGGCGCTGCGCTGACGGCTGCCGGCGTACAGCATGCGCATATGAGCAGCGTGCATTTATTTGAACTGTTTGTCGGCTGTTTTGTCGGCGCGATCACCTTTACCGCATCTGTCTTTGCCTATGGCAAGCTGGCTGCTAAAAAATGGGCAAAAACCATTTCCGGCGCATGGGTGAAGCCTGTTCAAGCTGTTATTTTCCTTGCCATGCTGTCCTGCGGTGTGTATTTCTTCACCACAGGCAACATGAATGCATTCTGGGCAATGACTGTACTTGCACTTGCATTCGGCTGGGTGTGGATTGCGCCAGTCGGCGGCGGTGATATGCCGGTGGTGGTATCGCTATTGAACTCATTCTCTGGCTGGGCTGCGGCAGGTATTGGTTTCACGCTGGAAAACAACATGCTGATTGTTGCTGGTTCACTGGTCGGTTCTTCAGGTGCGATTCTGTCTTACATCATGTGTAAAGCCATGAACCGTTCAATCATCAACGTGCTGTTCGGCGGCGCGATGGGCGGTGCAGCCGTAGCTTCTGCGGATAAAGGCGAGCAGGCGCAGCGTAACCACCGTTCCGGTTCAGCAGATGATGCGGGCTTCCTGATGTCAAATGCAGACAGCGTGGTGATTGTGCCGGGCTACGGCATGGCGCAGGGCCGCGCGCAGAATGCGGTGAAAGAATTGTGTGAAATTCTGAAAGAGCAGGGTGTAAAAGTCCGCTTTGCGATTCACCCAGTTGCAGGCCGCATGCCGGGCCACATGAACGTATTGCTGGCTGAAGCAGATGTGGCCTATGAAGACATCTTGGAAATGGATGAGATCAACTCAGACTTCCCTGCAACAGATGTGGTGCTGGTGATCGGCGCGAACGACGTGGTAAACCCTGCGGCGAAAGATGATCCAACCTCGCCAATTTACGGCATGCCGATTCTTGAGGCGCATAAGGCGCGCACCATTATGGTGATCAAGCGCTCAATGGCGACCGGCTATGCAGGCTTGGACAATGACTTGTTCTACAACGAAAAAACCATGATGATCTTCGGCGATGCCAAGAAAGTCGTGGAAGACATGACCAAGGCCATTAACGGCGGCGGGCACTAAGATCTGAAAAGAATTTAAAACCATCCTTCGGGATGGTTTTTTGTTTATGGCAATCGAATCCCCGAAAGGCTGTCAGCTTTTTATGCGGGTATGCTCTGAAGCGTTGGGATACTGTGTATTTTTATAAAAAATTTAATGTCCGTTTCAATATGCATTCTTTCTGATGCTGGTATCAAATACTTGCAAGATACTGTATTTAATATTTTTTAAATGAATTGAGCAGTTTGGGGCTGTATTGTTTTGATTCAAAACAGCTGAATTTAAATATTTTGCTTATCAAAATATCATCAAAACATAGCTGAAATATAATAAAGATAAAGAGAAAAAATTGTCAAAATGGCGGTATCGCATGGCTGCAGGTCAGGCGTGCTAATCAGTCGAGGGAGTTGGCTTATGTTATTTATTGTCAGGTACAGTATCTGTTCAGGAAACCGCAATGCGGCAATGGAGCGCTTTCTGCAGACTGGAGGAAAAGCGCCTGCCGGTGTGGAAATGTTGGGAAGATGGCATGCTGTGGCGCAGCGGTCAGGCTTTGCAGTCCTTGAGGCGAACGATGCAGAGCTAATACAGCAGTGGGCAATGGAGTGGAACGATCTTCTTTCTATGGAGATTTGTCCTGCTTTAACTGATGATCAAATGGGGCCGCTGATGTTCGCTGCGCTCGCAAAGAAAGAGCATACATAAGGAAGCCGGATTGCTTTGTAGAGCGTGCTGCAGGTCACTAAGATTGTCAATGCTGAAAACCCATCCTTTAGGATAATGCCGGTCAGTTAAGCAATTGGCTGGCATTTTTTAAATTTTAGAGCCTTTAAAATAGATTTCTTTCATAAATCCACAAGCGGCCATTCATTGGCAGTCAAATGAATATTGAAAGCTCCTTCCCTTGCGCCATCTATGGCTCAGGGAGACTTACGCAGTATTCAGCGCAAGTCTTCTTGAAAAGGAGAGGGAATTCCCATTGTGAATTCAATATTGTTTAAAAAATTTCAGCTGTCCAGTATCGGCGTGCCTGAAAAAGAAAAAGCCAGTCAGCTGCCGCGCTGACTGGCTTTGCCCGCTGCGGGGCTGTTTCATGCCGCAGGCCAATTAGCCGGCTGCAGCATCCAGCACTGGAATTTTACCAATCTTCGCCTGCCAGATTTTCGGCGCAGTGGCGTGAATGGAGGTGCCGTTCACATCTACAGCCACAGATACAGGCATGTCCTGCACATTGAACTTGTAGATCGCTTCCATGCCTAAGTCAGCAAACGCCACCACTTCCGCTTCACGGATGGCCTTAGACACCAGGTAAGCTGCGCCGCCTACTGCCATCAGGTAAGTCGCTTTGTTGTCTTTAATCGCTTCAACCGCCGCAGGGCCGCGGTCGGCTTTGCCGATCATGCCGTACAGGCCGGTCGCTTCCAGCACTTGACGGGTGAATTTGTCCATGCGGGTTGCGGTTGTCGGGCCGGCAGGGCCAACCACTTCATCACCGACCGGGTCGACTGGGCCCACGTAGTAAATGAACTTGCCTTTCAGATCGACAGGAAGCTCTTCGCCGTTATCCAGCATTTCACACATGCGCTTATGGGCAGCGTCACGGCCGGTATAAATTGTGCCGTTCAGCAGCAGCGTATCGCCCGGCAGCCAGGAATTCATTTCTTCCTGGGTGATATTGTCCAAGTCAACACGTTTAGATGTTGATGAATCCCAAGTCACTTCCGGGTAGTCAGAAAGCTTAGGCGCTTGAATGTGCGCAACGCCTGAACCGTCCAGCTGGAAATGCGCGTGGCGGGTGGCGGCGCAGTTCGGAATCATGCCGACCGGCTTGCCTGCCGCGTGGCAAGGGTAGTCTTTGATTTTAATGTCAAGCACAGTGGTTAAGCCGCCAAGGCCTTGTGCGCCAATCCCCAAAGCATTGACTTTTTCGAAGATTTCGATGCGCAGCTCTTCCATTTTGCTTTGCGGGCCGCGGCGCAGCAGCTCGTCCATGTTGATTTCTTCCATGAGCGCTTCTTTGGCAAGCATCATGGCTTTTTCTGCCGTGCCGCCGATGCCGATGCCGAGCATGCCCGGAGGACACCAGCCTGCGCCCATGGTTGGCACAGTTTTCAGCACCCAGTCCACAATTGAGTCAGACGGGTTCAGCATGGCCAGTTTAGATTTGTTTTCTGAACCGCCGCCCTTGGCCGCTACAGTAATATCGACTTTATTGCCCGGAACAAGCTTGTGATAGATTACAGCAGGGGTGTTGTCTTTGGTGTTCTTGCGGCCAAAAGCAGGATCAGCCAGCACAGATGCGCGCAGCACGTTGGTATTTTCCAAATAGCCTTGGCGCACGCCTTCGTTGATTGCGTCGTCCAAGCTCATGGTCAAATCAAATTTAACATCCATGCCCACTTCAACGAATACGTTGACGATACCTGTATCTTGGCAGATCGGGCGGTGGCCCTCTGCGCACATGCGGGAGTTGATTAAAATCTGCGCGATCGCATCTTTAGCGGCTTTGTTTTCTTCACGGTCATACGCGCGGCTCATCGCTTGGATGAAGTCCTGCGGGTGATAGTAGGAAATAAACTGAAGCGCATCTTTAACCGATGTGATCAAGTCATCTTGCTTGATAATAGTTGTCATACAAATATCTCTTGAGCGGGCTGATAGCTAGCGGGCTAAATTATAAGGCAAAAAGCCGAAGTTGTGGGCGTTTTAGCGCGCATGTTGGCTAAAGGTATAAAGGTCAGGAAAATACTGGATAAAAATGAATCCTGCGGCCGTAAGGCCCGGCTTTCAGTTTTTCCCATCTGCGGGGGCGGATAGCCCAAGCGCTGTTCTTTCTCAAAGGCCCGCAGGCGGGAGCAGCTAAAGCGTCAAAACAAGCCTGAATTGATAAAAAGCTGCCGGCTTTATTCAGTGCTTTTCCCAATCAAGCGGAGGGCAATAAAGTTCCGCCTCAGCCGCTGCATTGGATCATGCTGGCTTAATTTGGCGGTTTTGCTTTAGTTTTCAGTTTAAAAATTATTATAATCATTGGCTTATAAATATATTTCAAGATTAGAGGGCGATATGAAAAAATTATTGGCTGCCTGCAGCCTGCTGCTGGCCTCACCGGCTTATGCTGCCGACTGGACGCCGGTGTTTAAGGCATTTGAAAAAAGCTGCTTTGGCGAAAATAAAGTGCTGCAGGCGGTAGATAAAAAGCTGGTCGATTTTAAGCATTCCAAAAATGCTGCCGAAGTAGTGGCGCATAAGGATGCGAAAGCCGGCAATTACGCGCATGTGCCTTTGCCTTACCGCAAAGACATGCAGCCTGCGGTGGCGAAGCCATTGGCTGTGGATGAGGACTTTTATTCAGGCTATACGCAAGTTTATGTCGGCTTAAATAATGCATCGGCCTACGGCTTGCCAATTTCCGGATACAGCCGGTATTCCGGCGCGGACAATGGCGTCAGCGGGAGTATAGTCCACTTCAAGCCGATGGCTGCGCAAAGCTTTAATCAGCTGAAAAAAATCCGCTTCCAGGAAGATGAGGAAATGGGCTTTCAGGGGGCAATCACCCGCAATAAAAAAGGCGAAGTCTTTTTAGTCTGTGACCACAGCATGTAATTGACTGCAGGCTGCTGAAAAAGCCGAGACACCCCGAAGGGTGCCTCAAGTTGCGCATCTGTTTCAGGCAGGCTTTAAATCTCGATTTGGCTGCCTAACTCAACCACCCGGTTGGTCGGAATCTGATAGAAATCGCTGACCGGGCTGGTGTTTTTCTGCATGGCAGCAAACAGCTTGTCGCGCCATGTGCCCATTTTACTCGACGCATTCGGAATCAGCCTTTCCCGCGAAACAAAGAAGCTGATGTCCATTAAGTTGTATTCCAGCCCTAAGCGTTCAAAAGCCTTGCGCAAGGCTGCCGGCACATCCGGCTGCTCTTTAAAGCCGTAGTTTAGGCGTATTCTGTAAAAGCCCTTATCCAGTGCTTCGGTTTCAAAGCGCGCTTCTTCGCTGATATAAGGCACTTCGGCAAAATTCACCGTCACCAGCAGGTTGCGTTCATGCAGGACTTTATTGTGCTTTAAATTATGCAGCAGCGCGTGCGGCACAACCCCCGGGGTTCCGGTTAAAAACACCGCATTGCCGCTGATGGTCTGCGCGGTATCGCCCAGATATTCAATAAAGGTGTTCAGCGGCAGCGTATCCTGCTGCAGCTTCGCCTGCAGCTGCTCCCGGCCTTTTTTCCAGATCATCATCAGGCTGAACACGGTAATGGCGATGACCACGGGCACCCATCCGCCGATTAAAATTTTCAGCGTGTTTGAGCTGAGCAAAATCAGGTCAATGAAAATGAACGGCACAATAAACAGCAGGACTTTCCAGGTTTTCCATTTCCAGTAGCTGTAAGCCAGGAAGCCGACCAGCAGCGTATCGCAGAACATGGTTACGGTTACGGCCAAGCCGTAGGCTCCGGCCAGGCGGCTGCTGCTTTCAAACAGCAGCACCAGAATAATAATCGAGATGAACAGCAGCCAGTTTAACAGCGGAATATAGATCTGGCCGATTTCAGAGTCAGAGGTATGCTGAATGTTCAGGCGCGGCAGATAGCCCAGCTGAATGGCCTGCTTGGCCATGGAAAATACCCCGCTGATCAGCGCCTGCGAGGCGATGACGGCGGCGGCTGTCGCCAGCGCAATCATCGGGTAGAGCAGGGCGGAAGGAACCAGCAGGTAAAAGGGGTTGGTGATTGCCGACGGGTCACGCAGCAGCAGCGCGCCCTGGCCGGCGTAATTCAGAATCAGGCAGGGCAAAACAATCAGGAACCAGCCCAGCCGGATCGGGAAAACTCCAAAATGCCCCATGTCCGCGTACAAAGCTTCCCCGCCGGTCACGGTCAGCACCACAGCGCCCATGACAAAGAAAGAAATAACCGGATTATTGACTACAAACAGGATGGCCCAGTGCGGGCTGAGCAAGGCTAAAATAAACGGGCTTTGCATGATGCTGCTGATGCCGAGCGCGCCGATGGACAGGAACCAGATCAGGGTGATGGGGCCGAAAAATTTCCCCATCACGGCGGAGCCATGCTTCTGCACAAAAAACAGGCCGGTCAGAATGCCGATGCTGATGGGAATAATGAACTGGTTAAAAGCGGTTGTGGCGATGGACAGGCCTTCTACCGCGGACAGCACTGAAATGGCCGGGGTAATGATGCCGTCGCCGAAAAATAAGGATGCTCCGACAAAGCCTAAAACAATAATCGTCATTTTCCTTCTGCTGGACAGCCCTTCCTGGCGCAGGTTCAGCGCAAGCAAAGCCATAATCCCGCCTTCGCCATTGTTGTCGGCGCGCATGATGACGGTGACGTATTTCAGCGAAACAATCAGCATGATGGTCCAGAAAATTAAGGACAAAATGCCTAAAACATTGACTTCATTAATCGGCATGCCGTGCGTGGCATGAAAGCTTTCCTTCAGCGCATATAAGGGGCTTGTTCCGATATCCCCGAAAACCACCCCCAATGCAGCTAAAGTCATTGCGGGCAATGCGGGCTTACTGGCTTTATTTTGCATGATATGAAAATCATAAGTAGAAATAATCTTTTAATCTTATCATCAGCGCGGGGGCGAAGTTGCTTGTGCGTAAAAAACCATAATTTCCATAAACTTAATAGTTTTTGTTGCTGATTTGTTAAAAAACACAATCAAAATCATCGGCTTGCTCAGGCGCAGCCGGCCGCTTCATCTGAAAATCTCCATCCGCGCCGGCAGCGGCGGAAAATAGCCGGGCCTGCCGCCGGAAATCTGCGCAAAAAAAACCACCCAGTCTTCCGGCTGGATGGCGAGTATAACGCTTAAAGCTTTAACGCATTAGGATGCAGCCTGCTGCTCAGACTGAATGGCGGTCAAGGCGATGGTGAAGACAATGTCATCGACCAGCGCGCCGCGCGACAGGTCATTCACCGGCTTGTTCAGGCCCTGCAGCATCGGGCCGACGCTGACCACGTCGGCGGCGCGCTGCACCGCTTTATAGGTGGTGTTGCCGGTGTTCAGGTCAGGGAAAATAAACACATTGGCGCGGCCGGCGACTGGCGAATTCGGCGCCTTAGAGCGGCCGACGCTTTCTACAGAAGCGGCGTCATACTGCAATGGGCCGTCAATCAGCAGGTCAGGGCGGCGCGCCTGGGCAATGCGGGTCGCTTCGGCGACTTTTTCGACTTCTGCGCCGGCGCCTGAAGTGCCGGTTGAATAGGAAATCATGGCGATGCGCGGGTCAATGCCGAAGGCTTTGGCGGAATCCGCAGACTGGATGGCGATTTCCGCCAGCTGTTCTGCATCCGGGTCCGGGTTGATCGCGCAGTCGCCGTAGACATACACTTCATCCGGCAGCAGCATGAAGAATACTGAAGAGACCAGCGAATATTCAGGCGCGGTCTTAATCAGCTGGAAGGCCGGGCGCACAGTGTTGGCTGTGGTATGCACCGCACCGGACACCAGCCCGTCGACTTGATCTAAGGCCAGCATCATGGTGCCCAGCACCACAGTATCCTGCAGCTGTTCACGCGCCTGCAGCTCGTTGATTTTGCCCTTGCGCAGCTCCACCATTTTTTCGACATAATTGTCGCGGATCAAGTCCGGATCAATCACTTCCAGGCCATATGGCAGCTCAATGCCGCGCGCTTTCGCGACTTCAACTACAGCTTCGGGCTTGGCCAGCAGAACGCACTGCGCAATGCCGCGGGACTGGCAGATGGCGGCGGCCTGCACGGTGCGCGGCTCATCGCCTTCAGGCAGCACAATGCGCTTTTTGGCCGCAATGGATTTCTGCACCAGCTCATGGCGGAATGCCGACGGCGACAGGCGCGGCTTGTACGAGCCGTTAATCAGCAGGGTCAGCCAGTCAGGGTCAATGTGGCTGGAAACAAAACGCGTGACCTGTTCCGCGCGCTCAGTATCATCCACAGGAATTTCGTTGCTTAAATTGGCCAGTTCCTGCGCGGTTTCAAAAGTGCTCAGCGGCGTGTGCGCAATCGGCAGGCCCTGCTTGATGGCGGTCTGGCAGAAATTCAAGACTTGTTCATTCGGCTGATGGTGCTCAGTCAGCACTAGGCCGGCCAGCGGAATGCCGTTGCTGTTGGCCAGGCTGCTGGCCAGCAGCACATCAATGCGGTCAGAAGCGCTGATGATCAATTCACCGGCGACAAATTTATGCAGCTCATGTTCAATATTTGAGGCAATCAGACTGCTGTGCAGCACGCGGCGCTGCTTGGCTTCACCTTCATTAATCCAGTGCGCGGAAATATGCGCAGCCAGGTCAGACATGCGCGGCACGCTCAGCGTGTTGCTGAATGGCACCAGGCCAATGACCGGGAAAGCTTCAGTGCCGATATTGGCATTGCGCTTTTTCAGTTCCGCAGTAAAGCTGTTGATGTCGCTGATCAGGCGCAGGTTCGGATCAAGCGTGACCGGCACTTGCGCGGAATCTTCCGGCAGGCCTTTGGTGCGCATGAACAGCACGCCCGCGGTGCGCGCATTGCCGGCGCCGCCGAAATTGCGCAGCTGCGCTTCAATTTTTTCCGCAGCCGCTGCAGGGCTGCGGATATCGGCGGTGCTGACCATCAGCACTTTGGCGTCCAGCGCTTTGGCCAGATCGGCATTCAGCTGCGAGGCAAAGGCATCGCGGCTGGTTGGAACCAGGCCTTCAACAATAATTAAATCGTGCTTCTTGGCAATTTCACGGTGCAGGCGCACAGCATCTTCCAGCAGCTCGTCATTTTCATCATGGCTCAGGCGGCGCGTGACGGCTGCATGGCTGATCGGCTCAACGGTTTCATTGCTGAACAAATGGCGGTACAGGGCGGTCGTGCGGTCTGCAGCGGCATTCGGCTCTTGCGAAAACGGCTTCACAAAGCCGGCTTTAATGCCCCGGCAGTCAAGCGCGTAAATTAAGCCTAAGCATGCAGATGTCAAACCTACACTTTCCCCAGTAGGCACGAGTAAAATTGTTTTCATAATGCGTCTAAATTTAAAAGTAAAATATTGAACTCAATGGCGTGCTGGAAGCTGCTTAAGCAACAGCTTCCTGCTCCGCATCAGACTTTTTTGCAGCGGCAGCAGCCTCTTGCTCCACAACGTACTGTGTTTCTTTAGCAATGCGGCCTTCTTCATCGGTCGGTACGACCCAGATCTGCGGGCCTGTGCCGGCATCAATGCGGCCTTCGGTGCCGCGTTTCAGGCTGTCATTTTTCTCTTTGCTTAAGCTGAAGCCGAAATGCGGCAGGTAGGCCATGGTTTTTTCACGGATATAAGCCGAATTTTCGCCAATGCCGCCGGTAAAGAACAGGCCGTCCAGGCGCGGCAGGCCGCAGCTTAAGCCAGCCAGTGATTTCGCCAGGCGGTAGCAGAACACTTCAATCGCCAGCGCAGCGTCTTCATTGCCCTGTTCAGAGGCTTCAATCAAGGTACGCATGTCATTTGACAGATTATCCGACAGGCCCAGCAGGCCGCTGTCTTTGTTCAGCATGCGGTCAATTTTATAGACATCCCAGCCCAGGTTGGATGCCAGGAAGCTGTGCAGGCTCGGGTCAACATCGCCGCTGCGCGTGCCCATGACAATGCCTTCCAGCGGCGTTAAGCCCATGGAGGTGTCCATGCTTTGGCCGTTCCAGATGGCGCAGGTTGAGCTGCCGTTGCCCAAGTGCGCAGTCAGCCAGCCGCCTTGCTTCAGGCTGCCTGCCAGTTCTGAACCGCGTTCAGAAACATAGGCATGGCTGGTGCCGTGGAAGCCGTAGCGGCGCACGTTGTGTTCAGTGTAAAGGAATTTCGGCACGGCATAGCGGTAAGCGCGCGCAGGCATGGTCTGATGGAATGCGGTATCAAAGACTGCAACTTGCGGCAATTCAGGGAACAGGCGCATGGTGGCGTCAATGCCGACCAGGTGCGCAGGGTTGTGCAGCGGCGCCAGCGGGGTGGCAGCGCGGATGCGGTCAATAATTTCAGGCGTCAGCCGTTCCGCTTTGGTCAGCGTGCCGCCGTGTACCACGCGGTGGCCGATGGCTTGCGGGTTGTAGTGGGACAGGCGCTCAAGAATGGTTTCCAGGGCCTTTTCATGGCCGGCATTTGGAATAGCCAGTTCCAGTGCTTCACCGCCTGCGGTGATGCCTTTAATTCGGGCCTCAGCTGAACCTAAGTTCTCCGCCAAGCCAAAGATACGGTCTTCACGACGTTCAGAAACCAACGCATATTTAATTGAAGAAGACCCGCAGTTAATTACTAATACTGATGTAGACACGTTTTCTTACCCGAATTCTAATTAAATTATTTATCCATGATGTGATCTGAACGCTGTGCTTGTTGGCGCAATTTAGATCAGTAGCTATGTTTTAACACGTGCGGTTTTTCTGTCCTAGATAGACTTTAGCAGATTAGACTTAAGCACTATCGACCCATTTGACAACAATAATTAAAATTTATCAGTTTCGAGTTTCCATTTATTAATAAAATAGTACTCTAGAATTCAATGCTTTGAAGCCCTGCATTCAACATAGCATGCTTCATTGCGCTGCGCACTGGAAAACCATAAAAAAATTATGGTTTTTGGTATTTGATTTCTGACCAGCGCACAATCACATAGGCAATCAGCGCCACCATGAAAAACACCAGCATCATCCAGGCCAGGCCCTGCAGGGTTTCAATCACCGTCCGGTAAATCTCCAGAACCCAGCGTTCCGGCGTCAGCTCAATCACAATTTTTTTGTCATTGTCGGCATAGGTCAGCGGGGTAATGTATTTTTCCATGTCATAAATGCGGATGCCCGATGAGGTGCCCACCACCATGCCGGCAAACTTGGTGTATTTGGCCCAGGCGTCATGAATCGGGTCATGAATGATGCGCGCCAGAATGGCCTGAATGGAACCGGAAAATACGCGCATCACAAGAAAGGATACGCCCAAGGCAAGCGCGAACGTGCTGATCATCAGATAATAAAACATAAAAGCTCCTGAGCTGTTGTTATTGTTGAGCGCAAGTGTAGGTGAAGCTTTCATTGAATCAGGTTTTGAAGGGAATTTCTGCAGCGAATCCGTTCAGCTCCGCGCGGGACTGAACAGCTTCTATCTTTTGGGTGATTACTGGCGGATTTGACCGTCGCCGAACACCACCCATTTCTGCGAGGTTAAGCCTTCCAGCCCGACTGGGCCGCGGGCGTGGATTTTATCGGTTGAAATGCCGATTTCAGCGCCCAGGCCGTATTCAAAGCCGTCGGCAAAACGGGTGGAGGCGTTGATCATCACCGAGCTGGAGTCCACAGCGGCAAGGAATTTGCGCGCCAGCGTGTAGTTTTCGGTAATGATGGCGTCGGTGTGATGCGAGCCGTATTGATTGATATGCGCAATCGCTTCATCAATGCCGCTGACGACTTTAACCGCCAGAATGGGGCCAAGGTATTCGGTATACCAGTCTTCCTCAGTGGCAGGCACTGCGCTGCTGCCGAGAATGCGCCGGGTTTCAGCGCAGCCGCGCAGTTCCACCTGCTTTTCCGCATACAGTTCGGCAATGTCCGGCAGGAATTTCTCCGCCACTTTTTCATCGACCAGCAGGGTTTCCATGGCATTGCACACGCCGTAGCGGTGAGTCTTGGCATTCAGCGCAATCGGCAGGGCTTTTTGCAGGTCGGCCTGCGCTTCGACATACACATGGCAGTTGCCGTCCAGATGCTTAATTACCGGCACGCGCGCGTCATTGCTGATGCGCTCGATCAGGCCCTTGCCGCCGCGCGGAACAATCACATCCACATATTCAGACATGGTGATCAGCTGGCCGACGGCAGCCCGGTCAGTGGTGCTGATGACCTGCACAGAAGTTTCAGGCAGGCCTGCCGCTTTCAGGCCGTGCTGAACCGCGGCTGCAATCGCCCGGTTCGACTCAATCGCTTCCGAACCGCCGCGCAGGATAATCGCATTGCCGGATTTCAGCGCCAAAGAGGCCGCTTCCAGCGTCACGTTCGGGCGCGATTCGTAAATCATGCCGACCACGCCCAGCGGCACGCGCATTTTGCCAAGCTGAATGCCGGAGGGGCGGTAGGCCATATCGGTAATTTCGCCAATCGGGTCAGTCAGGCCGATGACATCCTGCAGGCCCTGCAGCATGCCTTGAAAGCGTGCGGGGCTGAGTTCTAAGCGATCCAGCAGGGCGCTGTCCAAATTATTGCTGTGCGCCTTCGCCATATCCAGCTGGTTGGCCGCTAAAATGGCAGCCTCGCTGTTTTGCAGCGCCGTGTGGATTGCGGAAAGCGCATTGTTTTTGGTCTGGGTAGAAGCGCTGGCTAACACGCGGGATGCTTGGCGCGCCTGCTGTCCCACCGTTTGCATGTATTGTTCAATAGACTGTTGCATAGCGGTTTGATCACTTAGAAATTTCAATTTGATATTAACAGCCTATAACTGCACAATGAAGCATCAGGATTGAATTTTAGGCAGAAATTGAAAATCCTGTTAACAATTTGCAATCGTTTTCTGCGCTAAAAGCGGATGAGTGGCGGCATTAGCAGTTGCTTGTAAAAACTTCTCCTGTATAGAATGATGCGACACTGACATTGACGTCATGCCAATAACAACGAAAGAGCAGGATGCTTGCTGCAGGCAGCTCTCATTACTTTTCTGCACAATAAAAATAAGGCAGAAATGGAGGAAAGGAACATGAATTCCATTATCCAGATGGATACAGGCGTGCAGGATGCCAGCGCGCATTGCAATTTTTTTGACTTATATGATAAAAACAGCTTTAAGCAGCCTGCGCGCACCGCGTGGATTGACGGCTGGAAAATTGAATACATGGCGATTGCCCGGCCGGACACGCTGCATATGACGCCGATGCTGATTATCGGCGGGGCATTTCAGAATTTCAATTCCTACAAATACTGCGTCGAGCAGCTGTTCGCTGCCGGCCCGATCATCCTGATTGACTTGCCGTCTATGGGCGCCAATCAGCAGATCTGCAATGTCGAGACCGGCGCGTCCGCAGGCGCGCTGGAGCTGGAAGATTTGGCCGGCATGCTGGGCGCATGGCTGGACATGGCCGGCCTGCGCAAAGTTGCAGTTTTGGGCATGTCTTTGGGTTCGGTGGTAGCGTCCTGCCTGGCGCATCAGCGCCCAGAGCTGGTGGCGCGCATGATTTTGATGGGCGTGATGCAGAAAACCCGCAAAAGCTGGCGCATGCTGCTGGAAGAGTCGCTGCATCTAATGCAGGAACAGCGCATGGATGAATTCGGCCAGGCGGTGATCCTGTATCTGGTCAATCACGCCAAAATGGATCTGACCCGCATGTCGCCGACGGCCAAGCGCCTGTTTTTCCGGCAGATGGCGGAATTTACTGCGGCCGAGCAGGAGCGCTATGAGATTAACTGCCGCCGCCTGCTGCGCCTGAGCAACGTGCCGATTCCGGCATGCGATGTGCTGGTGGCGTGCGGGCAGTATGACAGCTTTACCCTGCCGCATGAAAACGCCAATTTCGCCCTGCAGTGCCCGAATATGCAGTTCGCGATGATCGCCAATGCCGACCATGTGCCGCAGCTGCAGCGCCGCAAGGAAACCATGAATCTGTTTGCCACTTATTTGCGCGGCGAATCCATTCAGGCGCTGGACGGCATTATTGCCATGAGCCGTGAGCAGATGGCGCAAATTGAGCGCCGCGGCGAAGAACGCATTGGCGTGCTGCAGCCGTTCAGCCAGTTAAGCCACCGCCATTCAGATTTAAGCATCAAAGTTGAAATTGAGGATATGAACTATTTCGGCGTGCTGCTGCAGGTGCAGGAAGCGGGGCGGGCGCAGCTGGCAGCGCAGCATCCGCGGGATTTGGCGCTGCATTTGGCCGATGAAGAAGGCAGCTTTAAAATAGAGTGCCTGATCTTTGAAAATTCCGCGCATCAGTTGCGCGCGCTGTTCAAGCATGGCAGTTTTGAACTGGCGGAGCGCCTGCTGCGGTTTGTGCAGCGCCAAAAGGAACAGATGCTTCTGCTGGAAGCGGTGTAGTTTTTCCAGCGCCAATCCGCTTTAAAGCAAAAAAACAGCGCTAAGAACGCTGTTTTTTTACGGACGCATGAATCACCCAGACTAAATCGCCGCTGTGCTCATCCGGGTTTTGAAAGGCAATCAGGTTGCTGCCGTCATTATTCTGAAAAAATGCCGTGGGCTGAATTACTTCAACGCTGCTGAAGCCGGCATTGCCGAAAAAGGTCTGCACCTCCAGCGGGTTGATAAAATGAAAGGTGAAAGAGCTGCGTGACATGACTTTCAGTAGCTTGCTGCTGGTCCAGATGAAGTTTGCCAGCTTATTCTTCACCGGTTCAGGGTAAATATCGGTCAGGTAATGCAGCGCCTTAAAGTCCTGAGCGTATTCGGTAATGCCCTGCAGCAGCTTGTTCAGCAGGGTTTTATCAAAGTAATTAATCAGGCCTTCGCTGATCACCGCCAGCGGCCGGGCGGGATCAAAGCCCTGAAAAATCCGCTCAAAGTCCTGAGTGAAAATATCCGCAGTCAGCACCTGCGGCGCCTGCTGATCCAGCTTTTGCAGGGCTTGGGTTTTAATCTCCGCCATTTCCGGCAAATCCAGCTCGCGGTAATCCAGCTGCGGAAATTTCTGCCGGAAGTTCCAGCTGCGCGGCGACAGCCCGCAGGCGATTTCCAGAATCTGCAGATCCGGCTGCTGCTGAATCAGCTGGGTCAGCTGGTTGTCAATAATGCGGTGGCGCTGCCTGAGCGTGGTGCGCATGCTGCCGCCGACATGCTTTTCTGCCCAGCTTTCCAGCGGGTGCAGCATTTTGGCCAGCATTTTCCCCTTGCTGGTGGCGAATACCGGGTGGGAAATGCCCATGCTGTACCAAATATAGCCAGTATAGTGCGCGGTAAATGAAATATGGCGGTGTTCGGACAGGTCTTGAGTCATGGCAGCTGAACCTTGGATCTTATTTTAGTTTTGATATTGGTGCAGTAAAACCGCTGTTTTGATCATCATAATAAAAAAGGAACACCTTGTCGTGTTCCTTTTAAGCGGATCAGTGCATTTATTTATTCAGGCGCTGATTGATGCTTAAAGTCCAGAATTCGGTCACGGGTTTGCGCCCATGCCGGGCCTAAGTCTAAATTCTGGCCGACTTGAATGTTGGGGATATTGCCGCGCATGCGTTCCAGACGCAGCTGATTCGGCAGCGGCAAATCGGCAATGCCTTCCAGCGCAGCGCAGGCTGATTCGCGGCTGTTGCAGACCAGGCCCATATCGCAGCCGGCGCGCAATGCCGCCTGAATGCGGGCATCGGCGCCGCCGGCCACGCAGGCTGCCTGCATGCTTAGGTCATCGGAAAATAAAACGCCGTCAAATTTCAGCTCCTGGCGCAGGATTTTTTGAATCCAGTAGGGAGAAAAGCCGGCCGGGTTCGGGTCAACCTGATCATAAATTACATGCGCAGGCATCAGCGCATCCAGCTGCGGCATCAGCTGAATAAAGCTCTGCATATCTTTTTGGTAAATTTCATCATAAGGGCGCGAATCGACGGCGGCAGCCACATGCGAATCGGCTTTGACTGAGCCGTGGCCCGGGAAGTGCTTGCCGGTCGACGCCATGCCGGCGCGCTTCATGCCTTTCAAAAAGGCGCTGGCCAGCGGGATAATGTCCTGCATGCTTTTGGCAAAGCCGCGGTCGCCAATCACATCGCTGACATCATTCAGGTCTAAAACCGGCGCAAAGCTGAAGTCGATGCCGACCGCCAGAACTTCGGCCGCCATCAGCCAGCCGCACTGTTCAGCCAGTTCGGCCGCTTTTTCCGGTTCGGTTAAGTACAGCTCGCCAAAGCGCCCCATGGCCGGCAGCGGGCTGAAGCCATTTTTCAGGCGCTGCACGCGCCCGCCTTCCTGATCCACGGCAATTAAAATGCCGGGGCGGACTTGGCGCATATGGTCGGTCAAGGCACGCACCTGCTCGGGAGATTCGATATTCCGGCCAAATAAAATCATCCCGCCGACTTGCGGAGCCTGCAATAGTTCAATATCTTCTTGAGTCAGCTCTGTGCCAGCAATGTCGAGCATTAATGCGCCAATCATATTCGGGGTCCGTATTGGAATTTTTAAGGAAAAACAATACCTGAATTCTGCAATGTTTTGCTACACTTTGTCAGCACAGATTATGATAAAACTACACGACATAAACAGATTAACTCATTTAAGATTCTGAAAATATTCACATCAAACTGAAAAGTGACAAGGTTATTTGGTTCACAGACCAAGGAAGCGCGACATATTTATGAAACTTCAAACGATAGCTTGCGCCGTTGCTCTGGCAACCGGCGGTTTATTTTTTACCCATGTTGTAAATGAAGCGGCGGCTGCTGAAAATACCGCCGCTGCTTCAGCGGCAATTCAGCCGACACAGGCGCAAGCGTTGGTTTCCCGCCAGCTGGCAACTCTGGTGGACCGTCAGCACTACTTGAATCAGCGTTTGGACGCCAATACTTCAAACCGCATTCTGGAGTTTTATTTAGACAGCCTGGACCCGGAGCATGCGCTGTTTCTGGCCGCTGAAGCGGCGGATTATAAAAAGCGTTTCGGCTCCAGCTTCGGCGCCAGCCTGAAGGCCGGCAATCTGTCCGGCCCCTATGAAATTCACGCCCAGTACCGCGAGCGCTTAAAGCAGTTCTACAGCCACATGCTGGCGGAGCTGAAAAAGCCGCAGAATTTAAACCAGCCGGACGCCTTTATTGAAACCGACCGCGAAAAAGCGCCGTTCTTTAAATCCGAAGCGGAACAGCGCGCGCACTGGAACAAGATGCTGGTGTCGCAGCTGATCAATTTAACCATCAGCAAAGAAGAAGAACTGGCCAAGCAGAAGGCGCTGAAAGACAATCCTGAGCTGGCGAATGGGCAGGACTTGACTGGCCCTGAAGACTTGACGCCGGTTCAGACCTTGACCAAGCGCTATACCCGCCAGCTGGAACGCATCAGCCGCCTGAAAAGCGATGACGTGCTGGACAAAACCCTGAATGCGATGATGCTGACTTACGATCCGCACAGCAATTATTTCCCGCCTGTGGACGCGATGGAGCTGAACCGCCAAACCACGCTGCAGCTGGAAGGGATCGGCGTATCCATCCGCCCTGAGCGCGGCAACGAAGACTACACCAAAATTGAAACCATTGTTGAAGGCGGGCCGGCCAGCAAATCCGGCCAGGTCAAATCCGGCGACCGCATTATTGGCGTAGCGCAGGACGGCGATAAAATGGTTGATGTGATTGGCTGGCCAAGCAATGAAATTGTCGGCCTGATCCGCGGCAAGCGAGGCACCAAAGTGACCTTGCGCCTTTTGGGCGCGGGCGCTGCCATGAGCCAGGCGCGCAATGTCGCGATTGTGCGTGACGTGATTCAGGAAGAGGATGCCGGCGTGCGTTCCCGCACCGTGGAAATTGAGCGCGGCGGCAAAAAGCATAAATTCGGCGTGATTGAAATTCCATCATTCTATTTGAATTACCGCGCGCGCCGCGCCGGAACCGATTACCGCTCGGTGTCTGAAGACACCAACAAGGCGCTGAAAGCGCTGTCTGCGCAGAAGGTCGAAGGCATTATTGTCGACCTGCGCAACAATCCGGGCGGTTCGCTGGAAGAAGTGGCGCGCATGCTGGGGCAGGTGATCAAGTCCGGCCCTGTGGTGCAGATCCGCGACGGCAACGGCAATGTCAGCGTCTTTGAGGATGATGACGGTGGCGCGCAAACTTATGGCGGGCCAATGGCGGTATTGATTAACTTGGCGTCAGCCTCGGCCAGCGAAATTTATTCCGCGGCCATTCAGGATTATGAGCGCGGCATTGTGATCGGCAGCACCACCACAGGCAAGGGCACGGCGCAGGTGCAGCTGGACTCTCTGGCTTATGGCCAGGCGACGCTGACGCAGCGCAAATTCTACCGCGTGACCGGCGGCAGCACGCAGAATAAAGGCGTGGTGCCGGACATTAAGCTGGTGGACATTTACAATGAAGAATTCGGCGAGCGCAAGGCGAAAAACGCCCTGAAGTGGGACACCATTCCGACTGCGCCGTTTAAGCGTGAAGGCTCCATCCAGAACTATGTGCCGGATTTGGCGAAGTCCTCGCAGCAGCGCGTCAGCATTGACCCGCAGTTCAAGTATCTGGAGCAGCGCACCGCCCTGCTGAAGCAGGCCGATGAGCAGAAGCAGGCCGTGCTGGATTTGCAGAAGCGCAAGGCTGAATTGCTGGATATGGAGCAGAAAACCCTGGATGCTGAAAATGCCCGCCGCAAAGCGACCGGCTTGAAGCCGTATGCCAACTGGGAGAGCTATCAGGCTTCACTGGATGCCTTGGTGGAGTCGCGCGCGAAGCTGAAGGCCAATCAGCGTCCGGCGCTGCCCGAAGACGAAGCTTTTGTGGCCGAAGCTGCCGGCGTGCTGCTGGATTACGCCACGCTGCAAGGCAAAGTGAAGGGCGCGCCTTAAGCATTTCCGGCGCAGGCCAGATCAAAAACCAGTGGGCTGCGGCTGACTGGTTTTTTTATGCCTGCAGGCTCATGCACGGCAGCGGAAATGGCGCAGGGCCGGCTGCTGTTTTCTAATTTAGTGATTGATCTTCATCTTTTTTTTATAAAAACGCCGGGCCGCCGCAAAACCCGGAAGAAATGCTTGACCAAAGCGGAAGAGTATTAGATTCTAAGTTCATTATTTGTTTTGCCGAAAAAATCCTCCAGCGCATTTTTTAAGGCAGTAAACCCGAAAAAAACCGGCCAGTTCAATGTGAATAAAATAATAGCAGCTTATGCGGAGTCTTTTTTATGACTCAGATGCCATATGATTACACGCTTGTATTCGGCTCGGTCATTGCCGCACTGCTGGCATGTTATTTTGCTGTTTCGCTGGAACAGATTTTATTCCGCGGCGCGCGGCCGAAATATGAAAAACTGATCTTAATCTGCAGCGGCGCGCTTTTAAGCGCGGCCATCTGGAGCATGCATTTTTTTGACCTGCTGGTCAGCCATATGCCGGGCGTGCAGTCCTTTGACTACAGCCTGACTTTTGCCTCCTACCTGATCGCTTTCGCCGCTTCGACTGTTGCCGTCTGGCTTACCACGCGCTTTACCCTGCCTTTGCCCAGGCTGATTCTTGGCGCCGTGCTGATGGGGGCCGGCATTGCCGGCATGCACTATGCCGGCATGCTGGGGATGAGCGTTGAAGGCTATGCGCTGCGCCATGATCCGCTGATTGCGGTGTGTTCGGTGCTGATCGCCATCGGCGGTTCGGGGCTGGCCTTTCTGCTGGCTTTCCGCAACCGGCATGCGCGCAAATACAGGACTGCGGTTAAGTTCGCGGTGGCGCTGATCCTGACGCTGACCATCGCCGCCATGCATTATACCGGCATGGCCGGCATCCGCTTTGTGCCGGTGAACGCCGTGCATCTGCAGCTGAAGCTTGAATCCGGCCATGACCTGCAGCTGCTGACCGTGCTGTTTGTCACCGGGCTGGTGCTGGCGGTGGCGTTTTGCGTAGCCTTGCTGGAGCGGCGCCTGGAAGAGCGCAGCCGGCAGCTGTCCAAGGCCAACAGGGAGCTGGCGAATCAGGCCGTGCAGGACAATTTAACCAAGCTGCCGAACCGGCTGTTTCTGGCGGAATATGCACATTTTCTGTTTACCGGTCACAGCAGCAGCCAAGAGCCGATTGCATTTCTTTATATTGACTTAGACCGCTTTAAGGCGGTGAATGACGTCTTTGGCCACCATATCGGCGATCAGCTGCTGATACAGCTGGCCAACCGCCTGCACCGGATGCTGGATGGCCAGTCCAAGCTGCTGCGGATTGGCGGCGATGAGTTCCTGATGGTGCTGGAAAGCGCCAGCGCGGAACAGGCGGCGCTGGCCGCTGAAAAAATTCTGGCATTGATTCAGGACAGCTTTCTGATTGCCGGCAAGGAAATCAATGTTTCGGCGAGTATCGGCATCGCCATGTATCCCGAGCATGGCAGCAGCCTGCAGGATTTGCTGATCAATGCGGACGCGGCCATGCTGACTTCAAAATATCAGGGGCGCAGCACCTATTCGGTCTTCTGCTATACCGCAGATCAGCAAGAGGCGAAGAGCCAAACCCGGCTGATCAATGACCTATATAAAGCGGTTGAAGATCAGCAGTTTGTGCTGTTTTACCAGCCCAAGTTCAAATCCTGCGGCCTGACCATCTGCGGCGTGGAAGCGCTGATCCGCTGGAAGCATCCGCTTCTGGGCCTGCTGATGCCGAATATGTTTATCCGCGGCGCGGAAAAAACCGGCCTGATTATCCGCATGGGCTACTGGGCGCTGGAAGAAGCCTGCCGGCAAATCAAGCTGTGGGAAAAGAACTATCCGCAATTCCTGCCGGTTTCGGTCAATCTGTCGGCGATACAGTTCGAGCATAAGCACCTGTTTTCCACCCTGGAGGAGCTGCTGAAAAAGCATCAGGTTGACCCCAGCTATTTGATGATTGAAATTACTGAATCCACCGCCATGCATCATGTTGAAAACAGCATTCGCACCTTGCAGCGCCTGCGCCAGATGGGCATTAAGCTGGCGATTGATGATTTCGGCACCGGGCATTCCAGCTTTCTGTATTTAAAGAACCTGCCGGTCGATGAGCTGAAGATTGATAAGGAATTCATTCATGATTTAACGCCGCAGTCCAAAGAGGAAATGATTCTGGAAAGCATTATTCAGCTGGCGATTAAGCTGGGGCTGATGGTGACTGCGGAAGGCATTGAAACGCCGCTGCAGGCCGAAATCCTGACCCGCCTCGGCTGCCAGCAGATGCAGGGTTACCTGCTGGGGCTGCCTGTGGATTCCCGCCGCCTGGAAAAGGCTGAAACCGGCAGCGCAGCCCGCGCATTTCACTGAGCGGCTGGCCCGCTTGCGGCTTAGAAAGGCCGTATCCCGTATTCCGCGCCTTGCCGCAGCAAAAAATATCCGCCGCAGGCGCAGCTGAATTGTTAATGGCCTCACAGAATTAAGAAAGTTTCTCTTTTTATTAATCTATTTTTCTGTGAGATGAGCATGGCTGGCGCGGGCAGGCTCATGCCAGCGCAGGAATATCCATCTTCATGCTGTTTTTCATTCGGCTGGGCTTGATTTTTATTTGCCGGCGCAGCATTCCGCACAATCAGGCGATTAATAAGCATCAAAAAAAGATCTTTGAAATCGTCAGATTTGCGCTGTACTTCAGCTTATTCGCTGTTCCGCTGGCCGGCCTTATCCAGCCTGACTGAAACTTTCACTGTCTTATCGTTCAATCTGCAGCCGGCGCCGCATAAAGGCTGCACAGGCGGCAATACCCAGCCCCGGCATGGGTTCAAGGCGCGGCTGAATCCAGCCCATTTACGCCGCGCAGCATTCCGCGCCCGCGCTTCCAGCGGCAGGCCGGCGAAGTCTGTTACTTTTAGTTAAAGCATTTAGAATTCTGCTACAATACCGCCAATTTTTTATCTTGATCAGATCTGATCTTTTGCACTGCGGGTCTGCAGTAGGTATCTTTCCATGAGCTTTAAACAAGAATTGGCGGCGCAGGTCGCGCAGCGCCGCACCTTCGCGATTATTTCGCACCCCGATGCCGGTAAAACCACCATGACCGAAAAACTGCTGCTGTGGGGGCAGGCCATTCAGGTTGCGGGCATGGTAAAAAGCCGCAAGTCAGACCGCGCTGCGACATCTGACTGGATGGAAATGGAAAAAGAGCGCGGCATCTCGATCACCACCTCGGTCATGCAGTTCCCGTTCAAAGACAAAATGATCAATCTGCTGGATACCCCGGGGCATGAAGATTTCTCGGAAGACACCTACCGCACGCTGACGGCGGTGGATTCAGCGCTGATGGTGATTGACGGCGCAAAAGGTGTCGAAGACCGCACCGTGAAGCTGATGGAAGTCTGCCGCATGCGCGACACGCCGATCATTTCATTTGTCAATAAAATGGACCGTGAAATCCGCGAGCCTTTAGAGCTGCTGGATGAAATTGAAAACGTGCTGAAAATCAAATGCGTGCCTTTGACTTGGCCTTTGGGCACAGGCCGCGATTTCGCGGGCGTATTCAATTTGATTGAAGAAAAATTCTATGTGTATAAAGCCGGCTTTGGCTCGACCATCACCGAAATGGAAGTGCGTGACGGCTATGACTATCCGGATCTGCGCGAAAAAGTCGGCGAACTGGCCTGGGCCGCTTTTGAAGAGTCGCTTGAGCTGGTGCAGCTGGCCAATGAGCCTTTAGACCGTGCGGAGTTTTTAGCCGGGCGCCAGACGCCGGTGCTGTTCGGCACAGCCTTGGGCAACTTCGGGGTTGACCATGTGCTGGACGCATTTTCAAATTATGCGCCGGAGCCGAAAGCGCATCCGACTGCCGTACGCAAAGTTGAAGCGACTGAAGAAGGCTTTACCGGCTTTGTATTTAAGATTCAGGCCAATATGGATCCGAAGCACCGCGACCGCATCGCGTTCATGCGCATCTGCTCAGGCAAGTATGAAAAAGGCCTGAAAATGAAGCATGTTCGCCTGAATAAGGACGTGCGCATCAGCGACGCCTTAACTTTTCTGGCCGGCGACCGCCAGCATCTGGAAGAAGCATGGCCGGGCGATATTATCGGCCTGCATAACCACGGCACCATTCAGATTGGCGATACCTTCACTTCCGGTGAAAGCCTGCAGTTTACCGGCATTCCGCACTTTGCGCCGGAAATGTTCCGCCGCGTGCGCCTGAAAGATCCGCTGAAATCCAAGCAGCTGCAGAAAGGCCTGAAAGAGCTGTCTGAAGAAGGCGCGACGCAGGTTTTCATGCCGCAAAACAGCAATGACCTGATTGTCGGCGCGGTCGGCGTGCTGCAGTTTGAAGTGGTGGCCTACCGCCTGAAAGAAGAATACAAAGTTGACTGCATTTATGAGCCGGTCAGCATCAACACTGTGCGCTGGGTTGCCTGCAGTGACGAGAAGAAATTCAACGAGTTCAAGAAAAAAGCCCATGACCAGCTGTCCGTGGACGGCGGCGGCCACCTGACTTATCTGGCGCCGAGCCGCGTCAACCTGCAGCTGATGCAGGAGCGCTATCCGGATATTCAATTCCGCAATACCCGCGAGCACTAAGCCGGCGGAGACGCAGAAAAATACAGCAGCTTCAGATGAAGCTGTTTTATTTTGTGGTAAATTTACGGCAATTTAAGCCTGTGCATTCAAAACATTATGACCTTGATTAAGGGCGCAGCTGCGCTTTCACTGGCCGGCATGGCGCTGCTAATGAGCGCCTGTGATAATTCCAGCAAACCGCAGCCGCCGGAAGCCGAACAGAAATCTTCAATATTTGAGTCTGAAAAAGCCGATGTGCTGCCTTATCTGAATATTCAGGAGCAGCCGGCCAAAGTTGCGGTGCCGTTCTGCGAAAATAAAAACTGCATCGATCTGGGCATTCAAACGGTGCATACCGCCGATGCATGGCTGAATGCCTGGATTGAGCGCAATCAGGCGCTGGCGGTGCAGGATCAAATCGGGCAGAAGCAGCAGATGAGCCTGCAGCAGGCCATTGACGCCTATGTGAAAAAATCCGATGCCTGGCAGGATGAATTTAAAGCCAACCGGCCGTATTCCCTGACCATGTATACCCGCATTCCCTATCAGCGCAATCAGTACGTGCTGCTGCAGGTTGGGGTGAATACTGTGCAGGAAGACCGCAAAGTCAAAGACCGCCATTACTTTTTTGTGGCCGACCGGCGCGCGCAGAAAAATGTCATGCTGCTGGAGATTGTTGACGCCGGACAGCAGCTGAACATGAATGCCATTGTGCAGCAGGCCTATGCCAAATGGCTGAAAGCGCAGGATGAAGCGGTGCGCGCAGCTGCGCCGGAAAAACTTTACTGGGGGCAGGCGGACTGGTTTTTTGATCAGGAAGGCATCGGCCTGCATTACCGCACGCATGAAATCGCCAAAGGCGGCAAGCAGCTGGACATTTATTTAACCAAGGCGCAAACACAGCAGGTCTTGAAAGCTGCCGTATATCAGCATATGTTCTAGCAACAGGGCATTGAATATGGCTTATTCCCGCATGCGCTAAGCCCGATCTGAGAGACAGGTAAATTAATGTTAAAGCATAAAAATATTTGGATAATGAGTACGCTGGCTGCGGCCATCGCATTGAGCGCCTGCCAGCCGCAGCAGGCTGAACCGCAGCCCGAAGCTAAGCCGGCGAAAACTGAGGCGCCGGATCAGCGCATGAAGCTGACGGGCGATACGGAAAAGCTCAGCCTGAATATGCCGGACTGCGACGGCAACAGCTGCCCGGAAATTTCCATTGAGCGCCTCAGCAGCAATCAAAGCTTTATTGACGGCTATATTGATCAGGAAATTTTAAAGCAGCTGAGCCTGATTTTATCCGCCGCGCCGGAACAGGAACAGGCGCAAACTGCGGCCAGCGAAGCCGCTGCCGCTTCTGAAGCCAAATCCAAACTGGCTGCGGTGGAAACGCCCAAGCTGAAGCTGGAAAAGCAGGCCGAGCCGTATATGCAGGCGTTCATCAAGCTGGATAAAGAGCTGAAAGCCCTCAGCTCGGCGCAGCGGATCAGCCTGATGATCAAGCCGAAAATACTGAATGCCGGCCAGCCGCTGGCAACTGTGGTTTTGAACAGCAGCACGTATTTGGGCGGCGCGCATGGTTCTTCCGCGCAGCAGTATTTCAATTTTGACCTGCAGCAGAAAAAGCTGATGCAGCTGGGTGATATTATTGCGCCGCAGCAGAAAGCTGCGCTGGAGAAAAAAGCGCATGAGGCTTTCAAGGTCTGGGTGATGGATGCCAAACTGGCGGACAGCGTAGAGGAATATGAACAGGTGTGGAAATTCAAGCTGACCGGCAACTATTATCTGGGCAAGGATGGCCTGATCCTGCAGTATGCTGAATATGACATTGGGCCTTATGTGGTGGGGCTGCCGCGCTTAACCATTGCGTATGATCAGCTGCAGGGCATATTAAAGCCGCAGTATTTCCCCGCCGGCGCCGAAGCGCCAGCGTCTGAAGCCAAAGCGGCATCCTGATGCTTAAAGCGCCTGCCTTGCTGGACACTCATACGCATTTTGACGTGCCGGATTTTGATCCGGACCGCGAAGCGCTGGCGCATGCCGCCCGGCAAGCCGGGGTCGAGGGGCTGGTGCTGATCGGCTTTGTGCAGGAGCGTTTTGCGGATTTAATCAGAACCCATCATTTTTTAAATGGCCTGGACAATGCGCCGAAGAGCTATCTGGCGCCCGGCCTGCATCCATTTTATATTGAACAGCATCAGGACAGCCATCTGCAGGATTTGGAACAGCTCCTGCAGTCTGAACCGTGCGCGGCCATTGGCGAAATTGGCCTGGACACCTTTTTAAAAGAGCATAAGCAGCCGGAAACATTTGCCAGGCAGCGGCGGTTTTTCGCAGCCCAGCTGGAGCTGGCCAGACAGCATCAGAAGCCGGCGCTGCTGCATATCCGCAAGGCGCACGCTGAGGCGCTGCAGATGCTGAAAGCGCAGCGCTTTGCGCAGGGCGGGATTGCGCATGCCTTCAGCGGCGGGGTGGAAGAGGCCAAGGCTTTTGTCAAACTGGGCTTTAAAATTGGCGTGACCGGGCAAATCACCAATCCCAACGCCAAAAAGCTGCATGCGGCGGTGCAGGCGCTGGGCGCGGCGCATCTGGTGCTGGAAACTGACTGTCCGGACATGGCGCCCTTATGCTGCCAGCATGGCGCTGAGCGTACGCGCAATACGCCGGCAAATTTGCCCTATGTGCTGCAGGGCCTGGCGCAAAGCCTGCAAATGGATGAAGTTCAGCTGGCGCATCAGCTGTGGCGGAATTCGCTGGATGCGCTGCATTTGACAGCTTAAATTCCGCATTTTTGATTTGCCCTAAAAAAGGCGCATTATGCAATTTCTAAAATGCTTCAGACTTGGCATTATGCTGTTAAATTTTATCGAGCGAGATTCTCATGGCACAAGGACTATTGGCAGGTAAGCGCTTTTTAATTGCGGGCATTGCAAGTAAATTATCCATTGCATTCGGTATTGCTCAGGCATTGCACCGCGAAGGCGCTGAGCTGGCATTTACTTATCCAAATGAAAAATTAAAAAAACGTGTCGATGATTTTGCTGCGCAGTTCGGCTCAACGCTGGTTTTTCCATGCGACGTCGCTGTAGATGCGGAAATTGACACGGCATTTGCCGAACTGGCAAAGCACTGGGACGGCTTGGACGGCGTGGTGCATTCCATCGGCTTTGCGCCGGCGCACACTTTAGACGGCGACTTCACCGAAATTACCGACCGCGAAGGCTTTAAAGTTGCGCATGACATCAGCGCCTACAGCTTTATCGCCATGGCCCGCGCAGCCAAGCCGCTGCTGGCTGTGCGCCAAGGCTGCCTGCTGACCCTGACTTATCAAGGCTCTGAGCGCGTTATGCCGAACTACAACGTGATGGGCATGGCGAAAGCCTCTTTGGAAGCCGGCGTGCGCTATTTAGCCTCCAGCCTGGGCGCCGAAGGCATCCGCGTCAATGCAATCTCTGCCGGCCCAATCCGCACATTGGCTGCTTCAGGCATTAAATCGTTCCGCAAGATGCTTGACCTGAATGAAAAAGTTGCGCCATTGAAACGCAACGTCACCATTGAAGATGTCGGCAACGCGGCTTTATTCCTTTGCTCGCCTTGGGCCAACGGCATTACCGGTGAAATCATGTATGTGGATGCAGGCTTCAACACCGTCGGCATGAGCGCAGACCTGATGCTGGATGAGGAATAATGTCCTCCTCCCTTTTTAAAGGGTGAGAAACATTGTTTCGCAAGGGAGGGATTCATTGGGTGATTCATATCTGCAGGTTGATTGATTCACTTTAAGAATCTCCCCAGCTCCTCTTTTGCAAAGAGGGGCTTAAAATAAAAAAGACCGCAGTTGCGGTCTTTTTTATGGCTTGAAAGCGCAGCGTTTAAGCTTGACCTTCAACAGCTGCAGTTTGAGCGCGCTCTAGGTTCGCTTCAAATTCAGCATCAAAATTGATTGGCGTGAGCAGCAGCTGCGGGAAGCTGCCTTTAGTCACCATGTCATTCACCGCTTCGCGCAGGAACGGGAACAGAATGTTCGGGCAGTATGCGCCAAGGATGTACGGCAGGCGCTCTTCCTCAACAGCGTCAATCAGGAAAATGCCGGACTGCGTGACATCAACAATAAAAGCCGTATCGCCGGCGTTGTTGGCCTGCACCACAACTTTCAAAGACACTTCAAAGTGGGTTGGATCAATTTTTTCAGCCGAAGATGAAAGATTGATGTTCAGCTCAGGCTGCCATTCTTTGGTAAATACTTGCGCCCCAGGCACTTCAAAAGAAATATCTTTAGTATAAATGCGCTCTAATGCCAATTGCGGTTGAGCTTGTTGTTCTTCACTCATTCTTTAATCCTTAATTATGAAGATGTAATGTTATTGCGGCGGTTAAGCCAGTAATTCATCGAGCTTGCCTTCACGCTCTAAGGCGTAAAGCTGATCAAAGCCGCCAATAAACTGCTCGCCGATAAAGATTTGCGGCACGGTGCGGTGATTGGTGCGCTGCATCAATTCAGCGCGCGCTTCAGGCGCTTCGTTGGATAAGTTGATTTCTTTATAGGCGACGCCTTTGCGCTCAAGGAGCTGTTTTGCGCGGACACAGTATGGGCATACAGTGGTTGAATAAATTGTAACTTCAGCCATGTTTTTTCTCCTTTAGCGTATTATTTGCTTTTGACCAATGGCAAGCCTTGCGCTTTCCAGTTGCTGATGCCGCCGTCCAGGCGGTAGGCATCGGCATGGCCGACCTGCTGCAGCGCTGAACCGGCCACTTGGCCTAAGTTGCAGATGAAGACCAGCGGGCGGTCAGACGTTTTCAACTCTTCAACATGCTTGGTGATTTGGCTATACGGAATATTGCGGCTGCCGCTGATGTGGCCTTCGCGGAAATCTTTTGCATCGCGCAGGTCAATCAGCATGGCATTTTTCGCTTTAACCAGAATCCCCAGAGACTGCGGTGAAATTTTGCGGCCATTGCGCTGGCCTTCTAGCAGGAAGAACAGCACCACTAATACAGCAAGTGTGCCAAATAAAAAGGGGTGATTCCCCATAAATCCGAACCAACGTTCCACAAGTCACCTAATCACAATTCAAAAACTGCCAAGAGTATAGCTGATAAATATGGTGATCAAAATCACTGCTTCAAGGGCAGCGCCTGAATAAAAACTAATTTTTTTGCTGCGCCTCGGCAATTTCATCAATCAGGCGCAAATAGCTTTCCAGGCGCCGGGGCAAAATTTCCCCTTTAGCGGCTGCTTCACGCAAGGCGCACTGCTTTTCATGCTTATGCGTGCAGTTCCTGAACTGGCAGCAGCCGAGCAGATTGAAAATTTCCGGAAAGCCGTGCTGCACGCTGTCAGCATTCAAATGCCACAGGCCAAATTCGCGGATGCCCGGCGAATCAATCAGGGCGGCATTGCCGCCAAAGGCAATGAGGCGGGTTGATGTGGTGGTGTGCTGGCCCAATGCCGAGTTTTCAGAAATCACATTGGTTTTCTGCGCGGCTTCAGGAACGATGGTATTGATCAGCGAGCTTTTGCCCACGCCGGACTGGCCGACAAAGGCCACAGTTTCGCCTTCCAGGCGCGCTGCCAGCGCGGAAACATCGCCGCTGGACTGGGTCTGCATGACTTCATAGCCAAGGTCTTTATATTCCTGAAAAATGCCCAAAATCGGATCATTTTCCTGAACCAAGTCCATTTTGTTCAGCACCAGCAAGGCGGGAATATCGGCATTGGCGCAGGCCACCAGATAGCGGTCAATCAGGCTGGGCGCAACTTCAGGAAAGGAGGCGAAGACAATCACAATCAGGCTGACATTGGCTGCCACCGGCTTGACTTTGTGGTAGCGGTCAGGGCGGGTCAGCAAGGACTGGCGCGGATGGATGGCGGTAATAATGCCCAGTCCGGTATTCGGGTCGGCCTGCCATTTGACCCGGTCGCCGGTCACTAAGGCTTCCAGATTGGTGCGGGTATGGCAGCGCCAGACGCTGCCCAGCTCAACCGGCTTCCAGAACGGCTCAGGTTCGCCTGCGCCAACCTCAGGCTTTTCAGGATGGGGATTCGGAACAGACAAGGCCTGAACTTCCAGCTGGCGGCCGTAATGCTGCACGACCAGCCCTTCAAGATCATTGGAGGTATCAACTTCTTCCTGACGGGATTTGTGCTGTTGCTGAATGCGGCGCTGCTGCTGTTCGGTCAGGCGGCGCTTACGGATTAGAGCCATTCATATCCTAAAAAACCATGAAAAGGAGAAGGCAAAAATAGCATGAAGCAGGGGCTATTTACAGCGCGCGGCCAATAAATTTGCTACTATTGCCGCTTTACAGCCTAATTAAGATTGCACATTTATGAGCAGCACGCCGGATACCCGCCTGATTTGGATTGACCTTGAAATGACAGGTCTGGATACCGATAACGATCAGATTATTGAAGTTGCCACCATTGTGACCGATGACAACTTGAATATTCTGGCGGAAGGCCCTGTTTTGGCTGTGCATCAATCAGACCGCGTACTGAACGCCATGGACGAATGGAACACCCGGCAGCACGGCCAGTCTGGCCTGATTGAGCGCGTGCGCCGCAGCAAGCTGACCGCGCAGGACGCCGAGCAGCAGACGCTGGACTTCCTGAAAAAATGGGTCAACCCGAAATCTTCGCCAATGTGCGGCAATTCGATCTGCCAAGACCGGCGCTTCCTGCACCGCTTAATGCCGGAAATGGAGCAGTATTTCCATTACCGCAATCTGGATGTGTCTTCGGTGAAAGAGCTGGCGAAGCGCTGGCGCCCGGAAATCATGAGCGGGCTGAAGAAAAATGCCTCGCATCTGGCTATGGATGACATCCGCGATTCAATCGCGGAGCTGAAATATTACCGCCAGTATTTCTTTATCATGAATAAAGACTGATTTTCAGCAGCATAGGAAAGAGGCGCAAAGCCTCTTTTTTATCGCCTATGCTTTAGCGGGCAGGGCATCCATTTCAGCGCCGAATTTGCTAAAATAGCGCGCTCTCCCTGCCGAAGATTAAGCTGAAGAATGACTGAACTGCTCCAAGATGATGAATATGAACGCCGTTTTGCCGGCGCAGCCAAAATTTACGGCGAGGGCAGCTTTCAGCATTATGAGCAAAGCCATGTCATGGTGATCGGCATCGGCGGCGTCGGCTCCTGGGCGGCGGAGGCCTTGGCCCGCACCGGCATTGGCGAATTGACCCTGATTGACATGGATGTGGTGGCGGCCTCCAACATTAACCGCCAGCTGCCGGCCATGACGGCAACGCTGGGCCGGGAAAAAATTGAGGTCATGGCGGAACGCTGCCGCGAGATCAACCCGAGAATTAAAATCAATCTGATTGATGATTATTTAACGCCGGAAAATGTGAATGAACTGCTGGCCGGCGCGCCCGACCTGATTTTAGACTGCATTGATGACGTCAAAGCCAAGCTGGCGCTGATGCTGCATTGCCGCTTTAACAAAATTCCGCTGATTGTGTCCGGCGGGGCAGGCGGCAAGCTTGATCCGCTGAAAATCCGCGTGGCGGATCTGTCCAGAACTGAACAGGACCCGATGCTGGCGAAACTGCGCGCGCAGCTGCGCAGCAAGGGCATCTGCAAAAAGCCCAAAGAAAAATTCGGCATTACCTGCGTGTATTCAACGGATAATCCTTTTTCCAGCGCGGAGGTTTGCGCCAGCGCCGGCCTGCGCTGCGGCGGCTACGGCTCTGCGGTGGTGGTGACGTCCAGCTTCGCCATGATTGCCGTGTCGGAGGCGCTGAAAAAACTGGATGCAAAGCGTATGAAAGCTTGAAGCAGCGCGCAGTTTCTAAAAAACAAAAGCGCCGGTTCCGGTGCTTTTTTTCAGC
>NZ_JAVXCI010000013.1:0-41000 GCF_036659555.1 Acinetobacter sp.
CGACCCCAACCTTGGCAAGGTTATGCTCTACCAACTGAGCTATTCCCGCATAGCGATGTATAATACATTAAGGATTTCCAAGGTCAATAGCTTTATGCAAAACCTTGCTTCAATTGCATAAAATAAAAGCAATTCGCAAAATAGCGGCAATTATTTGAACAGATTCCTGCACATGCAGCGCATGCAGGGGCGGCGCTGGGGATTAAAAATTGGCGGAAGCTGAAAACCGGCGCGCAGAACAGGCTATACTCAGCGCAGTTCATTTAGATTTTTGGAGCGCAGCCTTGAGCCTGGAACAGCAACTTATCGAACGTTTGCAGCAGCTTTCACCCAGCCATCTGCAGGTGGAAAACGAATCTGCCGGCCACGGCGGCTACTTCCCCGGCAAAGAATCGCATTTTAAGGCGGTGATTGTCAGCGAAGCGTTTGCCGGCCTGCGCCAGGTGCAGCGCCATCAGAAAGTATACGCCGCCGCCGCCGGGCTACTTGGCCCCGGCGCCATCCATGCCTTGGCGATTCATGCATTTCTGCCTGAAGAATGGGCCGGGCAGGACACGTCCAGCCCGGAATGCGCGCATGCCCCTAAGCCTTAACCGGGAGGCGGAGCATTGATGGAAACTCAACAGCTGATGAATCTGCTGCACCTGTCTGGCGCGGCGCTGGCCTGCTTGGCCGTGTTCAGCCGCGGGCTGACCCTGTTTAAAGGCGTGCAGGGCGATTTGCCCAATCCGGCCGGGCGCAAAGCTTTTGTTGCGCTGCAGCATCTGTCCATGACGCTGCTGGCTGCGACAGGCATTGCCTTGCTGGTCATGAAAAACTTTGAGGTGCAGCCGTGGTTTTACGCTAAAATTATCCTGTTTGCAGCGCTTTTATCTGCGCTGAGCAAAGCCTACCGCAAGGAAGGCGGCATTGCCCTGAACCAGCGCCGCGCCGGCCTGTTTCTGGCTGCCGTGGCCTTAAGCGCCATTTTTGGCCTGGTGCTGATTCAGCCGGACTTCGGCTGACGGCTGGACATAATAAATTGCAGCGGCGCGGTGCTCAGGCCGGCTGAAACAGCGGAATAATAATGAGATCAAGGGGGTTTTAATGCGTACACGGGTAGTATTCAACCAAAAAGGCGGCGTGGGGAAATCCAGCATTACGGTGAATCTGGCGGCCATCAGCGCGCATCAGGGCCTGAAAACGCTGGTGATTGATTTAGACCCGCAGGCCAATTCCAGCCAGTATCTGCTGGGCGATGATGCAACATATTCGGCCGGCAAGCCCGCGCTGGAGCCGAATATTGAAAATTATTTTGAGGAAGTGCTGGGCGCGCAGCCCGGCAAGGGCCTGCTGGGCAATGCCATTGGCTCGATTTTAAAAAGCCGCGCCAAAGGGCTGGAAAGCTATGTGCACCAGTCGCCGTTTAAAAATCTGGACGTAATTCCGGCCAGCCCAAGCCTAGGCGCGCTGGCGCACGCGCTGGAATCCAAGCATAAAATTTACAAGCTGCGCGATGCGCTGCAGCAGCTGGACGGCAAATATGACCGCATCTTTATTGATACGCCGCCGGCATTCAACTTCTTTACCCTGTCTGCGCTGATTACCGCCGACCGCGTGCTGATTCCTTTTGACTGCGATGTGTTTTCCAAGCGCGCCTTGCAGACCCTGATTGAAAATGTGATTGAAACGCAGGACGACCACAATGACCGCCTGGAGATTGAAGGCATTGTAGTCAACCAGTTTCAGGCGCAGGCCAAGCTGCCGCGCGAAGTGGTGCAGCAGCTGAAGGATGAAGGCCTGCCGGTGTTAAACAGCATGCTGCCGCCGTCGGTGCTGATGAAAGAATCGCATCATAAAAATCAGCCCTTAATCCATCTGGCGGCGGATCATAAATTGACGCAGGCCTATCAATCATTGTTCAATGAAATTGAGCAAAAATAAGACGGGAGTTCTATGAAAGCGATTAAATTAAGCCTGCTGGCGGGCAGCGCGCTGCTGCTGGGCGCCTGCGCCACGGCAGTGAAGCCGACTTATGTTTCGCCAGCGCAGTATCAGGCGCTGAACTGCCAGCAGCTGCAGAGCGAGTACAGCCGCATTCAGCAGCATATTGACAGCGGCGTGCAGCCTGCGAAACGCACCGGCATGGGGGTTGGCGTCGGCCTGGGCGGAGGCTGGGGCAGCGGCGGAGGCTGGGGCATCGGCCCAAGCATTTCGGTCAACATGGGGCAGTCATCCAACACCAAAAAAACTGAATTGGCGCGCCTGATGGGCGAGCAGGAAGCGCTGGTTCAGGCTGCTCAATTCAAAGGCTGTCCGGCGATTGCGCGCGCCAAAGCGCAGCCTTAGCGGCATGAGCCAATGGCGCTGCCCGGTTTTGCGGAACCGGGCAGTGCGCAGAAAAAAATGTAATAAAATTTGTCTTTGCCCCTGCGGCTATCCCAAAGCGGATTCTATGCGGATTATGCGCTTTGAGCTGAAGGCCATTTTTAATGCAAATCAATGAAAATAAAAAAATTAAACTGAATAATCAGGCACTCCGGCCGCGCGCTTTCCGGGCAGCGGCTGGGCGCTGCGCCTGGGCGGATTTCCGCTGAAAAGATGCTTTCCGGCCTGAAGCAGACTTGTTTTTATAAATTATTTTCAGATATGGTGTGGCCACTTTTGGGCAGTTTCAGGTGTTTATGATTGAGAGTTGGCTTTTTGTCTTGGCAATGATTGCTGTCCTGATGGCGCCGGGGCCGACCAATGCATTGCTCGCAAGCTCCGCGCATCAGCAGGGCACCGCAAAAACCAGCCTGCTTATTCCTGCTGAATTTTTCGGCTATTTTTACGCCATCAATTTATGGGCGCTGCTGATTCATCTGACTGCGCCGGTTTGGCCGAACCTGATTCATCTGCTGCATTTTCTCAGCATGATGTATGTCTTTTGGCTGGCTTTTCATTTGTGGAAAGCTGCCGACCTGCACAAGCATAATCAGAAATACCCCTGCATCCGCCCGCGCCAGCTGTTCTTTTCCACCTTGAAGAACCCGAAAGCGCTGCTGTTCGCAGCCGGCATCCTGCCGCTGGAAACATGGAACAGCCCCGCCAATTTTGCGCTGGTATTTGCCGTGTTCAGCCTGGCGCTCCTGCCTTCGGCAATTGTCTGGATGTCTTTCGGCCGCGCCATCCTTTCCGGAAGCGTCAGGAAAATAAAAGCCGATCTCTTGTATAAAGGATCGGCCATGGTGCTGGTGCTTTGCATGTTTCCGGTGATTATCCGCTTTTTTTCCTAGGCGGATGCTCAGGCGGCTGGGCCGGCCTTTTTCATTTTCTGGCGGATAAAGCCGATAATGCCCGGCAGCACGCTGATGATGATGATGCCGAAAATCAAATGGGTGAAGTTGTCCTTGACGATCGGCATATTGCCGAAAAGGTAGCCGAGCAGGATGAATGAGCCTGTCCAGCACAGCGCACCGACGACATTGTAGGTCAGGAAGAATTTGTAATTCATGCTGCCGGCGCCGGCGACAAAAGGCGCAAAGGTGCGGGCAAAGGGAATGAAGCGGGCGAAAATAATGGTTTTGCCGCCATGCTTGGCGAAGAACTGCTGCGTCGCGATTAAATGCTGCTTATTGATAAAGCGCGATTCGATTTCAAACACGCGCGGGCCAATATATTTGCCAATGTGGTAATTCAGCGTATCGCCCAGTACGGCGGCGATAAACAGCAGAATGAACAGTGTCCAAGGATCCATTGCCCCGGTCGACGCGGCCAGTGCGCCGGCTGCGAACAGCAGGCTGTCGCCCGGCAGGAACGGCATCACGACTAAGCCGGTTTCCACAAAAATAATCAGGAACAGAATCGCGTAAATCCATACCCCGTAATTGGCAATGAATTCCAGCAAATGCTCATCTACATGCAATATAAAATCAATAAGTTCCATGAGTAAAAAACAGGCAAAAATGTAATGGAATCCTAGCAGTCCAGTACCGGAAAGTCAGTATTAAAAGGTAATTAATTTGCCCGGCGGCGGCCTTGCAGGCGGAAGCCGGTGTCCAGCCGCGCTGCGGCGGATTTTGCGCGCCGGCAGGGGATGCCGCCTGCCCGCAAAATTTATGCTGCAAGGCCCTGTCCGAATAATGTGCGCACTGCGCGGAAAAATGCTAGAATAGCGCGCTTATTCCGTTTGCCTCACATAGTTGTTTGTCATGACTTCCAATACTCAAATTACTGAAGATCGTATCCTGATTCTGGATTTCGGTTCTCAATATAGCCAGCTTATTGCGCGCCGCGTGCGTGAAGCCGGCGTATATTCTGAAATGTATGCCTATGACCTGTCTGAAGAAGACATCCGCGCATTTAATCCAAACGGTATCATTCTTTCAGGCGGCCCTGAAAGCGTGCACGAAGAAGGCAGCCCGCGTGCGCCTCAAGTGGTATTTGAACTGGGCGTTCCAGTGCTTGGCATCTGCTATGGCCTGCAAACGATGTCTGAACAGCTGGGCGGCAAAGTTGAGCCGGGCACAGTGCATGAATTCGGCTATGCGGAAGTTGATATTCAAGTCCGCGACAAACTGATTGGCGACCTTGAAGATTCTGCAGATAAATTAAAAGTATGGATGAGCCACGGCGACAAAGTGACGAAAATTCCAGCAGGCTTCCAAATTACCGCCAGCACGCCAAGCTGCCCGGTGGCGATGGTGTCTGACGAAACCCGCCGCTTCTACGGCATTCAGTTCCACCCGGAAGTGACGCACACCGCCAAAGGCGCAGAGCTGCTGTCTAACTTCGTGCATGGCGTTTGCGGCTGCCGCAGCCTGTGGAACTCAGAAAATATTATCGACCTGCGCGTTGAGCAGCTGCGTGAGCAGATTGGCGGCCAAAAAGTGCTGCTGGGCCTTTCCGGCGGCGTCGATTCTTCTGTTGTGGCTGCGCTGCTGCACCGCGCGATTGGCGACCAGCTGACTTGCGTATTTGTAGATAACGGCCTGCTGCGACTGAACGAAGGCGAGCAGGTGATGGACATGTTTGCGAAAAACATGGGCATCCGCGTGATCCGCGCAGATGCTGAAGAGCGCTTCCTGACGGCGCTGGCGGGTGAAGTTGACCCTGAGAAAAAGCGCAAGATCATCGGCCGTGAATTCATTGAAGTATTCGCTGAAGAAGCGCGCAAGCTGGATGGCGTGAACTTCCTGGCGCAAGGCACGATTTACCCTGACGTGATTGAATCTGCCGCGACGAAAAACGGCAAAGCGCATGTAATTAAATCGCATCATAACGTGGGCGGTTTGCCGGAAGATTTAGCCTTTGAACTGGTGGAGCCAATCCGCGACCTGTTTAAAGACGAAGTCCGCCGCTTAGGCACAACTTTGGGCCTGCCGCATGAAATGCTTTACCGCCACCCATTCCCGGGCCCGGGCCTTGGCGTGCGCATTCTGGGCGAAGTGAAAAAAGAATATGCGGACATTCTGCGTCTTGCCGATGACATTTTCATGCAGGAACTGCGCGCAAGCGGCTGGTATGATAAAACTGCGCAGGCATTTGCAGTGTTCCAGCCGGTGAAGTCTGTAGGCGTGGTCGGTGACGGCCGCCGCTATGCATGGGTGATTGCGCTGCGCGCGGTGGAAACAGTGGACTTCATGACCGCCCGTTTCGCGCATCTGCCTTATGATCTGGTGGATAAAATCTCTACCCGCATCATGAACGAAATCAAAGATGTTTCGCGCGTGGTATATGACGTGTCGTCTAAGCCGCCTGCAACAATTGAATGGGAGTAATTTAGGGCTTTCGGACAGCACTGCTGTCCGCCTGAATTACGGCAAGGGCTGTGCCCGCGCCATTTACTGGGATTTCATGAAGCAGCGCTTCATGCCAGTTTTACGCCATGAGCAAAAATTGAAAGCATTGCTTTTCAATTTTTGCGCAAGATGTTCGCGGTGATGTCTAAATATATAGATATGCTAATCAAAAAGGGCGCTTAGGCGTCTTTTTTGATTTATAATTTTTAAAATTAACAGCTTACAGAGTGTAAAAATGTCCTTGCCAACGTATGATCAATTGATGCTGCCGTTAATGAGGTTACTCTCAGAACAAGAAGAAGCTATAAAAATTTCATTGGTTGCTGATTTGCTTGCGCAACGTTCAAATTTATCTGAAGAAGAATTAAATCAAGCATTGCCTAGCGGGAAAAATATTTTTAAAGACCGTGTTGCATGGGCTAAAACATATTTGGTTAAGGCGGGATTGGTACATCAGCCTAAGAGAGCATTTTGTGAAATTAGCGATTTGGGTAAAACTATTGAGCTTAATGGCTTAAATTCAATAACAAATGAATTTCTTGCTCAGTTTGATGGATTTAATGATTTTAAATTTGGCAGATCAAGCGCTTTGAAGCAAAATAGTGATTTAAAATCGTTGCCATATGGCAAACTATTGAATAATAATGAAGAAACGTTAACGCCTGAAGAGATTATTCAAACTGCAACTGAGTTGCTTAGCGCAAATTTAAAGGCTGATTTGCTTAATGCCGTAAAAGAAAATAGTCCGGCTTTTTTTGAAAGGTTAGTTGTCGATTTATTGGTTGCTATAGGTTATGGCGGCTCACATCAAGATGCAGCTCAAGCGATTGGAAAAACTAAGGATGGGGGAATAGATGGCGTGATCAGTGAAGACCGTTTGGGTTTGGATAAAATTTATATTCAGGCGAAACGTTGGGAAAATACGGTAGGGCGCCCTGATATTCAGCAGTTTAAGGGCGCTTTAGCAGATCAGGTTGCAAAAAAAGGCGTATTTATCACCACATCAAACTTCAGTAGGGAAGCAATCGAATCAGCTGAAAAATCAGGGATTGTTTTGATTGACGGTGAAAAATTAACTTCTTTAATGATTGAGTTTGGCTTAGGCGTGCAGGTTGAACGGACTTTCCATATTTATAAAATAGACCAGGATAGGTTTGATGAAGAAACTTATTGAATAAAAAAATGCCTCAGCGTCTGTTATTTCTCCAAACTTTAAAACAGTTTCAAAATCTGCTCGCCAATGCGCTGAATGAGCGGCATGGTGACAGAATTTCCCGCCTGCATGTATAAAGCGCAGTTCCCCATTTTTTTAGGAAAGCGCATTTCATGCACGGGGTAGCCCTGAAAAGCGAAGCACTCTTTCGGCGTCAGCTTGCGGATGCCGTAATCATCCAAAATCAAAGGCACATTATGGCCGCCTGAGCCCATATTCGCGGTTAAGGTCGGACAGACGCTGCTTTTATTTTCACGCACATATACCCGGCGCCATTGATAGACCGTATCTTTGGAGGTCACGCCTTCCGCCATTTTGGCATGATAGCGGTGGCCCGGCGCATAATAATACTTCTGGTCGACCCGGCCTTTTTCCAGAATATCCTGAATGCCGCGGGTCAAGGGAATCTCTTCAGGGAACTCAAAATCCCGATAATTCGGCACTTGCTTGGGGTCAAGCGCGACAATAAAAATCCGCTCACGGTTCTGCGGCACATTGGCATGAGTCATGCTGTTCAGCACTTTATAGCTCACTGTATAGCCCAGCTCTTCCAGCGTGTTGCAGATCACCTGAAAAGTGTTGCCTTCATCATGCGACACTAAATTTTTAACATTTTCCAAAAAAACCGCTTTAGGGCGGTGCTTCCTTGCAATCTCCGCCACATCAAAAAACAGCGTGCCGCGGGTTTCCTGAAAGCCCTTGCGGTGGCCGGCAATTGAAAAAGCCTGACAGGGGAAGCCGCCGCAGAGGATATCGAATTTTTCCGGAATTTTGGCTTTGGTTGCATCCTGCGTAATGTCGCCGTCCGGATGCTCGCCATAGTTCAGCGCATAGGTCTGCTGCGCATGCTTATTCCATTCGCTGGAAAACTCACAGCGCCCATGCAAATTCTGCAAAGCCATGCGGAAGCCGCCGACACCCGCAAACAAATCGATAAATGTGAATTTATGGTCTTGAGGCTGCGGAAACGGTGTCGAGAGCAGGTCGGGTTGCATTAAAAGCCCTTCAATGGCGGAAAAATTCGATAGGGTTTCATTTTAATTCAATTGGCTAAAATAGAAAGGGCGCAGCCGGGCTATTTGCGCTGCTCAGTGCCGGACTGCAGCCGGAGAATCCGCAGCGGATTTCAGCCGGATGAACATCAAAAAAAGCGGCGGCGCGGCTGCATGCGCTGCCGGGCCTATAAAATTGACCATGAGCGCTGCGCCGGTTTTTTGCGCAGCCCTTGCGGCTTGACTGAACCAAACTGCTTTCCGGTTTTTGCCGGCGCAAGCTTGGGCTGAGCGCTCATGGACGGATGATAGCGCACTACGCAGTTGCGCCCGTTTTCTTTGGCCTGATACAGGGCGATATCCGCCTGCTTGACCAGTTCATCCAGCTGCTGCTTATGCGATTTCAGCTCTGCAACGCCAATTGACACCGTAAAGCTTAAAGGCTGATCCGGCTTGAGGCATAAATACTCCTGCTGAATGCGCTGGCGGATGCGCTCGGCAATAATCATGGCGTCCTGAATATGGGTTTCCGGAAGCAGGGCAATAAACTCTTCGCCGCCGAAGCGGGCAAGGACATCGCTTTGGCGCATTTCCTTGCGGGCGGTGCCGGCAATCACCTGCAGCACGCGGTCGCCGCTGTCATGGCCATAAGCATCATTGATTTTCTTGAAATAATCGACATCCAGCATCAGCAGGCAGGAACTGGCCGGCGTGGGCCATTCATGAATTCTGCGTTCCGCCATATGCACAAACTGGCGCCGGTTGTAGAGCTGGGTCAGCTCATCGGTATGCGCCAGATTTTCAAAGCGGCGCAGGTTCCAGTCATCCAGCAGGCAGCGCAGGAAATTCCTGCGCGCGCTCAGCGCGCTGCTCCAGCTGATGTATAGGCTGAACAGTACAATCGGGCTGAAGGTCAGCAGGAACAGCAGCGCCTCCTGCGGGCTGAGCAGCTGCTGCGCGCCAGCCAAGGCGGACAGGCTTATAAACGCCGTGCTGTACAAGGCCGGCTTAAAGCGCACCTGTATGCACAGGTTGGCGATCAGGATGAAAATAACCGATGCGTAAATATAGGAGCTGGCCCACGGGCTGTGCGACTGCAGCAGCAGGGACATCCACAGCGCCATGCTGCAGGCGGTGCTGATGGGCAGGATCATATCCAGCAGGCGGATATCTTTTTTTAACTTGAACAGGTAAAAGCAGGCCAGCAGGGCGGCTGCCGCGCAGCCGATGCGGAGCAGGGCCGACGCAATGTAGACGTCAGGAAGAATAAAGCAGTCGGCAAAGAAATAGAGCAGAAAAACCAGCTGGGCAATGTAATTGATGCGGCGCAGAAAAAAGCGCTGCTGCGCATACTGGAAATTCAGAAAAGCCTGCTGAAATGCTGCAGGAATGCGGGCCTTCCGGTCAGCCAGCGCCTGCTCAATCAGGTTGCGGCTCTGCAGGCTGTATTCTGAGGGTTTAAGCAAATGCTGCTGGCGCGCGCTCTGTCTCTGGACGTCTGGATTGGCTCCGCTGCCAATCTGTCTATCTGCAGTCATGTGATCTTCCTTGTGAACAGAAGAGCTGGCGAATAGACAGCATGAACCGGATAAATAAAAAATGAACTCACCAAATTTGGGTATTTTTCAGGCGAATTTATAACAAAATGTGTACAGCGCTGGCGGCTGAAACCGCGCCGCAGGCTTTTCCAGGCAAGGCCGGGCGCGCCTGAAGCAACGCAGCGCGGGCCGGCATGGAGCTTGGCGCCGGAAAACAAAAAGCCTATTGTCCTGTTTATACAATTCAGCGTATTAAGGGAAGCATAGGCTGCAGTGAAATAAGCCGCTAAGATGGCAGCGCGGCTGGGCAGAAGGCCGCATCCAGCAAAAGACAACCGATGAGCCAGATTCAGGATAGAACCATGAGCAATAACAATTATACCGAGCTGTCCGATTCGGACGATTGTGAAAAATACATCAGCCAGTTCATTCAGGACTTTCCGCTGCGCAGCGCAGAGATTGGGCAGGGCACCGTAATCAAGCGCGCTTTGCCCAGCCGGCATAAGCGCATGATTGGCGCATGGTGCTTTTTAGACCATGCCGGCCCGGCGGTTTTTCCGCAGGGGGATGGGCTGGATGTCGGCCCGCATCCGCACATTGGCCTGCAGACTTTTACCTGGATGATTGAAGGCAGCATGATGCATACCGACAGCCTGGGCAGCCGGCAGCTGATCCGGCCCGGGCAGGTCAACCTGATGACGGCGGGCTATGGCATTGCGCATGCCGAAGTAGCGCCGGAAACCGAAACCCATCTGCATGCGGCCCAGCTGTGGATTGCGCTGCCGGATGACAAAATCAATATCGCGCCGCGTTTTGAGCATTACCCGGAACTGCCTGCGGTCAGCCGGGACGGCATAGACTTTACCGTGCTGGTCGGCGAATTTTTATCCGCAAAATCGCCCGTTGCGGTGCATTCAGCGCTGCTGGGCGTTGACCTGCAGGCTGCGCAAAGCACCCGCACCCGCCTGAGCCTGAATCCAAAATTTGAATATGGCTTTATGGCTTTGGAGGGCACGGCGTCAATTAACGGCCATGAGCTGACTGAAGACAATATGCTGGTTTTAGAGCCGGGGCTGGATCATGCCGGGATTGAAATCCATGCCGGCAGCCGCGTGCTGCTGCTGGGCGGCGAGCCGTTTGAGTCGCCGATCCTGCTGTGGTGGAACTTTGTCGGCCGCACGCAGGAAGAGCTGCGCCTTGCGCGGGAGCAGTGGGCTGATCATGATCCGCGCTTTGGCGAGGTTGCCGGCTATGAAGGGCCGCGTTTAGAAGCGCCGGCCTTTCCGGATAAAATGCGCGCATCCAGATAGCTGCGCAAAGCACCCGCACCCGCCTGAGCCTGAATCCAAAATTTGAATATGGCTTTATGGCTTTGGAGGGCACGGCGTCAATTAACGGCCATGAGCTGACTGAAGACAATATGCTGGTTTTAGAGCCGGGGCTGGATCATGCCGGGATTGAAATCCATGCCGGCAGCCGCGTGCTGCTGCTGGGCGGCGAGCCGTTTGAGTCGCCGATCCTGCTGTGGTGGAACTTTGTCGGCCGCACGCAGGAAGAGCTGCGCCTTGCGCGGGAGCAGTGGGCTGATCATGATCCGCGCTTTGGCGAGGTTGCCGGCTATGAAGGGCCGCGTTTAGAAGCGCCGGCCTTTCCGGATAAAATGCGCGCATCCAGATAGCTGCAGTTCAGCCAAGATGCCGAAATTAAAATAAGGAAAAAATATGGGATTAATTGCATCTGCCAAAGTGCACAGCCTGCCTGCGCCGTGGGCGGGCGCGGTCAGCAGCCGGCAGCATCAGCTGCTGACCGACAAGCCGGAATCTGCCGGCGGCGGCGATACCGGGCCGGCGCCCTATGATTTGCTCTGCGCCGGGCTGATTTCCTGCACCATGATTACCTTGCGCATGTATGCGCAGCATAAGGGCATTGAGCTGGGAGAATTCAGCGTAGAAGCGGATTTTCATGCCGGCAGGGAAGGTCAGGAATGGATTGAGCGCCGCCTGCATTTCCGCAATCCGCTGAGCGCGGAACTGCAGCGCAAAGTGCTGGACATCTGCAGCAAAACGCCGGTCAGCAAAACCCTGCTGCGCAGCCTGGAGATCAGCACCACTTGGGCTTAAGCATCTGCAGGCCTTTTCAGGAAGGGAAATGCTTTTTCTTTTATGTTTATTGCGCCGCGCAAGGATAAAAATAAAGGCTGACGCTGCATCATCTGGAATAGTCCCATCCTTTCCGCATTTTATGGGCGCTGGAAGAATTGGGTCTGGATTGCCGCATCCGGTTTGATAAGCGCCTGCCGAATTTTTCCGGCCCGTCTGAGCTGAAAGCGGCGCATCCGCTGGGCAAGGCGCCTGTGCTGACCGACGGCGGGCAGGGCATTGCCGAATCTGCGGTGATTTTGCAGCATCTGCAGGAAAGCTATGACGCCGCCGGGCTGCTCAAGCCGGCTGACGCTTCCGCGCGCCAGCAGTACCGCTACTGGATGCATTATGCTGAAGCTTCGCTGATGCCGCTGCTGGTCATGCAGCTGGTGATGAATAATGTGCCGCAGCATGCGCCGTGGCTGATCAGGCCGGTTGCGCGGAAAATCAGCGCAGGGGTGAAAGCCGGCTTTGTGCAGCCGCGCTTGAAAGACCATATTGAATTTTTAGAAGGCTATTTAGCTGAGCATGACTATTTTGCCGGGCAGTTCAGCTTTGCAGATATTCAGATGAGCTTTCCATTGCAGGCGCTGCAGCTGCGGTCGCCGGGAAAATACCCGTATATTCAGGCGTTTTTGCAGCGCATCAGCAGCCGTCCGGCCTTTCAGCAGGCGCTGCGCAAGGAACAGGCGCTGGAGCGCTGAGGCGGCTGCCGTAAAAAAGCCTGCGTTTGGCACTAATGCTGATCAGTTAAGGAGTTCTACAATAAGCTCCTTAACTTTTGGGCCATTCACGGCGGAGTCTTACCGTTTTTAAATCGAATTTTTGGAGCTCGTTTTGTTCTTTTGTTTCGCCAAAAGAACCAAAAGCATTTGTCATCCGCGAAACCTGTTCACTTCCTGCACTTAAATAGCCTTTTTGCAAAAACAATCCATTTCAAATGCCACCGCTTCGCCTTGCGCTTCGAATAAAAGCAGTGCTTTTATTCTTGCTCAGGTTGCGGATGACACTTCCGCGTATCAAATAAAGTCTAGAATTTAAAAAGAAAATGCCAGTTAATTTCTTAACTGACTGGCATTACTGCGTTTGGCGCAGGCTTTTCTATGCGCAGGGCGCAATCAGCTGACGTGATACAGGCGCTCTTTCGGAAACACCACTTTAAAAATCGAGCCGCGGTTTTCCTTGGACTCAATTTCCAGATGCGCCTGATGCTGCATCAGCACATGCTTGACAATGGCCAGGCCCAAGCCTGTGCCGCCGGTTTGCCGGCTGCGCGCGCTGTCGACGCGGTAAAAGCGCTCGGTCAGGCGCGGCAGATGCTTGGGGTCAATGCCGATGCCGGTATCTTCAACAGTAAAATAGCCGTGTTCGGCGTCATCATGCCAGCCGATGGTGACGGTGCCGCCTTTGGGCGTGTATTTAATGGCGTTGGTGACCAGATTGCTGAAGGCGCTGGCCAGCTCAGTGTCAGAGCCGATTAAATCGCAGTGGCTGTCAATTTCCAGATTCAGCTCATGGCCGTAATCGGCATTATATGCATGCGCGTCGTCATACAGCTGATGCATCAGGCTCGGCATGTCAATAATTTGATTTTTAGCGATTTTCTTTTCATTTTCTAGGCGCGACAGCAGCAGCAGGTCATTCACCAGCGCATTCATGCGCCGGGTCTGCGACTGCATCTGATCGAAGGCGCGCTTCCAGCGCGGGTTTAAATCTTCCTGATCGGTAAAGGTTTCAATATAGCCGCTGAGCACGGTTAAAGGCGTGCGCAGCTCATGCGAAATATTGTCGACGAAGTCTTTGCGCATCTGTTCCAGATTGTGCATGCGGGTGACGTCATAGGCCACCAGCAGGCGGCTTTCGCCGCCGAAGCGGGTCATTTTGACCTGCACATAATGCTCATCAAAGCCGGTGGACTTCATTTTCAGGCCGTCCGGCGCCTGATCGATATTGTTGAAGTATTCAATAAAGCTTGGCTGGCGCAGAATGCTCAGAATGCTGCGGCCGCGGTCGGTGGGCTGAATGCCCAGCAGCTTTTCAGCCGCCGGATTCCACCATTCAATCTGATGCATTTCATCAATCAGCACCACCGCTTCGGCCAGCGCCACGAGGGATGACTGCGCGCGGTCAATCAGCCCGACCATTTCCGCCTGCACAATGCGCTCCTGGCGCTGCGCGCGGTAGACATTGAACAGCAGCGCGCCCCAGATGCCGTCGAGATTCGGCGGCACGTCATAGGGGCGGTTGGAAATCCAGTCATTGACCAGATACAGTGAGCGCAGCTGCTGCGCAAAGAAGATGGCGGAAGCTGCGGAAATGCAGACCCAGAAATAGCCGACCCCGAGGCCAATGAAGCCGCCGATAATCAGCAGAAACGCCAGCAGGCGCAAGTCCTGCTTGGCAAAGGCCCATAAGCTGCTGTAGCGGAATTTTCTGTGCCCGCGCGCAAGCTCAGGGACCGGGTAGGGTTCGTACATAAAATGCTGTTAACCTGAAAAGTTTTAGCCTAAGGCGACATCCGCGCGGGTAGAAAAGCGGTAGCCGGTGCCGCGCACAGTCTGCACATAGCGGTCGGCGCCATACGGCTCCAGCACTTTGCGCAGGCGGCGGATATGCACGTCAATGGTGCGGTCTTCAATATACACGTTTCCGCCCCAAACCTGATCCAGCAATTGCGCGCGCGTATAGGCGCGTTCCGGATGGGTCATGAAAAACGCCAGCAGGCGGTATTCGGTCGGCCCCATTTCCAGAATGCAGTCGCCGTGGCTGACGCGCTGGCTGACCGGATCGAGAATCAGGCCGTTGGCGTCAATGGTTTTTTCCCCGCCTAGCGCATTGGAGCGGCGCAGCACGGCTTTGATGCGCGAAACCAGTTCGCGGGTGGAGAACGGCTTGGTCATGTAGTCATCCGCGCCGGCATCCAGGCCCTGCACCTTATGGTCTTCTTCGCCGCGGGCGGTCAGCATAATGACCGGAATCTCGGACAGGTTCTCATCACGCTTCAGGCGGCGGCACAAGTCCACGCCGCTGACGCCGCCAGGCATCATCCAGTCCAGCAGGACAAGGGCAGGGCGCTGATCCACAATCATCTGGTGGGCCTGTTTGGCGTCTTCCGCCTGCTGGCACTGAAAGCCGGCCATATCTAAGGAAGTATGGATCATTTCCCGGATCGGGAGTTCATCGTCGACAATTAAAATGTAGTCATCTTTCACAGCGCAATACCCTATTTCATGTAAACGGTGAACCGTTTTTTATTTATGACAGGCTTATTACAAAGACTAATTATGACAGTATCATTGCAGAAAGGCGCGGTCAGCCGGTTTTCGAAAGAATTTGTGACAATTTTATGCACTTAAAATCCGCAATCGGGCGGTTTACGGTAAATTTAAGCGCCTGTATTGCAAAGGGCAGCAATTTTTTTCAGCAAAAACGCAGCCCTTATTTGCTTTTCGCCGCCTGCCCGTTTTTGGCAAAGGTCTGAAGCAAGGATAAGAAAACAATGCTGCAGGAAGATAACACTTCCTGCATCGGCTGCCGGTAGCCATTCATCACCCAGCGGATGGCGATTTGAGTGACATAGCCGTTCAGGCCGGTCGCCACCAGCGAAATTTCGCGTTCGGAACGGCTGAGATGCGGCATCATCAGCATGACAAAGGCGTGAATCATGCGGTCAAAGCGCTGCACGGTTTCATGAATGGTGGCCTGATTGTGCAGCTCCTGCACCAGCATGGCGTCTATATAGATAATCCGGGCCATGCGCGGATTGTCCTGCAGGGTGCTGAGCAGCGCGCTGAGGCCGGATTCAATCATTTTTTCCGGATCGGCCGAGGCCTGCATGATGGCCTGCGTCACGTTGCGCTGCAGCTCGTCAATCAGCTGGATGAAAATGGCCTGAAACAGCTGTTCGCTTTTTTTAAAAGACTCGTAAAAATAGCGCTCGGTCAGCTTGGCTTCAGTGCAGATGTCCTTGACCGTGACCGAGAAAAAGCCGTGCGTGCCGTAGGCTTCAATGCCGGCTTCAATCAGCTTTTCACGGCGCAGCTGCCTGCGCTCAGCCAGCGACAAGCCTTTGAACTGGCGCTCCCTGCCGCTTTTACTGTGCTCCGCTTCCGCCGTATTGCGCTGTTCTGTCATAAAAAACCAAGCCAAGCTGAAAAAATTCCCTTGCCCTATAGTAGCAGCAAAAGGGCGCAGCGCCTACGCTGCTGATGCGCAAAATACGCGCGTCTGCCCAGTCCTGAGATGATATTGACAATGCATATTGTCAAAACTATATTGGGTGTGCAGGCTGCGGAAAATGCAGCCGGATGGCCGCCGCAGCATCCAGCTCAGGGCCGGTTTAAGCAAAGGAACAAGAATGAAAAACTTCAACAATAAAGTCGCTGCGATTACCGGCGCCGGTTCGGGCATTGGCCAGCAGCTGGCGGTGCTGCTGGCGCAGCAGGGCTGCCATCTGTCATTAAGCGATGTCAATGAGCAGGGCCTGGCGCAAACCGCCGCGCTGCTGCAGAACAGCGGCGTGCGCGTGAGCACGCATAAAGTCAATGTGGCCAGCCTGGATGAAATGCGCGCCTGGGCGCAGGACACGGTGCAGCAGCACGGTGCGGTGAATATGATTTTCAACAATGCCGGCGTGGCTTTGGGTTCAACCGTGGAAGGGGCGGCCTATGAAGAGCTGGAATGGATAGTCGGCATCAACTTCTGGGGCGTGGTCTACGGCACCAAAGAGTTCCTGCCTTTAATCAAGCAGACCGGCGACGGCTGCATCATCAATATTTCCAGCCTGTTCGGCCTGACCGCGCAGCCGACGCAGTCGGCCTATAATGCCACCAAGTTTGCGGTGCGCGGCTTTACCGAATCGCTGCGCCAGGAACTGGACATGGAAAACAGCGGCGTGAGCGCGCTGTGCGTGCATCCCGGCGGCATCCGCACCAATATCGCCAATGCGGCCCGCATGAACGACAGCCTGCGCGCATTCGGCATGAACCCTGAAAAATCCGCGAAAACCTTCAACAAGCTGCTGCGCTGCCCGCCGGAAGAAGCTGCCCGCCAGATTCTGCAGGCGGTGCAGAAAGACAAGCGCCGCCTGCTGATCGGCAATGACGCGAAAACCCTGGATTTGATTCAGCGCATCTTGCCCACCGGCTACCAGAAAGTGACGGCGCTGGCGGCCAGATTCAGCAAAGGCCGATAAGCGCAGTCTGGCGCTGTTAAGCCCGCAGTCTGCGGGCTTTTTTGCGGCTGGAACGCCCTGCAGCCGGTTTTCAGCTGGCCTGCAGCGCTGTCCGCCTTAAATCAGCGCCTTGACGGCTTTTTTCTTCCAGAAAAACTGATAGTACAGCCCTTGCGCAATGCACAGGCAGACAAAAGCCAAAGCATAGGCATGCCAAATGCCCTGCAGGCCCCACCATGCGCTGAACAGGTAGGCGCAAGGCACTTCAATCAGCAGAATGGCCGCGATATTGATCATCATCGGCACGCTGACCGTGCCGCTGGCGCGCATGATGGAGGCGAAAATAGCGCTGGCGCCAAAAAATAAAATGGACCACAGCACAATAAACAGCAGCTGCTGGCCCAGCGCCACCACCTGCGGGTCGGTGATAAACAGCGCCATCAGGTATTTGGAGAACAGATAGGCCAAGGTCACCAGCGTTCCGGTAATGGCGATGTTCATGCCCAGCGCGGTGCGGGTGACTTTATTCAGCAGTTCAGGCTTGCCGGCGCCAATCGCCTGAGCGGCGAAGATCGACGCCGCAATGGAGATGGACAGCGCAGGGAACTGAATATAGTTCAGCACCTGATTGACTGCGCCGTAAGCCGCGGTGGCATCTGCGCCGTAGCGGTTGACTAAGCCGACAATCACCAGTCCGGCAGCCGAGGTGGTGACCATCTGAATGCCGGTGGGAACGCCTAAGCGCAGAATGATTCTGCTGAGTTCCGGCTGATGGCGGATATGCTGCATTAAGGCCCAGTTGGGGCGCAAAGGATGATCTTTCCGGTTTAAATACATATACAGGAAAACCAGTGCAATCAGCATGCCGATGGAGGCTGCGATGGCGGGGGCAATAATGCCCAGCCGGGGCAAGCCGAATTTGCCTAAAATCAGCACCGGGGTAATGATCAGCCCGGCCGCGATGGTCATGCCCGAAGCAATCAGCGGCGTGGCGCTGTCGCCGACGCCGCGCAGAATGGAGGTATAGATAATATACACAAACAGCAGCGGGCTGCCGGCCAGCATCCACCGCACATAAGGCACAGCAAGATGCAGCACGTCAGGCGCCGTGCCCAGCGCCAGCAAAACCGGCTTGGCGAACAGCATGCCCAGCAGGGCAATCAGCGTGCCGCCGATCAGGGTCATGAATAAGGTGGAGCCGACCACGCAGCGCACTTTTTCCACATTCTGCGCGCCCCAGGCCTGCCCGACCAGCACGGTCGCGCCGGCGGACAGGCCAATCACAAAAGCCATCAGGCAGAACAGAATGGGAAAATATACGGATACCGCAGCAATGGCGTGCACACCCATCATTTGCCCGACAAATACCGTATTGATGGTGCCGGACAGGTTTTGCAGAATATTGGTGGCGATCAGAGGAAGCAGAAAAAATAAAAAGTTTTTCCATAATTTCTGCTGGTTTACGAGAGGCTGATGCTCCGGCATGCGCAATCCTTTGATCTTGTTCTGAGGCTTATTTTCAGGCTTCACATTAGCATATCTGGGCTGAAAAAAGCCTGAATTTTTAAGTAACTTAGACAGCGTTTTAGGGCGAAGACAAAAGGGCAGAATGTCATTTTTGACTAATTTGATTCCTGTTTTTCAGCTACATTTTTTGATGTTCAGGGAATTCTCTCACAATTGTCATAAATCAAATGGCAGAGGACTTTTACACGTTGGCTGCATAAAATCCTCCAAGTGGAAGGCTCCTGTAATTCCAGCACACATCAAAATCACCAATTACTCTGCAAACATTTTACCCAATTTTCCGCCACACCAGCTCCAAAAATCGTTTCTTCTTTACACCAAACAAATAAAAAATCTCCACCTGCAATATAGAAATTAAAATTATATGTATTTTCAAAAATCCTTGATAAATCATCAAAACTATTAAATTTGAATATTTTTCTACAGTAATAAAAATCAAAAAAAATGTATAAACTTTGTTCTCTAGGGTTACAAAACTCAAAAAGCCGCTCCATTTGAGAAGCCCCCATAGGAAAATGTACACCAAACGTCTCTTTTTTTAATTGTCGCCAGAGTTCAGAATCATTCAAAGCTGGCTGTTCCCTAAAATATTTTTCAAAAACCTGAATATAATTTTTTTCACTTTCACTAATACCCAACTCACTATACAAGATGCTTAATTCATCAGCCACATCAAAAAAATCTTCAATAAAAAAATCTTCACCTTTTATCATAGATATATCTTCCTTTAAAAATTTTTATCGATCTTTTTCTTTAGACCTATTAGCAGAAACATCATCTAATAAAATATGAACCACTATAACCAATTACCTAAATAGCTATTACATACAAAACCGAATGAGAGCATATTTTATGGGAGATAATGTGTGATAAATATTTTAAAATTCAGCTATAGTTAATAAAGTTGATACAAGCAACCAGCATGAATTTTGCATCAATATAAGAAAGGTTCGATTCTCCTAACATCGCATGGCGAATACCGTCGCCGTCTGAAGTGTACCCATAAAGCTGGCTTAAACTGCTTTTTAATGCGGGATGTAATCCGTATTTATCTTCAATGATTTTTAGTGCCTTTCCAAGTGTTGCTTTGTCGTCATTGGTGACAATTTTACAAATAGATTCGACAGCACTAATGGACTCTTTAATTGAATTACGATAATCAGGATTTTGTCGATCTGACATTAATTTTAAAGCTTGATTTAAATGTTGTTGAACACCTGAATATTGATTTGTATTTTTTAAGGTATCTTCAATGGATTGAATTTCTTGTTCTGAGGTTATTGGTGTAATTTCGTTATTGATTATTCGATATGCACTATTCTCATGTTCTAGAACATTATTGACTGCTTTAATAAAAAGTTCTTTATTTTTAATAAAATCATAAGGAAGATTATCAGTAGTTTCCTCAATTAAGCTATAAATTTCGTGCCATTTACATGAAAAAAATGTTCTCTAATTTTTTTGATCGAGTCAGAGGTATATAATGGAATAGTATCTATAGGTATTTTGAATATATTGAACCAATAAGAATGAACTAATCCATAAGTATTCGAGTACTTAGTATAAGAATATGAATTTTTGTGACTTGTTTTATTCCAAATAAATGTATGGAGTATGCTCCAAAGAGCATTCTTAAGATCACTGTTAATGCTTTCTTTTTGAATAATCTCTCGAACAGGTTTATAGCCATATCTTTCAGAAAACCGCATTATTTACCTCAAAATAAAATATTTTATTTTTATCAATTTCTTAAATTTCCCCTAACCCCTCTTTGGGAAAGAGGGGAAACTCCCTCCTTTGCAAAAGGAGGGTTGGGGAGGATTTAATTATTTCAGCAGCGGCTTCAGGAATTTCGCGGTATGCGAAACCTTGGATTTCACCACCTGTTCAGGCGTGCCTTCCGCAATAATCATGCCGCCGCCGGCGCCGCCTTCAGGGCCAAGGTCAATCACCCAGTCCGCGGTTTTAATCACGTCCAGATTATGCTCAATCACCACAATGGTGTTGCCCTTGTTGCGTAGCTCATGCAGGATATCCAGCAGCTTGGCAATGTCATGGAAATGCAGGCCGGTAGTCGGCTCATCCAGCACATACAGGGTCTTGCCGGTATCGCGCTTGGCCAGTTCGCGCGCCAGCTTCACCCGCTGCGCCTCGCCGCCGGACAGCGTCGTTGCCGACTGGCCCAGGCGGATATAGCCCAAACCAACCTGATGCAGGGTTTCCAGACGGCGGTGAATCACGGGAATGGCGTCAAAAAAATGCATCGCGTCTTCCACGGTCATTTCCAGCACATCGGAAATATTCCTGCCTTTATAGTTCACTTCCAGCGTTTCGCGGTTGTAGCGCTTGCCGTGGCAGGCGTCGCAGGGCACATACATATCCGGCAGGAAATGCATGGCGACTTTAATCATGCCGTCGCCTTCGCAGGCTTCACAGCGCCCGCCCTTCACGTTAAAGGAGAAGCGCCCGGCCGCGTAGCCGCGCGCTTTGGCTTCCTGAGTCTGCGCAAACAGCTCGCGGATTGGAGTGAACAGGCCGGTATAGGTTGCAGGATTGGAACGCGGGGTGCGGCCAATCGGGCTTTGGTCAATATCCACCACTTTGTCCAGGAACTGCAGGCCGTCAATTGAATCGAACTTCTCCGCAGTTAAGGTGGTTGCGCCATTCAGCTGCGTCGCCGCCAGCGGCAGCAGGGTGCGGTTAATCAGCGTGGATTTTCCTGAGCCGGAAACGCCGGTCACGCAGGTCATAATGCCCATTGGAATGGTCAGGTCGACATTTTTCAGGTTGTGGCCGGCGGCGCCCAGCAGCTTGATCTGCTCTTCGGGCTTCGGCGGCGCGGTGCGCTTTTCCGGCACGGCAATTTTCAGCTTTCCTGAAAGGTACTGGCCGGTCAGCGAGTCTTCATGGGCCGCCAGCTCTTCATAGGTGCCCTCGGCAATGATGTGGCCGCCGTGGATGCCTGCGCCCGGGCCAATGTCAATAATATGGTCGGCCGCGCGGATTGCGTCTTCGTCATGCTCCACCACCAGCACGGTATTGCCCAGGTCGCGCAGGCGCATCAGCGTTTCCAGCAGGCGGTCGTTGTCGCGCTGATGCAGGCCAATCGACGGCTCATCCAGCACATACATCACGCCCATCAGCCCCGCGCCAATCTGCGAGGCCAGGCGGATGCGCTGTGCTTCGCCGCCGGACAGGGTTTCCGCGGAACGCGACAGGCTGAGGTAATTCAGGCCGACCGAAACCAGAAAATGCAGGCGCTCGCGGATTTCCTTGAAAATCTTGTCGGCAATTTCGCCTTTGGCGCCGGTTAAATGCAGGTTTTGATAATACTGCTCGGCATCGCCAATCGACATTTGGGTGATTTCGGCAATGGTCTTGTCCTTGACCCGCACATTGCGGGAAATTTCATTCAGGCGCGAACCGCCGCAGGCGTCGCAGGCGGCATTGGACAGGTACTGCGCCAAGTCATCGCGCACATAATTGGATTCGGTTTCGCGGTAGCGGCGCTCCAGATGCGGCAGGATGCCTTCAAAAGGCTGCACGCGGCTATGCCGGCGGCCGCGCTCATCAATATAGCTCAGGTCAATTTTTTCCTTGCCTGTGCCGTAGAGGAATGTCTTTTTGCCGCCGGCATCCAGCTCATGCCACGGCGTATCCAAAGACAGGCCGTAATGCTCGGCGACTTTCTGGATCATGCTGTAGTAATACGGGCGCTGCCTGTCCCAGCCGCGGATGGCGCCTTCGCTGATGCTGAGCGCGCTGTTCGGAATCAGCTTATCGGCGCTGAAATGGCTGCGCGTGCCGAGGCCGTCGCAGACCGGGCAGGCGCCGAAGGGGTTGTTGAAGGAAAACAGGCGCGGCTCCAGTTCCGCCACAGCGCGGTCACATTCGGGGCAGGAATGCTTGGCGGAGAACACGCGGTCGGCCTGTCCGCCATCCATCCAGGACAAAACCGCAATGTCGCTGCCCAGGCGCAGCGCGGTTTCAAAGCTTTCGGCAATGCGGTTGCCGAGGTCTTCGCGGACTTTAAAGCGGTCAACCACCACTTCAATGGTATGCTTTTTCTTTTTGTCCAGTTCCGGCGGCGCGTCAATTTCAATAATTTCGCCGTCCACCCGCGCGCGCACAAAGCCTTGGCCCTGCAGCTGTTCAAACAGCGCAGTGTATTCGCCTTTGCGGTCACGCACCACAGGCGCCAGCAGCATTAAAGCGGTGCCTTCCTGCAGGCTTTTCACCGCATCGACCATTTCCGACACCGTTTGCGCCACCATCGGCAGGTCATGCTCCGGGCAGTACGGCGTGCCGACGCGGGCGTACAGCAGGCGCAGGTAGTCGTAAATTTCGGTGATGGTGCCGACGGTGGAGCGCGGGTTGTGGCTGGTGGATTTCTGTTCAATGGCAATTGCCGGGCTGAGGCCTTCAATCGAGTCGACTTCCGGCTTTTCCATCTGCGACAGGAACTGGCGCGCATAGGCGGACAGCGACTCGACATAGCGGCGCTGGCCTTCGGCATACAGCGTGTCAAAGGCTAAAGATGATTTGCCTGAACCCGAAAGCCCCGTAATCACCACAAACTTGTCGCGTGGAATATCGAGCGACACATTCTTTAAGTTATGAGTGCGCGCGCCCCGAATACGGATATGACTTTGGCTCATGCAATGGTCCTGAAAAAATTCATCAAAAACCTTTATATGATAGCGCATGAAAAATGTTCAAGTGTAAAAAACCGCGGATTTCCGCGCGGGATTGCGAGAAAAATAAACCGATGCTGCGGAGCCGCGCAGCCGGAGCGCCGGGCGCAAGCCCGCCGGGCCTGCTAAAATAGCCCGATTCAACTTTGCAGGATGCCGCGGCTGGACGGCGCAGCATAACGAGGACAGCACATGAAGATGAAAACTAAATGCGGCGTTTTGCTGGCGGCCCTGCTGCTGGCCGGCTGCAGCAAGGCGCCGCAGGCTGAAGGCCGGAAATACACATCGGCGGCCGAAGCTGCACAGGCGCTGAATGCGGAAAATGCGGCGATTGACCGGCTGATTGGGCAGCTGGCCAAAGCGGATTCAGATGCTGAGCGCAAAAAGCTGTCCTGCGGGCAGATTCCGCAGCAGTATGACCGCATGCTGGGGGTGCTTGAAGCCAATCAGCAGCTGCTGACCGAGGCGGATAAAAAACTGCAGGATGCATTCCGGCAGCTGGCCCTGCAGCAGAAGGCGCGCTTTGCCGGCAGCCTGCTGTGCAAATCCTGAAACAGCCCCGGCAGCATGCCCTGCAGCACACTGCATCAAAAAACCCTGTCAGGGGCTTTGGCTAAACAGGAAAAAGCCGTCATACTTGTGCGCATTAAATCTTAAGCGCTTTTTAAGCTTTAGCGATTTCCCCCCAATTTTTATAGATTCATAGGTCGATCTGTCATGATGAAACATTTTGGTTTCTCAATCATATTTACGGTCGTGTGTCTGGGTATTTCTGCGTACTGGGGCTTCAGCCACGGGCCAAACGCAGGCATTCAGGCCATGTTTACGGCGCTGACCATCACCGCCATTCTTGCAGTGATGGAAGTGTCGCTGTCATTTGACAATGCTGTGGTCAACGCTTCGGTGCTGCGCGGCTGGGATCATTTCTGGAAAATGCTGTTCCTGACCGTCGGCATTTTAGTGGCGGTGTTCGGCATGCGCCTGATTTTCCCGGTGGCGATTGTCGCAGTCACGGCGGATATGGGCTTTATGGAAGTGGTCAGCCTGGCGCTGAATGATCCGAAAACCTATTCGCAGCGCCTGATGGATCACCATCCTGAAATCGCCGCGTTCGGCGGCGCCTTCCTGCTGCTGGTGTTCCTGAATTTCTTTCTGGATGAGGGCAAGGACACCCACTGGTTCAAATGGCTGGAAGCGCGCCTGGCGAATCTGGCCAACGTGCCCGCCATGTCGGCTTTCCTTGCGCTGATTGCCCTGCTGGTGATGGCGTCGAATGTCGAAGAAGCGAAGCGCCTGGTGGTGACCATGGCCGGCATCTGGGGCATTGTGGTGTACATCGGCGTGCAGGTGCTGAGCCATCTGCTGGGCGGCGAGCCGGAAATTGACGAAGACGGCAATGCGGTCGCGCATGACGCCAGCGGCGCCTCTACCGGCGTGATCAAGGCCGGCATCGGCGGCTTCCTGTACCTTGAAGTGCTGGATGCCTCCTTCAGCTTTGACGGTGTTATCGGCGCCTTTGCGATCACCTCAGACGTGGTGATCATCATGCTGGGCTTGGCGATTGGAGCGATGTTCGTGCGTTCAATGACCATTTATCTGGTGGAAAAAGGCACGCTGGATGCCTATATTTATCTGGAGCACGGCGCGCACTATGCAATCGGCGCTCTGGCGTTCATCATGCTGGCCAGCGGCACCGGCGTGCATGTGCCTGAAGTGGTGACCGGCCTGATTGGCGTGGCGTTTATTGTCTGGGCGATTATCGCCTCAATCCAGTACCGCAAGCGCCAGGAACAGCACGGTTAATCCTGGCTTAAGAAACAAATGCTTCAATCTGAGGGCGCATGCAATGCGCCCTTTTTTATTGGCGCGCTGCCGTGAATACCTCAGCACCGCGCGCCGGAATGATGTAGGATATCTGCATCCATTTGGCCCTTAAATTTACGCTGATTGATATGATGAATGCTTTAGAACGCCGCTCAACTTTTGCCCTAAGCAGTATTTTTGCATTGCGCATGTTGGGCCTGTTCATGATTATCCCGGTATTTTCGGTGGCAGGGCAGTCTTATCAATATGCAACGCCTGCTTTAATCGGCCTTGCAGTGGGCGTATACGGCCTGACCCAGGCGGTTCTGCAGATTCCCTTCAGCCTGATTGCCGACCGCTACAGCCGCAAGCCCCTCGTGGTGATCGGCCTGCTGCTGTTCGCCCTAGGCGGCGCAGTGGCGGCCATGTCCGAAACCATTTACGGGGTGATTATCGGCCGCGCGATTGCCGGCGGCGGCGCAGTTTCCGCAGTAGTGATGGCCCTGCTGGCCGATGTGACCCGCGAAGAGCAGCGCAGCAAAGCCATGGCGGCGATGGGCATGAGCATCGGCCTGTCCTTTGTGGTGGCGTTCAGCTTGGGGCCATGGCTGACCGGCCTGGTCGGCATTTCCGGCCTGTTCTGGGTCACCACCATTATGGGCCTGGCGGCGATCAGCATGCTGCTGCTGGTGCCGAAAGTCACCCGCCATCACCGCAATTTTCAGCAGGGCTATCTGACGCAGCTGAAGCAGGTGCTGAAAATGGGCAGCCTGAACCGCCTGCATGTTTCGGTGTTTTCGCTGCACTTGCTGCTGACCGCAATGTTTATTTACCTGCCGTCACAGCTGATTGATTTTGCCGGCATTCCCTTGTCCAGCCAAGGCTTGGTGTATTTGCCACTGCTGCTGATCAGCCTGTTTTTTGCCTTTCCCAGCATTATTCTGGCGGAAAAATACCGCAAAATGCGTGGCATTTTCCTGACGGCGATTGGCGGGATTATTCTGGGCCTGGCGGTCTTGATCTTTGGCTATGAATCCAAATATGTGCTGCTGGCCGGCTTGGGGCTGTTCTTTATCGCCTTTAACGTGATGGAAGCGCTCTTACCGTCCTGGCTCTCCAAAGCTGCGCCGATTCAGTCCAAAGCCACGGCGATGGGCGTCAATGCCAGCAGCCAGTTTCTGGGCGCATTCTTTGGCGGCACGCTGGGCGGTCAGCTCCTGCAGCTGAACAGCACCGCCGTGGGCTGGAGCATTTTAACCGCCATCGCGGTCATCTGGCTGCTGATCAGCTTCGGGCTGGAACAGCCGCGCTACCTGTCTTCGCTGGTTTTGCGCCTGCCGGAAACCAGAGAAACTGACGAATGGACTTCTCAGCTTTTGGCAATCCGTGGTATTGAAGAAGTCGTGGTGATGTCTGACCAGCAGGTCGCCTATCTGAAGGTGGATAAGCAGCAGATTGATGAAGCTGCGCGACAAGATTTAACGCACTTGTTGGGGAAAGAGGTAGCCATTTAAGCATAACTCTTATAAAGTAAATAATAGCAACAAATAGGAAGAATACGTCTGATGCGTGGTGTTAATAAAGTCATTTTAGTCGGTACTTTGGGCCGAGATCCTGAAACAAAAACTTTCCCGAATGGCGGTTCCCTGACCCAGTTCTCTATCGCCACAAGCGATTCATGGACGGACAAAAATACGGGTGAGCGTAAAGAGCAGACAGAATGGCACCGCATTGTGCTGCACAACCGCCTGGGCGAAATTGCCCAGCAGTACCTGCGCAAAGGCTCTAAAGTGTATATTGAAGGCTCATTGCGCACCCGCCAGTGGACCGACCAGAACGGCCAGGAGCGCTACACCACGGAAATCCGCGGCGAGCAGATGCAGATGCTGGACAGCGCGCGCCAGCAAAGTGACCAGGGCCAGGGCTTTGAACAGCCGCGCTTCAACAGCGGCAATCAGCAGGGCGGCTACAGCAATAACCAGCAGGGCGGTTACGGCGGCGGTCAGGCCAATGCCAGCCAAGGCGGCTATGGCGGCGGCAACCAGGGCGGTTACGCCAACAACAACCCGAGCGGTTTTGCGCCAAAAGCTCCGGCTGCGCCAGCAGCGGCTCCGGCAGATTTGGATGATGACCTGCCGTTTTGACACATACCTTAGATCAAGTTTTGTTAAATTTTAATATTTTTTATTATTTAACAATAAATTAAATAAAGAATTTACAGATGCTAGAAATAGTTCTGTAAATTTTTTTATTTATAATATTCAATACTTAGATATTTTGTTAAATATAGTTATGATGTCCGTTAAAAGATTTGTAATGAGTAGTGGTGAGCGATTTGCTGTTCTTTTGGATAGTGATGGTGTTCCTATGGCTTATCCAAATTTATATAACCCCAATTACGGATAAGCCAAATTTCTAACGACATGAATTTTTGGCTTATTCTTCTGACAGAGTTGATAAGCACATAAAGATGAAAATATGCCTGCCAGAAAACCAGAAATAGCCCGATGCTTACTGGTCACTAAATGGTATTTTTCTTTCAACAAACCAATTAAAGTTTCAATTCTTTTTCGCTGTCTCAAGTGGTATTCATCAGAAAAAGGCAATAGACTTACTTGCATATTTTTTCTTGGATAAGTAATTAAATCAATACCTTGATCTGATAATTTAGCTTTTATCGATTTTCCAATATAACCTCTATCTCCATAAACAGTTGCTAATAGGCCATCAACCAGTTCTTCGATTTTTATAATATCCGCAATGTGTCCAGTGGATAAAACTGTATTAGCGATTTCCTCTTCATTGTTCATGAGAAGATGTAATTTACAGCCATAAAACCAGTCTATGGAACTTTTGCCACGAGAAGCAATATCATCTAAAGCATGGCGACCTTTAGGAATTCTTTTGTTTTACAGACAGGTAAAGGTGTTGAATCAACCCATAGATATTGACATGCTTGTCCTTTGCTTAAAGCACGATGTAGCGCATGGATCGCAAGCTGATGCTGATTAATCAAGCTGAGTATATTTTTATAGCAAGGTAAAGACTTAAACAATTTACTCTCAAATTGGCAAAGCAATTGGAAAAATATTTTAAAGTTATGTACTTGCGATGTTTTATAACAAATTGCAATCGTCACAATTTCAGAGAGGGATAGGGTTGCTAATCGGATCCGTTTACGCCTATTTTCCTGCTTAAGAAATTGCCAATAAATGGGTTCAAATTTCTTAAAAAAATCATCAACGGTGCAGAAAATTTCTGTAAAATCAAACATGGTGGTTAGAGTCTTTGGTTGGTGTGGTAACTTTCTACATGGCTCTAACCATCTTTTTTTCAAGGCATTTTCTTATCCGTAATTCGGGTTATAGGTATGAAAAAACAAATATTGAAAGGATAAAATATGTTAATTAAATTATTTTAATTTTTAAGATACAAAGAAGAACTAGAGTCAAATTTTACATTATCAAAATGGAATGTTCTATGTGTATTTAAAGTGAATATAAATATAATTTTTTCTAAAGAATTGTGGAAATTAGAGTGAATTTATAAGTTGCTTAATGAGAAAAAATTTTTTAGAATTTCAACTTAGTATATTTATAATTTCTTGGATAATCATAATATTATGGTAATTTGTAACATAGAAGATAAGCTTGAAATCTATTCGAATGATACTCAGGCTGGAAGAGTAAGCTTAGTAGAATATATGGATAGAGATGAGGTTAAAAGAGTAAAAATATGGGAGTTAAAAAATGAAAAAAGTGAAGCATTAAGAGATATGTGGCTTCATGAAATTAGACAAATATTAAAAATACAAAACTATCCCAAGGCTAACAATTATTTAGAATTATTAAAAAGTGCCCATTATGATGATAAAGGGTTTTATATTTTCTATGAAGATGCAAATACATCGAGAGTTCTATCTGAATATTTGAAAAGTAGAGTAAATATTGAAAAGAGAGATATAAGAACTATATCTAGAAATAAACATTGGTTGCATAAAAAAAGTTTAATGTTAAGTCACAATAGAATAATATTTTGGAAAAATATTTTAAGAATTTCAAGAGCTATTCAAATTTTACATGATCAAAATATTATTCATAGAAATATTAATTGCGAAAGTATTATTTATGATTTAAATGTGGAAAATGATTCTGAGCGATTTAAACTCTCTGGTTTTGAATGGACATTATGCTTATATCAATTAAAAAAAGAGGATCCAATACTTACTGAGAGGAAACTTTATCCATTTGCTAGCTTTAGGTCTGATTGGCTTGCGCTAAGCTACCTTATTTGTAAATTATTAGACATAAAGACTACCGAAATAAATGACTCATATCTTAGTAGTAAAGAAAAAAAATTTATAGATAATTTAATGAATTATAATTCAATTTCTAATAATATTAATTTGGAGAAAGTAGAAATTTCTATATCTTCAATAATCAAAGAATTATCCTCATTAGATTTAAGTGCGACTAGAAATAAAGATTATATCTTACTACTTCATTTCGATTCAGAAAACTCGAAAGATAAAATTATTCGAGAAAGTATAATGAATGAATTAGATTATGAACCAAGTAAAGATGAAGTATTGAATTTTGTAAGAAATGATTTGGATGTTAAAAATTTAATAGTATATAAATGTACAATTAGAAATAATACTTTTTATTTGATAGTTGGGAAAAAACGAGTATATCAAGTTGGTAAATTTAAATATTTTGAAGAGGATGAAGAAAGATTTACATGGGATTATGGATATATAGAAAATGTATTTCCAGTGCTTCCATCATTTGTGAAAAATGATAAAATAGAAGTTTTCGCAAAAATAAAAGTTGAGGTGGCAAATGGCTTCTACACTCGAAGAGGAAGTTTCGAAAATACAGAATCATGGGTAAACATTTTTGAAATTTTTCCAAATAATGAAAAATATTCAGATAATCTTCAAGAACTTTATCAGGGGTTGTTATTTTCATATGCTGTTGAAGTCGGCTTATATAAAGCTAACTTATTCCAAGTTTGTGCTGAAGTTGAAAAAAATAATAGTTCCACTCACACAAATATATTAATAAAATTAAATGAGGATATAAATAATAAAATTTTATCGAAGAAACTAAAAATTAAACCGTTTAAAGAAAGATTTGATGATTTTATTAAGGATGAAAAGATTCAAAAGTGGGTGCTAGTTAGAAATAAAAAAAATAATATTGTAGATGATTTATCAATCCCGATTGAACTTGAGTTTATTAAAAAAGACTATGCAAGAAAAGTTTATATATTTCGAGCAAAAAAAGATTATAATATTAAAAATATATTGTCAGATTCAATGACTCTTATGGCAGGAGATACTCAAGGAGATAAAATAAACTTTAGAAGAAAAAGTAAAGCATTGGTAAAACTTGCGAATCAAACACTTTTGGTCAACAGTATTGTAAATCCTATTGATAGTCTAAGTAAGATAAATTATACACATGAATTTCATGAGTCTTTTCAAGAGCTAGATCATGTGAAAAAAGAAATTTTTAAGCAAGTTCTTGAGACACAACCAAATTTTATAGTGCAAGGGCCACCTGGTGTTGGGAAAACTTTCCTTATCACAGCTTTAATCAATCAAATTTTTAAAGATGAAGCGTATAGTAAAATATTACTAACAGCCCAAAGTCATGCAACAGTTAATATTTTATATAATGAAGTAAAAAAACTCAAATTTGATAAGGAATTAATTATTATTGATGCTTTCAATAACAAAAGTAAAGATCAAGATGATGAAGACTTTAAAATTAGTAGTCGTGTAACAAAGCCATATATTAATGATTTTAAAAGAAGCCAAATGTTTAAAGATGGTTGTGAGAATCAAACTGATGATTTTAAAAATAAATTAAATAATTTTATAAATGAAAATGGTGATTGGGGGAGTTTTTTCGAGCAAATACTAAAAGCAGCTAATATACTGTTTACCACTTCAAATTCAAAGATTATTGAGAATTTACTTGATAATAACATACAGTTCGATTTTTCTATTCTTGAAGAGGCTGGTAAGTCATCTGGACTAGAAATTATTAGCCCATTAATGTTGTCTCATAGAAGAATTTTGATTGGTGATCATATGCAATTACCTCCATTTTTAGAAAGATCTATAAACAAAATTTTAGATTCTGATATTTCAAATATAAGGCATGTTATTGATGAAGTGAAGGATGGTGAGTTTAAGTTTCCTCTTTTTAATCAAATTTTAGGTGATACTAATCAGGATCAAAGTGATCTCAATATAAGCTTAGACTCAAAGTTAAAACTTCAAAAAAATTCTAAAGATTATTTTGGACTATTTAAATTTCTTACTAAAAAAGCAGAAGAGTTAAATAAGAGAAAACAGCCTAGTTTTGGTAAGAGAGTTAATATTCAGCATAGAATGCATCCAGATATAGCAAACATTGTTTCAAAAACGGTGTACAATTCAGAGCTTGAAACTTATCACGAATTGCAAGCTAAGTTTAGTGATCCTAATCCATTTTACTTTGAATATTTAGAAAAATTACAACTATCGACCAGTACAAAAGGTGTTCTATGGTTGGATGTACCTTATAAAAATGATCACCAAAAATTAGAAGGTAATTTTGATGATAACTATATTAATTCACAAGAAGTAGACCTGATAAAAGCTATATTTTCAATTTTAAAAAAGGATAATAGTGTTAAAAAATATAAAAACAAAAAACTAACTATACAAGTTTTGAGTCCTTATTTAAAGCAAGTAAATTTTATTAATGCTAGAATTCCTAAGAATATATTACCAGAAGGTTTCGATTTAAAGAATTCTGATGAAATTTGTAAATCAGTTGATTCATTTCAAGGTGATGAAGCTGATATTATTATAGTTAGTTTAGTAAGACATAATAATGCATCATCTATTAGAGAAAGTCTAGGATTTTTACTTGATCAAAGGAGAATGAATGTATTGTTAAGTCGAGCTAAATTTAAATTAATATTAGTGGGGAGTTTTGGTTTATTTGAGAGTTGGGCAAAAACTGTTGATTATTATGAGTCTGAAGTCCAAGAAAAGCTATCAAATGATACAAATGCAGATGATAAAAAGTTTGTAAAAAGACTTAGTAATCTATTAAGTAGTTTTCCTCCTGCGTACTGTGATTTTGTTAGTACTGAAGACTTTTTTAATGAGAATGGAAATTAATAATGAAATATAATAGATATGAAGATTTAAAATTAGCTGTTCCTTTTTTTTATGGAAAAAATAAATTTACTATTACAAGAAAGTCTGAGTGGTCAGTGTTAGATTTATTATTTTTAAGGAGAATTGCAGATTCATCAGTATCATTAGAAATATTAGAACAATATTCTAATTTGAAACGTCAAATAGTAATTCAAATTGTTCTTCCTTTTGTATCAAATAATTGGGTGGAAATCATACCAATAGAAAATACATATGTTTTTACAATTACTAAATTAGGAAAATATATTTCAGAGTTTGATACCATACCTCAATTTTCAGAAAAGTATTATAGAACCAGAGATTATGTTTTTGATCCTATTGGTAATAGGTATTATGGGTTGTTAAAAAACAATCCACTAAGAGTTGAGTCATTTCTTAGAATACAAGAATTAATAGAGGATGGTATTAAGATAAAATTCTTAAATCTACCGTTTAAATCATGTTTTCCTGATACCGAAGCAGTTAAAAAGTGTGTAACTTATTCTGGAGAGCATATTGAGGATTTAGAGTTTACTAGTGGGAATATAACACTTAATGAAACAAGATATATTTTGTTGGATACGATTTTTGATAAAAAAATTAAAAAAATTGAATTTAATGAAGACTATTCAAATATTTTTACACTTGAATTACTTAATGAGGTGAAACTTAAATTTTCTATTTTAGCAGATCAAGTTATTAATGATTTAGAATTTAATAAAGAAAAAACCATAACTTCTGGATCAGAATCAAATATAAATCAGTTTGTTTTAAATTCTAAAGAGCCATTATTGAAATTTTATAAAACGAGTGCTGAAAATATTAGAACTATATATGGTGGTGATGATCATAAAATTATATTTTTAGATTTAATAAGAAACTCTAGTAAATACTTGGTAATACACTCCACTTTTATCTCAGAACGTTCATTATATAATAAAAAATTACTTGAATGGACTGAAATAGGTTTTGAATTAAAAAATGCTCTTAAACGAGGAGTTGAAGTTACTATATTATTTGGTAAGGATAAGCCAGACGCTGATGATTTAGATGTTGATGACAGCTCACAAATTAAGTTAGTAAAATCCTTAGATGAAATCTATAGAATTGAAAAATTACTAGATAGATTCAATGAAGAATGTACTCTTGAAAATATTACTCCACTTCAATTAAATGATCACAAAAAAACTGGTTCTCATTCTAAATTTATAATTACACATCATAATGAATGGGGCCCAAGTCTTTTATTAGGTTCATGTAATTTTTTCTATAGTAACTTTGATAGATTTGAGGCTTCTGTAATTATTAAAAATAATCAAATAGTTCATGATTTTTTAAGGATATCTAGTATTCTATGCAGTGCTAAAGACTTTCACTCTAATGATTTGTATAATTATTTTTCTGATTTGGCTAAGGATGTGCTCTTATTTAATCAAAGAGAATCTAATGATACTGAATTTGCTAATTTAGCAATTGTTTACAAGAATCAGCATTATAGCCTTGTTGAAAAGGCTAAAGTAAACGCTAAAAAATTAATTCTCATTACAAGTGACAAATTAAGTAATGTTTCTCGAAAGCCAATTTTTGATTCAATTAAAAATAACCATAATGCAAAGAAAATAGTATTTTTTTCAGAAAAATCTGAAAATTTTACTCACAATGATGAATTGAAATTAAGAGAATTACTTAAGCAGCCTGAATACAAAATTGATATTCAACTACATACACCTAATATTAATCCTAGGAAGAAAAGTCATTCTAAGGTTCTTGTTTGGGATGATAATGATATTGTTATTAGCAGTCTTAATTGGTTGTCATCTAATGCATCTGTGAGTAATGCAACAGATCCTTATCATGAAATAGGAATTTATATCCATTCTAAAGATATTGGTGAAAATTTTAGAAAAGCTTTTCAAGATACAATAGATGGTTAAGCCTTAGTTCACATTCATTTCATAATTATTTTATATTTACTATGGCAAATCAAAGTTTTCATAATTCTTTGTAAAGGAAGTTAAAAATGTTAAATATTTTGTCTTAATATATACAAAAAATTTAACATTTTAATTTAAGTTATTGTAATATAAATAATTATGTGTTTTTGGTGGGTATATCCTTTTTAATTGGAACGGCAGCCTGTCATGATGAGAAACCCTCTGCCAAGAGGGTTTTTTATGGCCTGAATATTATTTTTTCCGCAAAAAACCGCTTTAAGCGCAGCTTGGCGCAGGCGTTAAAACACCCGCGAGCTTTGCATATAATCTGAGCTGACTTGGTTAAGCGCCTCTAAAATGCGGGCTTCGTCTGCGCTTTCCAGCGCATCGCTTAGCCTTTGCATATAGCCGAGCAGCTGGTTTTTCGCATTTTGCGCAAATTCAGGGCGAATGGCCTGATCTTCGTAAAGCAGCACGTAATTTTTAGCAAATCCGCTGATGAGGAAGAGGGCGGTTTTTTCCAGAGAAGGCTGCGGCTGGCCGAGCTGCTGTTCGCAGAGCTGTTTCAGCTGCTTGAAGGCGTCGGTGCCTGAAGGGAGCTGGCTAAAGTTCAGAAGAATCGCTTTGAAGTTCATTTCTTTCATCCGCTTAAAAAGAAAATCTACAGAACAAAGCGCCAGCGGTCAAGCTGGAATAAAATTAAATAGAAGATGGCTGCCGCAGGAATTAAAATCTAATAATCCGATTATTTATATAAAAAATTACAGTTTTACCAATGATGATGATTTGGTTATTCTGGCTTCAACAGATCAACAGCCGCATTAACCAGCGAGAGGAATATTCCATGAGCCTGATCAATACCGCAGTCAAACCGTTTAGCGCCACAGCCTATAAAAATGGCCAATTCATTGAAGTATCTGAAAAAAATATGCTCGGAAAATGGTCAGTCGTGTTCTTTTATCCTGCAGACTTCACTTTTGTCTGCCCGACAGAATTGGGCGATTTAGCCGACCACTATGCTGAATTTCAAAGCATGGGCGCAGAAATCTATTCGGTTTCCACCGATACGCATTTCACCCACAAAGCCTGGCATGACGCTTCTGAAGAAATCGGCAAAATCCAGTACCCGATGCTGGGCGACCCGGCGTGGACTTTGGCGAAAAACTTTGAAGTGCTGATTGAAGCCGAAGGCATGGCCGACCGAGGAACCTTTGTGATTGACCCGGAAGGCAAAATCCAGATTGTGGAAATCAATGCCGGCGGCATTGGCCGTGACGCTTCTGAACTGCTGCGCAAGCTGAAAGCCGCGCAATATGTGCATGCGCACCCGGGTGAAGTCTGCCCGGCAAAATGGAAAGAAGGCGATGCCGCTTTAGCGCCGTCGATTGATTTAGTCGGCAAAATCTAAGCTGATTCAGCCGCAGCTTAAAGAAATCCGGAACCGCTGTTCCGGATTTCTTTATTCAGGGCAAATAGCCGGCGCTGTGCGGGGCATGGCGCCGGATGCCTTCAACAAGGGATTCAATCAGCTTTTCCATCACCAGGCGCTGCCCTTTGCGTGAGGCATAGACCAGCTGCACCGTGCCGATATTGGAGCACCATTCGGGCAGCAGATGAATTAAGCGGCCGGACTGGATATCCTTTTCCACGGTTAAATAGGGCAGGTCTGCAATGCCCAGGCCGTCTAAGGCCGCAAAATAGGCGCCCATCAGGTCGCTGCTTTTAACCCGCGGCTGCAGCGGAATGCTGATTTCTTCCTGATGCTTTAAGTTGTGCAAATGCCATTGCTGCTGCTTCTGCATGCCTAAGGCAATGCTGGGAAAATCCGCCAGTTCAGTCACATACTCAAGGCTGCGGCCCTGCAGCAGTTCCGGGCTGGCGACCAGGCAATGCGTGGTTTTAACGACATCGCGCACAATAATGCTGGAGTCTTCATTGGCCTGAAAGCTGGTGCGGATGGCCAGGTCAATGTCGTCATGCAGCACATCGGTGCGCCGGCTGGACAGCTCCATTTCAATGCTGACTTTCGGATAGTCCTTTAAAAACCGGTGCAGCAGCGGCCGGATCTGATGCTCCATCATCACCGGCGGGCAGCTGATTTTGATCAGGCCCTGCGGTTCGGCTTTCTGCTGCAGCAGCACATTTTGCGCATTGTCCGCCTGCTCAATGACTTTGCTGCATTCTGCAAAAAACTCCTGCCCCAAAGGGGTCACTTTGAAATGCCGCGTCGAGCGCTGAATCAGCGTGACATTGAACTGTTCTTCCAGGTCAAGAATCCGGCGGCTGAGCTTGGACTTGGTCATGCCTGAGGCTTCGCTGGCGGCGCTGAAGCCGCCGTGCTTGACCACCAGATAAAAATACAGACAGTCATCAAAAGAATGCATGAAGCCCCCGGCGGATAATGCGGAATGTGTTTTTTATCATATCATTGGCAGGAAAATAACAACACTGGAAAATTGGCTGATGCGCTTCAGGCTGCCCATCTGGATCGGCAGCAAACCGGCGCTGAGGCCGGTTTGCTGCGGTTCGGCATGCAATTATTTTTTGCCGGCGCTATGCTGCGCATAGCTGTTGATCAGGTTGCGGTAGTCAGGAATATGGCTGCTGAACAGCGCGCCGAGGCCTTCAATATCATTGCGCCAGTCGCGGTGCAGCTCGCAGGCGGCGCCGAACCAGGACATCAGCTGCGCGCCGGCATTTGACATGCGCTCCCATGCGGCGTCGCGGGTCAGGGGATTGAATGTGCCGGAAGCGTCGGTAATGACAAAAACATCAAAGTCTTCCTCCAGGGCGGACAGCGCAGGGAAAGCCACGCAGACTTCAGTCACCACGCCGGCAATGATCAATTGCGTTCTGCCTGTGGCTTTGACGGCGTGGACAAAGTCAGCATTGTCCCAGGCGTTGATTTGGCCCGGGCGCGCAATATACGGCGCATCCGGGAACATTTCCTTCAGTTCCGGCACCAGCGGGCCGTTAGGGCCCTGTTCAAAACTGGTGGTTAAAATAGCCGGCAGCTTGAAGTATTTGGCGGCTGCAGCCAGCGCCAGCACATTGTTTTTGAATTTATCCGGGTCAATATCGCGGACCAGTGAAAGCAGGCCGGTTTGATGGTCGACCAGCAGTACCGCAGCTTTATCTTTATCTAAGCGCACATAAGGCTTGCCCATAATCTTATTCCTCATTGTCTGTATTCAGCGGGTTGAAAAACTGTCTGGCCGGATGCCGCGCAGCCGGCCTGCAGTTCATGCTAAGCAGCTTGCCGGGCAAAATTAAGCCGCTAAATTGAGATAAATAATCTTAAAAATAAGACAGTCTTTAAATATTCAGATTTTTCTGAAGCTTAAGGGAAAAGCACAAATACCCGCAGTGATTGTCCTATTGCCGGGATGCAGTATGCCGGGCGCCGGCTTGGTTCGGCCCTTTAAAAAATTTAAGATGAGCGCATGTTAAGCCCTAGAGATAGGAGTTTGTGATGAAAAAAATCATTGGCGTTTACCGCAATCAAAACATGCACTGGGTCGGCGACGGCTTTCCGGTCAAAAACCTGTTTTCCTATGACCGCCTGGGCCAGGCCATCAGCCCATTCCTGCTGCTGGACTACGCAGCGCCGTACCGGTTTGAACCGACCGCGCAGCAGCACGGCGTCGGCTCACATCCGCACCGCGGCTTTGAAACCGTGACCCTTGCCTATCAGGGCGCAGTTACGCACCAAGACTCCGCCGGCGGCGGCGGCACCATTCAGGCGGGCGATGTGCAGTGGATGACCGCGGGCGCTGGCCTGGTGCACGAAGAGTTCCACTCCGCTGAGTTTGCCCAGTCCGGCGGCCTGTTTGAAATGGCGCAGCTGTGGGTGAATCTGCCGGCCAAAGACAAAATGGCCGCGCCAAAATATCAGGCCATTGCAGCGCAGGACATTCCGGCGCTTCAGTTTGCTGATGATGCCGGCCATCTGCGGATCATCGCCGGAGAATATGCTGGGCATCATGGCCCGGCCAGCACCTTCAGCCCAGTCAATGTTTGGGATGGCGCCCTGAACGCCGGCCATGCCGAGTTTATTCATGTGCCTGCGGACCACACAGTGCTGATTGCGGTGCTGCAGGGCGAAATGCTGCTGAACGGCGGGCAGCGGGTGCTGGACAGCTCAATCGTGATGTTTGCCAAAGACGGCGAGGCGGCCATTCAGCTGCAGGCGGTGCGCGACGCCAAGTTTCTGGTGCTGACCGGCAAAGCGCTGGATGAGCCGATTCAAGGCTACGGCCCCTTTGTGATGAACAGCAAAGCCGAAATTGCGCAGGCGGTCAGCGATTTCAACAGCGGCAAGTTCGGTGAAATTCCGGTGCAGGCCGAGTCCTGAGCCGGGAAAAAGCGCCGCCGCGGCAGGAAAAAAGCCCCTGAATGAATTCAGGGGCTTTTTCTTTTGCGCTGTATATTTTTTGTTTTTTGCTGCATCCCTGCGCCGGCCTAAGCCGCTGTTGAGTGATGCAGTTATCATTTTTATGTGGCGCGCATATTAGCGCCAATTTTTTAATAAGTAAACCGTTTGTTAAAAAAATGGTTAATTTAGTCTAATGGTTTTAAAAAGGTTTTATTTTTATTTTGCTTTAATATGTATATAAAATGCAATTTTAAATCTAAGGCGCGCCACGCGCTGCAGGCTGCGCCGCCGGGGTTTTATGCGGTTTTGCAGCCTGCGCTGAAAAAGCTGCAATCTGGTAGTTTTTAATAGCCTGTTTTCGGTTTGCATAGGTCATAATTTTATCAAACTTTTATAAACGGAATAGAAGATTGGATATTGCAGTCATCGGCAGCGGCATGGCTGGGCTTGCTGCCGCAAGAATTCTGAAAGACGCAGGGCATAACATTACCATTTTTGAGGCTTTGCCTGGACGCGGCATGGACAGTCACAGCACCGAATTTGAAGGCGGCCTGATTGACGCGCCGCTGCGCGTAATGAATCCGCACCTTTGGAACAATACCCTGAGCCTGGCGGCCTATTTGGGCATTAAAACCTTTCCAGTGCGCACCTACATGGCCTGCAGCTGGCTGTTTGAAGACCGGACCGAAACCTGGCTGACCACCACGCGCAGCCGCATCGGCAATTTTCCGATCATCAACAACCGCAAAGGCATACAGCAGTATGGCTGGCGCCTGGTGAAAGGCATGCTGCAGCTGAAAACCGCAATTGCCAAATTTTTCAAGTCGCAGAATCAGGACATTACCCTGGCGGAATTCATTAACCGCAATGAGATTGAAGAAGTGTTCTGGCATGGCGCGGTGATGCCGGTGCTGTATACCATTTGCACCTGCAATCCGAAAACCATCGGCGAATGGCCGGCTAAGCCGCTGCTGGTGTTCCTGCGCCAGCTCACCGACGGCGATGCGCTGCTGCGCCTGCAGGGCGGCACGCCGGCGCTGGTCAATAAGCTGATTGAAGGCATTCCGATTAACAGCGGTTCAGCGATCACTTCGGTCAAAGAGCAGGGCGATAAAGTGCTGGTTGCCAACAATGCCGGCCAAATAATGGAGTTTGACCGCGTGGTTGTGGCCACGCCGACCTCTAAAATTGAAGAATTTCTGGATGCTGAACAGTTTGCCGATGACATTGCGCTGCTGAAAAAATTCAAATTTGAGCAGGGCGATCTGGTGATTCACACCGATTCAAGCGTCATGCCGCCGAAGCGCAAAGACTGGGCGGTGCTCAGCTATATGATGGACCGCAAATTCACCCGCCAGCAGTTCACGGTCTGGCTGAACGCGGTAGAGCCGAGCCTGGTCGGCAAGGCGCCGGTGTTCCAGACCTGGCGCCCGGTGACGCCGATTGATCCGAAAAAAATCATTTCGACCGTAACCCTGACCCGCGCGGTGGTGGACTCGCAGACGGTGGCTTTAAATGCCGAGCTGCAGCAGCGCCATAAAGCGCCGAACCGCAAAGTGTTTTTCTGTGGTTCATGGTCATGCGGCGGCCTGCCGATTTTAGAGTCTGCAGTGACTTCCGCCATGCATATTGCGGAAATCTTCGGCGCGCCATTGCCGTTTGTGGGCTTAAAGCCTGAGGTTGAGGTGGCGCCGCAGCTCGGCTATTGATTCATGAAATGGCTGCAGGCATGGCGCGGGCATCTGCCCGCGCATAAATACGCCATTAATGCCCAGCTGCTGGGTGACGATGCCGAACTGGCCTGGAGCAATCTGGGCTATTGGCAGGCCGATACGCCGCCGTATCCGGCAGCCTGCCGGGCGCTGGCCGACCATCTGGCGCAAGCTGTTGGCCTGAACTCAAATGACCGCCTGCTGGATCTAGGCTGCGGCCAGGGCGCCAGCCTGCTGCACTGGCAGGCGCGGTATCAGGTGCGGCAGCTCAGCGCAGTAGAGCTGCAGCCGGCCTGTGTGGCCAAAATCCAGCGCTGTGCGGCGCTGCAGGCCGATGTGCGCTGCGGCTCTTTTTTAAATTTAAAGCGGATTTTCCCGCAGCCGGCATTTGACGCCGCGCTGTGCATTGACGCAGCCTATCACTGCAATTTGAATTCCTTCCTGCTGTCCGCGCATTCAGTTTTAGCTGCCAACGGCCGCCTTGGCTTTCATTATTTAATGCTGTCGGAAAACTATCTGAATCTAAATGCGCTGCAGAAACTCAGATATCAGGCCCTGCTTAAAGCGGCTGATGTCAATCTGCAGGATCTGCTGCAGCCCGCGGCGCTGCGGCAATGCCTGGAAAAATTTCAATTCACAGATATTCAGATTCAGGACATCAGCGCGCAGGTCTTTGCCGGCTTCGCCGCCTATGAGGCTGGGCATTTAAAGTCAAATGCCAAGGGATTGGATCAGTTTAAAATTCAAGTCACGGCCAAGCTTTGCCGCGCTTTATATGAGGAAGGCATTGTCCGCTATGTGCAGATCGCTGCGCGCAAGGCCGGATAGGCCAAAATGCAGGGCCTGAAAACATCAAAGCCCCGCTGAAAAGCGAGGCTGAGAAATGGTGCCGGCACACGGATTCGAACTGTGGACCTACTGATTACAAGTCAGTT
>NZ_JAVXCI010000014.1:0-40015 GCF_036659555.1 Acinetobacter sp.
AAATATTGAATTTAAAAACGGTAAGACTCCGCCGTGAATGGCCAAAAAGTTAAGGGATTTATTGTAAAACTCCTTAACTGATCAGCATTAAGTGTTCAGAACAAGCTTCAGTAAGCTGCTGGGCACGGCAGCGATTCATCCTCCTCTCCAAGCTGTTTTGCATTGATTAAAGCCCGCGCTTTTTTAGACGGCGCCTTTTTGGCGCCAAGCGCGTCATAGCTGTTGATGATGGCGCTGACATCGCAGGCCTGCAAAGGAATGCCTTCGCAAGTCATGAATACGGCAATCACTTTATGATCAATCTTTGCGGCGTCAAGCGCCTGCAATATCCTGATGTTTTCGACGCGGACAATGTGTTCTTTTAAATACATCTTGCACCTCTCTATTGCTGCCGGAATTTTGCCTGTTTAGGTTTTATAGTGAACTTTGCAGGCTTAGATACAAGCAAAATCCGTGCACAAAATGTACAGCTTTGGAAATTAATGTTTGGATTTCTTCAACAGGACAGCGCGTCTTGAGCTGAGGGGGATGAAAGGAAAGAAGCAGAGCAATTGGCAAGTTTATGAAATATATTGAAGTTGTTATTATCCAGCCTGAATGCTGCCGGCACATTCTGTGCTTTGCGCCTGCAGAGATGCAATTCAGCAGAATTGCGCGCCGTGATGAATTCTTTCAGGCTTCGGCAAATATGCGCGCCTGAACAGCAAGCATGCCGGCGGCAGGCAGCGCCAATGCAGCCCAAAATGGCGCAGCGCAGGCAAACTGCTGCTCTGTCTTGCGCAGCGAAGCTGAACCCTGCATGAATTATGAGCTGGAAGCCCGAATTAACCCAATGATTGAATTGAAAAGCGCCGCCGGCAGTCCCATATAGAAAAACAAGGCAAAGGCGCAGACAAACTGTGAATATTGACCTATGATCAAATGATCTCAGAGATAAAAGTCTAGCCAAAGACAACATGCATTAGGACACAATATGAATATCGCGGCAAATCCAGTGGTCGAAGCGGACCAAACGGTTTATTTAAAAGATTATCAAAAACCTTCTTTTCTTGTTGATTCAATTGATTTAGATATTCAGGTCTTTGATGAGCATACCTATGTGAATGCCAAATTGGTAATGCAGCGCCAGACTGCAGGAGACTTGGTGCTGCTGGGCCGTGATCTGGAACTGAAATCCATTCTGCTGAATGGCAAGGCGCTGCCTGAAAGCGGCTATACGCTGGATGCGGAGCAGCTGGTGATTGCCGATGCGCCGGATCAGGCGGTGATTGAAACCCAAGTCGTGATTCACCCTGAGTCAAATACCCAGCTGGAAGGCCTGTATCAGGCCGGCAGCGACCTGTTTGTAACGCAAAATGAACCGGAAGGCTTCCGCAAAATCACCTTTTATCCAGACCGTCCGGACGTTTTGTCGGTCTTTACCACCCGGGTGGAAGCCGATAAAAAATTCCCGGTCTTGCTGGCCAACGGCAACCTGATGGAAGCCGGCGAAGCTGGCGCAGGCCGCCATTACACCATTTGGCAAGATCCAACCATGAAGCCAAGCTACCTTTTCGCCTGCGTGATTGGCGATTTAGCCGTGCTGAAAGACCGCTATGTGACCTCTGAAGGCCGTGATGTGGCCTTGGAAATTTACGCGGTAGAAAAAGACATTCCAAAATGCCGCATTGCGATGGATGCGCTGAAGCATTCCATGCAGTGGGATGAAGAGCACTATGGCCGCCCTTATGACCTAGACAATTATATGATTGTGGCTACCAGCCAGTTCAATATGGGCGCAATGGAAAACAAGGGCTTAAACATCTTCAATACCTCATGCGTATTGGCGGATGAAGAGTACACCACCGACGCTGCCATCATGCGTGTGCAGTCGGTGATTGCCCATGAGTATTTCCATAACTGGACGGGCAACCGCATTACCTGCCGCGACTGGTTCCAGCTGTGCTTAAAGGAAGGCTTGACGGTTTTCCGCGATCAGTCTTTCTCGGAAGACCTGCAGTCCGCCGCCGTGCAGCGCATTGACGATGTTGCCGTGCTGAAAGCGCACCAGTTCCCTGAAGATTCAGGCCCGCTGTCGCATCCGCCGCGTCCAGACCATTTTGTTGAAATCAACAATTTTTATACTGCAACTGTGTATGAAAAAGGCGCGGAAATTAACCGCATGATGTCGACGCTGCTGGGCAAGGAAAAATTCCGCAAGGGCACAGATGAATACTTCAGCCGCCATGACGGCCAAGCTGTAACGGTGGAAGACTGGGTGGCTGCTTTGACTGCAGGCTCAGGCATAGACCTGTCTGCATTTCTGACATGGTACAACCAGCCGGGCACGCCTAAGCTGGAAGCCAAAGGCCAATATGACGCTGCGGCGCAAACGTACCGCTTGAGCTTGAAGCAGAGCCTCAAAGCGCATCCGAAATATCCGAACTTGAAAGCGGTGCCTATTCCTGTGGCTTTAGCTTTATTCAATGCGGAAAGCGGCGAGCAGCTGACGCTGAACTCTTCAGCGCTGGTTGAAAATGCGGTGCAGGACGGCGTCTACCTGTTTGATGCAGAAAGCGTGGATATTGAATTTAGCGGCGTAGTTGCGAAGCCTGTGGTATCGCTGCTGCGTAATTTCTCTGCGCCTGTAGATCTGGAATTCAACTATTCAGATGAAGAGCTTGCGTTCCTGATGCAGCATGAAACCAGCGGCTTTAACCAGTGGCAGGCTGCTCAGACGCTGCTTGAGCGGATTTTGCTGGATGGCCATGGCGCTGAAATTTATGTTCAGGCCATGAAAAACACACTGCCTGAGCTGATTCAGAAAGATCCATTGCTGGCGTCGCGCTTATTTGACGTGCCGTCAGAAGGCTATCTGGGCAGCCGCATTGATGCGGGCTACAGTCCTGCCGCCATTCAGGAAAAGCGCAATGCCTTGCTGGAAACGCTGGCGCGTGAACTGGGCGCATTCTGCAAAGAAACTTTCCTTGCGCTGGATCCGGATCTGCAGAAAGAATTTTCACAGGCGATGGGCGTGCGCGCATTGAAAAACATCATGCTGGGCATGATGGCGCGCCAAGGCGATGCGCAGGCCTTTGAGCTTGCCTATGCGCAGTATCAGGCGACGGGCAATATGTCTGAGCGCTTAGGCGCATTGCGCGTGCTGGTCTGGAATGACGCGCCGCAGGCGCAAGCCGCTTTGGCGGATTTCTACAAGCGCTTTAACGATGAAGCATTGGCTCTGGATCAATGGTTTATGGTGCAGGCAGCGCATCCGAAAGCGTCTGCAGAGACTGTTCAGTACTTAACTTCGCACCCTGACTATGATTTGACGACGCCAAACCGCATCCGCGCGGTCAGCGGCGGCTTGAATGCCAATCCTGTCAATACCTGGAGCTTTGGCGTGCAGCACTTCATCGGCTTGGCGAAGTATCTGGATGAGAAAAACCCGATTGTCGGCTCACGCCTGCTGCAGGCGCTGTCGCGCTGGTACACTTTGGCGGAACCGCAGCGCAGCCAAGTCAAAGCTGAACTTGAGGCGCTCAAGCCGCAAGTGAAATCGAAAAACGTGTCTGAAACCTTGAACAGCATGCTGAACGTTTAATTTTTCAGTGTCAAAAAGCCCTGCGCTATGCTGCATAGCGCAGGGCTTTTTTATGGCTGAGTATTCGGGCTTTGGCGCGGCGCCAATGCCATATAAGCGCAAGGCTTGAAATATTCAGGCTGCAGAATCAACTGTCAAATCTTTCATTATATTATGTGAAAAGTGATAAATAAATCACACTTAAGGTGTACAATGGCTTGAGGTTGATGATCAATGGTTTAGATTTTTCAACGGATAAGTTTAAGCGGGCATTCCCTGAATCATTATGTTTTTTTTAAGCTTGAGGCGGTTATGTTAGTTAAAGTTGAAGATGGTTTTTATTTGAACTCTCAACATATTATTGCAGTGCGGATTGCAAAAAGCCTGCATGATGGCGCATTTGCGGTTGCTGTGGAATATACGCCGAATAGCCTTCAAAATACCGGGCTGTTTGAAAAGCAATTCCGCAATGGCGCAGAAGCGGAAGCGTATTTGCAGGGCTTGCATCAGGCAATCAGTAAATCATAGCGCGCCCGCTGAAATCCCTTTACTGAGGGATTCTTTGCATACAGGACTAAAAGGCAGCTCGTATATCTGAATAAATTCAGGTAGATTGGAAAAATAAAAGAAAAATACGGGTTTTTAAACAAATGCTGAATTCAGATGTCCAGTATGCCGGTTTTTGGGTTCGCACCGGCGCCTCGCTCATTGATATTATTATTCTGATGATTGCGACTTATCCTATCCTCTGGTTCTTTTATTCCGGGGACTGGCACCGCATTTTTGCAACAGGCCTGTCTGAACAGCCGCAGGTGCTGTGGTTTGACATTGCTGTGAACTATATTTTGCCTTTTGCTTATACCGTAGCGGTCTGGATGCTGTGGTCTGCATCGCCGGGGAAAATCCTGCTGGGGCTGAAAATTGTCGATGCCGACACAGGCGATAATATCGACCTGAAGCAGTCGATTATCCGTTATGTCGGCTATTTTCCCGCCATGATGGTGCTGTTTATCGGCATTTTCTGGGTCGCCTTTGACAAGCGCAAGCAGGGCTGGCATGACAAAATGGCCAATACGGTGGTTATCCGCACCAATGAATAAGCGGATTTTGAGATAATAAAGCGCTTAACCGCGCAGCGCCAGCCCGTTTATGATTGGAAATCAGTTGAGCTTTTGGCTCATCCGTGCCGTGTTTAAGGGCGTAAATTTCATTCGGAGCCTGTCTTTTTTGCGAAGCTATGCGCCGCGCCGTAGCATGCATTAAATAGCGTGGATAGTATTTGCACATATCCAGCAAAATCCGGGGTTTAAAAAGAAAAAGCCAGTCACTGGCTTTTAGGACTGGCTTCAGCTCCAGCGAGCTAAAGCCGGCCGGGGCTGCATCTGCGCTTAAAAATCAGCGCTGATGCGTTAAATTTTGACAATCAGCACCGGAATCGGGGACTGGGTCAGCACATTTTGAGCGACACTGCCCAGCATCATTTTCTGGAGGCCTGTGCGGCCATGCGAGCCCATAATAATCAAATCCGCGCTGACTTCATCGGCGACTTGAATGATGCCTTCAGACGGCGAAACGCCGTGGATGAGTTTGACATCAACTTCAATGCCGTCGCGGATAAAGGACTGCTTGATATCTTCCAGGCGCTCTTTGGCGTTTTTTTCCGCCTGCATAAAGTAGTCGGTAATGGCCGGCGCAACTTTGTAGAAGTCCACGCCAAAAAATGGATCGACCGCAATTACGCTCATGACGGTCACTTGGCTGTTTAAAGACTTGGCTAAAGCAAGCGCCTGTTCAACGGCAGCATAGGAAATTGGAGATTCATCGACAGGGACGAGGATATGCTGATAAGTTATCATGCGCTGCTCCTTAGGGTGTTCGGCTGTTGCGTGTTAAAATGGATGATTTTCTGCGGCATGAATGCGCCACAGCAAAAGCCCGCCAAACATGGGCGGGCTTGCTGAAGATTAAGCTTTTACGATCAGAACCGGCAATGCTGTATTGCTCAGTACATCCTGCGCAAAACTGCCCAGCAGCATTCTCTGGAAGCCTTTGCGCCCGTGAGAACCCATCACAATCAGATCCGCTTTTAATTCAGCAGCTGTTTCTGCAATGCCTTCCGCAGAAACCTGGCCTTTAACGATTTTAGTTTCTGCATTTACACCTTCAGCTTTGGCAGCTTCAAAGGCTTCCTCTAAAGATTTGGTTGCATTTTCGTGCGCCTGCACAAAGTATTCTTTCATGATTGCGGATGAATAATAGAAATCCGCATCGGTGAACGGGTCTTCTGCAACTAAGCTGATGAGCATGAGCTTGCTGTCAAATGCCTTGGCAATTTGCGCGGCTTTTTTGACCGCAGAAAACGAGATTTGTGAACCATCTACAGGTACTAAAATTTGCTTATAAGACATGGGAGAAACTCCAAAGTTATCGTTATGACCCTGTCTTCAATTGATAGCACATTGTGCATGCAGGTTCAATTTATAATTTGAAAAAAGATCGTAAATTCATGAAATTAGATAATAATCATCTTGGAAAATGCCAATTTTCCCGCAAATAAAACTGAGCATTCAGATCAGCTATCTGCAACTTGCTTAAGAAAACAAAGACTTGTAATTTTTCTGCTGTTCAGGCTTAGTGCATTCTGCGGTATTAATAACTTTTTGAGGATAAACGTCATGCGGTTGAAGATGGCCGGGGCGCTGCTTGGCGCCTGCCTGATGCTGAACTTAACAGCCTGCCAGAGCGCGGGCAGCAGCACTAAGCTGATTGCGGGAGCATTCAATGCATCGACAGAAATTCAGAAGAAATTTATTGAGCGGCATGCGCCTCAGAGCGTTCGGGTGCAGGCCGATATTCAGTACATGCAGAATCCTGACCTGCATATTGACCTGTACCAGCCTGCAGATATTGCAGCGCTGGGCGCGCGTCCGGCCATCGTCTGGATTCATGGCGGCGGCTGGATTTCAGGCTCTAAGGAGCATGCCCAAGGCTATTTCAAGCGGCTGGCGGATCAGGGCTACAATGTGATTTCGGTGCAGTACCAGTTTGCGCCGGATGTGATTTACCCCGCGCAGCTGCAGCAGATTAATCAGGCCTTGGCGTTTATCACGGCGCATGCGGGCCAGTATCAGATTGATGCCGGCAAGCTGTATTTGGCAGGCGATTCAGCCGGCGCCAATATGGCCAGCCACTATGCTGCATTTGTCAGCAATGCTAATTATGCAAAATCGCAGAATTTTCAGCCGGCAATTTCCATCAGCCAGCTGAAAGGCTTAATCCTGCACTGCGGCATTTATGATTTAAGCCATTTTGTGGCGGCGGCGCCGGATGAAATCCGGCTGCTGGAGTGGGGCATCAATAATCTGGTGCAGGCCTATACCGGAGGCCGCAAGCAGGATGCGGCATTCCTGTCCAGCATCTCGCCGCGCCAGCATGTTACGCCAAGCTATCCGCCGGTATTCATCAGCGGAGGCAATAAGGATTTTTTAACTGAAAGTCAGTCCCTGCCGTTTGCAGAAACGCTGAAGCAGCAGAATGTGCCTGTGGTTGAAGCATTTTATCCAGACTCTAAAGAGCTGCTGGTGCATGAATATCAATTTATGATGAGCAAGAAAGCCAGCCAGCTGACCTTTGATAGAACAATCGGCTTTCTGCAGCAGCTGACGCCTTAAATTTTATACAGCAAAGGCTTGCATTATATGAATAAACAATTAACATACCGACCGTATGGTATGTTTTTTTGAGGGTGTTATGAATCCGGTATTGATTGCTTACGGCCTGCTGGCCTTGGCGATTGTTTCAGAAGTGACAGGTTCAACTTTTTTAGTGAAGTCCGAGGGCTTTACCAAGCTGTGGCCTTCAGCCGCCGTGATTGTGCTGTTCAGCATTGCTTTTTATCTGCTTTCGCAAGTGATTAAAGTGATTCCATTGGGCATCGCCTATGCTATTTGGGCTGGCGTGGGCATTGTGCTGACGGCCTTAATTGGCTATTTTGTTTTCCGTCAAAGCTTGGATACAGCTGCGCTGATCGGCATTGGGCTGATTGTTTCCGGCGTGGTGGTGATTAATATTTTTTCAAATTCAGCAGGCCATTAATGGAAAATCCATATCAGCGCAAGAAAGCGCCTGAGGCGCTCCGGCAGAAAATCATTGAGCACGCTATCCGGCTGGCATCGGAAAAAGGCGCAGCCGGCGTGTCCATTCAGGGCGTTGCTGATTTGGCCGGCGTGACCAAGGGCGGGGTATTCCATCATTTTCCCAGCAAGCAAAAGCTGCTGCAGGCTATGGTGCAGGAAGTGCTGCGCCGGCTGGACGCGGCGGTTGATGAATATATCAGGCAAGACCCAGAGCCGCAGGGCTGCTTCAGCCGCGCCTATATTCATTTTACGCTGCAGACCGATGCTTCAGGAATCGGCACGCTGTGGTCTGCCATTTCAATGACCATGCTGACCGATCATGCTTTCAACGAAATGTGGATGGATTGGCTGAACGGCCGGCTGGCGCGCCATCAGCACACCGACAGCGGCATGGATTTAAGCCTCCTGCGCTATGCTGCCGACGGCGTTTGGCTGGCGGTTTTTATTGGTGCAGAACAGCCTGAGCAAATACAGGATGTTCAAGCTGAATTGATACGCCGCACCTATCTTTAACAGCTTTTTTTGAATGGCATATAAAAAGCATCTTTTACAGCATTGCTGTTCCATAGTTGAGTAAATAAACTTCGGAGACGCGAGTGCGGCATGGATGCCGCACGTTACCCATCACGGCAGGGAAGCTGTGTATGGGTAACAAAAGACTTTTGCTTACTTTGGGTCTTTCCAAAGTAAGGTTTTGCCTGCGCAAAGGCATTGAAACTTTATAAAGCAAAAATGAGGCAGTGCAAGCCTAAAAGCTCACAAATTAACTGATTTTTGCATTGAAATAAAATATATATATATGTTTTCAATAGATATTTCAACTAAAGATGCCTTTTAGCCTTTCGTCCGCCTGCCCTGAAATTATTTTCTGAGCTTTAAGATGAAATGCACGGCAAAGCCGAAAATCAGCCCCCAGAATGCGGAACCGATGCCGAAAAACTGAATGCCGGATGCGCTGAACAGGAAGGTCAGCAAAGCAGCTTCACGGCCTGACGCTTCATGAAAAGCGATTGCAATGTTGTGGCTGATGGTGCCCAGCAAGGCAATGCCTGCCAAAGCGGTAATAAAGATCACCGGAAAAGACATTAAAAAACTGGTTAATGTGGCAGCGAAGATGCCCATTAAAATATAGAAAAAACCGCAGCTGATGCCGGCAATATAGCGCTTGGATGGATCAGGATGGGCTTGGTCATCCAGGCTGATGGCGGCGCTGATGGCGGCGATGTTGACGCTGTAGCAGCCGAATGGCGCCAGCAGCGCCTGAGCCGTGCCTGTCCAGCCAATCAAATGATTGACATGCGGCTGATAGCCGTAGCTTTTAATCATGGCGAGGCCCGGCAGGTACTGTGATGCCATATTGATTACAAACAGCGGCAAAGCTAAGCCTAAAATGGCGGAACTGCTGAATTCAGGGCTGACCCAAACCGGTTTTGCTAAGCTGAAGTCCAAGGCTGGCATGCTGAAATTCAGGAACAGCGGGCACATGGCGATGCCGGCAATCACGGTAATTACAATGCTGTAGCGCGGCCAAAAGCGCTTGGAGAGTATATAGGCCGCCAGCAGGGACAGAATGAACGCCCATTCATTCTGCATGCTGGCAAAAAGCGCAATGCCGAATTTCAGCAATACGCCTGCCAGCATGGCGCTGGTCAGGCTTTGCGGAATATAGGACAGGACTTTTTCAAAAATGCCCAGAAAGCCTAGGACTGCCGTCAATAGGCCGCAGATTAAAAATGCGCCAATGGCTTCATTTAAGCTGTAGCCGCTGCCGGTCGCTAAAATTAAGGCCAAGCCCGCGGTAGACCATGAGGTGGCAACCGGATATTTAAACTTCCAGGACAGAATTAAGCCGCTTAAGCCAATGCCTAAGCCCAGCGCCCAGAACCAGGAGGTGATTTGCTCTGTGCTCGCGCCCAGCGTTTGCGCAGCCTGAATAACCAGAACGGCGGATACGCTGATGCCGACCAGAAAGGTGATAAAGCCTGCAAAGACGGCAGGCACAGTGAAGTCATTCAGAATTTTTTGCATAGTCCATTGCTGCTGTTAGTGCTTCTTATTGGTTGAAAAGCGTAATAATCATACGCTATTCATATTTAGCCGGAAAGCGCAAAGCTGCATAAAAAATTAACTTTTTGGTGAAAATTCCAGTACGTAAAATCAGCGCGCATTCCAGCGCAGCGCTACAGGGTCGAGGTGGCCAGCTTCAGGCCGAAGCCGCAGAACAGCAGGCCGACGGATGCCACGCAGCAGGCGGTCAGCTTATAGCGGTGCGTGAAAAATGATGCGAGTTTGGCGCCGGAGAAAATTAGCACGGTCAGATAGCTCATGCTGATGATCTGCAGCACAACGGCCAGCGCGGCAAAGGTCAGCGCTGGGTATGGGTACGCAGGGTCAACAAACTGCACAAAGAACGACAGGTAAAACAGAATCGCTTTCGGGTTTAAAATGCTGATGGTCAGCGCCGTGCGGAAAGGGCGTTGCTGTTCCAGGCTTTCCTGTTTGCACTGCACCTGTTCAGGCGCTGCCGTCGCTGTCCATGTTTTATAGGCTGCGCGCAATAATTTAATGCCCAGATAGCTTAAATACGCCGCGCCGACAATTTTCAGCAGGATAAACAGCCAAGGAAAGGCATGCAGCAAAGAGGCTGCGCCCAGCGCGGTTAGAATAATCAGCAGCATGTCGCCGGTATAGACGCCAAAAGCGCCGACATAGCCGGCTTTGATGCCGTAGCGTGAAGCGATGGTCATCACGTAAATGGAGTTGGGGCCCGGCAGCAGCACAATCAGCATTGTGCCAATAATATAGGTGGGTAAATCTGTAATGCCAAACACTGAAAACTCACATAAAAGGCCGATGCTGCACTATAGTGCAGCATCGGCCCGGATAAAGAAATAAGAAATTCAGATCAGGCTTGAATTTCCGCGTCATAGCCGAAAGACTGGCGCAGTAAGGTGCTGAGCTGTTCACGCGCTTTAATAAAGCCGTCAATGCCGCTTTGCAGCAGCTGGAATGCCATCAAGTCATGCTCAAGCAGCGCTTTAAATGACTCTCTGTCCAAAGTGTCAAACAGCTGCTCAGAAGAGGCCTGCGCCTGCTTTTCAGACAGCTGAAGCTGAACTTCGCGCGTGTCCTGCTCCAGCTCTGCCAGCAGGTTTGGCGCAACGGTCAGCAGGTCGCAGCCGGCAAGGCCAAGCACCTGGTCAATGCTGCGGAAGCTGGCGCCCATAATTTCAGTTTTAACGCTGCGCTGCTTGTAGTAGTGGTAAATCTGCTTAACGGAAAGCACGCCGGGGTCTTGGTCAACCGGGTAGCTGCTGACATTTTCAGCCTTTTTATACCAGTCTAGAATGCGGCCGACAAAAGGTGAAATCAGGGTAACTCCGGCTTCGGCGCAGGCCTGCGCCTGATGCAGGCCGAACAGCAGCGTCAGGTTGCAATGCACGCCTTCAGCTTCCAGCGCTTTAGCGGCCTGAATACCTTCCCAAGTCGAGGCGATCTTAATTAAAATGCGGTTTTGGTCAATGCCGTACTGCTTGTACAGCGCAAGCAGCGCTTTGGCTTTGGCAATGGTTGCTTCGGTGTCGTAGGACAGGGCGGCATCTACTTCCGTAGAAACACGGCCTTTAATCAGCTTGAGAATTTCCGCGCCTAATTTGACGGTTAAAATATCAATGGTGCGCTCAATCAGTTCATCATTGGCATAGCCTTCGGCCTTGGCTTGGGCAAATGCATTTTCAATCAGCGCTCGGTTCTCGGGCTGACTGGCGGCGGCGGTAATCAGGGATGGATTAGTGGTTGCATCCAGCGGACGGAACTTTTCGATAGCAGACAAATCACTGCTGTCAGCAACAATTGTTGTCATGCTTTTTAATTGGTCTAGGGCAGAGTGTGTCATGGATATCTAGTTCTTAAAGTTATTGCCTGTATAGTCAGTTATATCACAAACTCAATTCAACCCAAGGAAAAAAGCGATGGCCAATTGCAGCTAAAATGCATTTTTCCGCTGATTCCGCACATGATCAATTAGAAAGCGGGCAGCGGCGCCCTGCAGGCTTTCCCGGTTCCAGACCAGGTCGACAAAATATTCAAATTTTGGCGTGAAGTCAGCAAAGTTCAGTATTTTAAGATGCTGCTTCAGCTGCGGGTTTTCATTGAGCATTTCCAGCGGCAGCACCCCCCAGCCCAAGTTCTGCATAATCAGGGCGCAGGCGGAGTGGTGGTTGTCGGTGCGCCAGTATGTTTTGGAATACAGCAGCTCCGGCTTAATGGTGCGGTCACGGCTGGCAACCACAATCTGCCGGCTCTGCAGAATCTGTTCAAAGCGGATGGACGCGTGCTGCGCCAGCGCATAGCTTTTCGATGCCACGGGAACCAGCGCAGCGCGCTTCAGCTCGACAAACTGCTCATTGCTTTCCAGCTGCTCACGCTCAAACATCAAGGCAAACTGCGCCGCGCCGCTGATCAGCATTTTCTGCGCATCTTCCTGCGGGGCAGAAAAAATATTGATCTGCAACTCAGGAAACTGATGCTCCAGCAGGGAAATATAGTCTGTCCAGTGGGTATGCAGCAGCTCAGACACCACAGCAATATTCAGCGCGGATTCCAAGCCGGTGCTTAAGGCAGCCGCATGCTGCTTCCATTGGTTCATTTCAATGAGCAGCTGTTCGGTTTTTTCAAATAAGGTTCTGGCTTGCGCCGTAGGCGCCGGCTCACGGCCCGCCCGCTGAAACAGCTTCAGGTTCAGGTCAATTTCCAGATTGGCAATGGACATGCTGACCGCAGAAGGCACTTTGCCCAGTTTGCGCGCGGCGGCGGAAAATGAACCGGTTTCCATGACGGTTTTAAAAATGATCAGCTGTTCTTGATTGATATTCATACTGTTTAGGCTGGCCTGTATTATCTGTCAAATAATTTGAAAGAATCTAACTGGATTCATCAATATTATAGAAATAAAATGCGGGTAATCCAAATGAAACAAAGAGTATTTTTAAAATGTTGATTTCCAAAAGAAGGATTATTCATGCGCTGAGCTATGAGCTTATCCTATTGGTCATCATAGCAATTGCGCTGAGCTTTATTTTTGAAGCGCCGATGGAAGTGACAGGCGCCTTGGGCATCGCCATGGCGGTGACATCGGTATTCTGGAACATGATATTCAACCACTTTTTTGAAAAGTTTGAAGCCAAAAGAAAACTCAAGAGAACGGTGGGCGTGCGCATTCTGCATGCCATCGGCTTTGAGGGCGGCCTGATGCTGGCGACCATTCCAATGGTGGCTTATGCTTTAGATATGGGCATCTGGCAGGCCATTCTGCTGGATTTCGGCATGACCACCTGCATTCTGGTGTATACCTTTATTTTCCAATGGGGCTATGACCATATTGAAGCAAGCTTGGGCTACAAGCCTGATTACAGCCAAAGCGAAGCTTAAGCTGCTGAAAAGCGCCAGCACAATGCCAGCCAGCTGCTGAACTGGCTGGCATTTTCTTTGAGAATAAAAAAGCCGCATTATGCATGCGGCTTTTTTATTGAAGGCATGAAGGCCGGGAATTATTTCTCTACAATCGCGGTCACGCCTTGGCCGCCGGCAGCGCAGATTGAAATCAGCACGCGGCCTGAGCCTTTTTGGCTGATCAATTTGGCAGCCGAGGCCAGAATGCGCCCGCCGGTTGCAGCGAATGGATGGCCAGCAGCCAAAGACGAGCCTTTCACGTTGAGTTTAGAACGGTCAATTGAACCCAATGGCGCTTCCAAGCCTAAGCGGTCTTTGCAGAATTTAGGGTCTTCCCAGGCTTTTAAGGTCGACAAGACTTGAGATGCAAAAGCTTCGTGAATTTCGTAGTAGTCAAAGTCCTGCAGTTTAATGCCTGCACGGTCAAGCATGCGCGGCACGGCATAGGCAGGCGCCATCAGCAGGCCTTCTTTTTTGCCCACAAAGTCAACCGCTGCGGTTTCAGAGAAGCTTAAATAAGCTAAAATTTCATGGCCATTGGCTTTGGCCCATTCTTCAGACGCCAGCAGCACGCAAGATGCGCCGTCTGTGAGTGGCGTAGAGTTGCCCGCAGTCATGGTGCGGCCGTCGCCTTTGCCGAATACCGGCTTCAGTTTCGCCAGTTTTTCTACAGAAGATTCTGGACGCAGGTTGTTGTCGCGCTCCAGGCCCAGGAACGGTGTGATCAGGTCATCGAAGAAGCCTTCTTCATAAGCCGCCGCCATTTTCTGATGTGAAGATGCTGCCAGTTCATCCTGTGCTTCGCGCGGAATGCCCCATTCCAGCGCAGTAATGGCCTGATGGTCACCCATAGACAGGCCAGTGCGCGGTTCGCCGTTTTTAGGCGCATCCATCAGGTCTTTCACATTGATTTTAGTCAAAGCTTTTAAGCGGTCTTTGCCGGTTTTCGCAATGTTCAGTTCCAGCAGCGCTTTGCGCAGGCCGTCACCGAGCGCGATTGGCGCGTCAGATGTGGTATCTACGCCGCCGGCAATGCCGACTTCAATTTGGCCCAAGGCAATTTTGTTGGCAATCAGGAACGCTGCCTGCAAGCCGGTGCCGCATGCCTGCTGAATATCGTAAGCAGGTGTTTCAGGCGCAAGTTCTGTATCTAACACGCACTCGCGCGTCATGTTAAAGTCACGGCTGTGCTTTAATACTGCGCCCGCAACCACTTCGCCTAAACGCTGGCCCTGCAGGTTAAAGCGTTCAACTAAACCATTGAGCGCTGCAGTAAACATGTCTGTATTGGATGCAGTGAAGTAAGCGCCGTTTGAGCGTGCGAATGGAATGCGGTTGCCGCCAATAATAGCAACGCGGCGGACAGTGTTTTGGCTCATGGTTTGATCCTGTTGAACAGAAGTTTGAGTTGTTTGTTTTAGGTCTGGAGCAGGCGCTGCGGCAGCCGGGCTTTGCGCGCTGCTGCGTGCAGGGGCAGCGCGGGTACGGGCCGGTTTTGCTGTATTCGATGCCGGCTTCGCCGCAGGGCCTGAATTTTTAGCGGTGCGCGCAGTGCTTTTTGATGGTTTTGACACTGCGCTGCCAGCAGAATTTTCGACTGCTGGATTTTCTTGAGTTGTTTTGCTCATAAGGCTTTTCCAAGCATGTAAAAGTGTTTCTGAGCGCTACATTAACACATTCAATTCGCGGCTGAATTGACTGGAATGACATTGCGGAATGCTTTCAGGTCAAGTCATCGAAACTTTAACTCAAGTATGATTCATCTGAAACTGATGGATCTGTTGAAATATGAGTCTAAAGACATCATATTGAAGTTAAAAGAATATCTTCAAAAGCCATCAAAAATTAATTTTTTCGAGAGAGACACACATGACTGACCAATACCAAGCATTCGCAAAATCTCCAATTGGTAAATTTGTCATCAAAAATTTAGGTTTGCCTGCACCGACTTTCCTCGAGCGTTTTGAGTCTGCTGTTCCTGTGGTAAAAGGCGCAGTGCTTGTCGGGGCGGCGTCAAACAGCACGCTGTCAGGTTCAATTGCGCAAGTCTTGGCAAATATTCATGCAAACAGCTATGCAGGCAACAATGCAGCGCTGCAGCAGGCGGCCGCTAAAGCGGGCTTAAGCCTTGGCGCGTTTAATGAAGGCGACAAGGAATCTAAGTTCAAAGTTGTGGTTTTTGATGCGTCCGGCATTGAAAGTTCTGAGCAGCTGCATGAGCTGCATGCGTTTTTCAGCCCGATTGCGCGCCAGATTCAGGCCTCTGGCCGTGTCGTCGTGGTCGGCACCACACCTGAAACTGCGCCAAGCGTTAAGCAGGCCATTGCGCAGCGCGCGCTGGAAGGCTTTGTTAAATCTGTAGGCAAAGAATTTAAAAAAGGCATTGCAGCCAACTTGATCTATGTTGATGCCGGCGCTGAAGCCAATCTTGAATCTGCGCTGCGCTTCAGCATTTCTCCGCGCTCCGCCTATGTTTCAGGCCAAGTCATCCGCGTTTCTAAAGCCGATACTGCAGATATTGACTGGGCGAAACCGCTGGCAGGCAAAACTGCGGTTGTGACTGGCGCCAGCCGCGGTATTGGCGAAGCGATTGCGCATGTGCTTTCACGCGACGGCGCGCATGTGATCTGCCTGGACGTGCCGCAGCAGCAGGCTGACCTTGACCGCGTAGCCGGCGCAATTGGCGGTTCAACTTTAGCAATTGACATTACCGCCGCTGACGCGGGCCAGAAAATTAAAGAGGCGGCAGCATCGCAGGGCGGATTGGACATTATTGTGCATAACGCCGGCATCACCCGCGACAAGACTTTGGCCAATATGAAGCCGGAGCTTTGGGATTTGGTGATCAACATCAACCTGTCAGCGATTGAACGCGTAAACGATTACCTGCTGAATAATGACGGCTTCAACGCCAATGGCCGGATTGTCTGCGTGTCTTCAATTTCGGGCATTGCCGGCAACTTGGGTCAAACCAACTATGCAGCTTCTAAAGCCGGCGTAGTGGGCGTAGTGAAATTTACTGCGCCGCTGCTGAAAAATGGCGTTACCATTAATGCGGTTGCGCCGGGCTTTATTGAAACTCAAATGACGGCAGCCATTCCGTTTGCAATCCGTGAAGCGGGCCGCCGCATGAATTCGATGAGCCAGGGCGGCTTGCCGGTTGACGTTGCGGAAACCATTGCGATGTTTGCATCGGCTGCTTCTACCGGCTTAAATGGCAATGTGGTGCGCGTATGTGGCCAAAGCCTGTTGGGCGCCTAAAAGCGCAATAAATGAAAGCACCTTCTCCCTTCGCTTGCATAATGCAAGTTCCCTCTCCTTTAAGGAGAGGGTTAGGGAGGGGTAAAAATTTATAATGATTGAAGCCCCCTTTTTATAAACCTTCTCTTGCGCTAAGCGCGGGGTTTTAGGAGGAATTCATTGATCAGGAGGGGCATATCTATTTTAAAAGGCCCTCTCTAACTCTCTCGCTGAAAAGAAGAGCGTACTTCTCAAAAGAATTTAACAAAGGTCCAGTATGAACACTCGCCATTTTAGCCAGCTGCCAAAACCGTATTTGGCTTATCCGAAAGTGATTCAAGGCTTGATTTTCAAAAAGCCGAAAGGTGAAAAAGTTCTGCCGCAGGTTGAATATGTGGTGGATTCATTCAAAGTCGATCAAAAGCATTTAAAAGCCTATAACCAAGTATGCGGCTTTAAAAATAACGGCTACATTCCAGCAATTTACTTGGCGGTGCTGTCGCAAAGCCTGCAAATGCATATGATGACGCAGGAAGCGTTTCCGTTTGCTATTTTAGGCTTAGTGCATATCCGCAACCAAGTGAAGCAAAACCGCAAAGTCGGCGTCAATGAACAGCTGACCCTGTCCTGCAAATTCGGCGAGCTCAAGCCGCATGACAAAGGCGTGCAGTTTGATTTCATTACCGTGGCCAAAGTCGGCAATGAAGTTGTGGTGGAAGCCCGGACCACGTATTTGGCGCGTCAGAAAACTGCCGCCGGCAGCGCATCCGCCAAAGCGCCTGAGAACGCAGCGCCTGAATATAAAGCCGCCGCCGAATGGGAAGTTTCGGAAAATACCGGCCGCCGTTATGCGCTGACTTCGGGCGACTTCAACCTGATCCATATTCATGCCGTGACCGCTAAAGCGTTCGGCTTTAAGCAGGCGATTGCGCACGGCATGTGGAGCAAGGCAAAGGCTTTGTCAAACTTAAGCCTGCCGGATGCCTATGAAGCGGATGTCTGGTTTAAGTTGCCGATGTACTTGCCGTCTAAAGTTGAATTTCTGACTGCGCAGCAGGGCAAAGGCACAAAGTTCCTGATTAGGAGTGCGAAGAATCAGAAGCCGCATGTGGCCGGTTCGGTCAAAGCGCTTTAAGCTGCGTTTAAAAAAGCCTGAATTGTTTAAAATTCGGGCTTTTTTGTATTAGGATGGTTCAGAAAATAACATTCAGAAAATAAGGCCAAGGACATGGATATACAGAATCTCAAGCAGCTGATTTTTGCCGATACCGGCAATTTCCAAGGCTATATTGATGAGCGCTTTATTGACCTGGCGCATCTGTTCAGCCGGCTGCACGATGCCCGCACTGCATACGGTGGCGCTGCTTTGGCGGTGTATTTTCAGGGCCGGAAAGCCGTAGATATTTATACCGGCCAAAAGTCGCAGGATGAACAGTGGCAGGCTGATACGCTGTCAATCTGCTATTCCGCCGGCAAAGGCGTTTTAGCCACGCTGGCGCATATTATGGTCAGCCATGGCATTTTGGACTATGACTTGCCGATTGCGCATTACTGGCCTGAATTTGCGCAGAACGGCAAAGCGCAGATGACCCTGCGCCATTTGCTCAGCCATCAAAGCGGCTTATACGATGTGCGCAATAATATTGCCGAAGCTTCGGAAATGGCCGACTGGCAGCATATGCTGGAGGTCATGGCCAAAGCCAAACCGCGTTTCAGCTTTGGCGAAGATCTGGCCTATCAGCCTTTAACCTTTGGCTGGCTGGTGGGCGGCGTGCTGGAAAAGGCATCCAGCCAGCCCCTGGCGGTGCTGATGCAGCGCTATTTAATTGAACCGCTGGCGCTGGACGGCGCGTATTTTGGCGTGCCGGATGCCCAGCTGCGCCGTGTTGCGCGCCTGCTGCCCAAGCCTCAAAGTGGATCGGCGCCGTCTGCAAACACCAAAAAGGCTGCGCGCAAAGCATCGCCTCTGGATAAGCTGATGGAGTTCAGCGGGCAGAATCCGCAGGATTATCAGGATGCCATGATTCCCAAAGGTATGAAGAAATTCAGCTTTTTCAGTGATGAAGGCATACAGGCGGTGATTCCGGCGGCCAATGGCGCATTTACGGCCAACAGCTTGGCAAGAATATACGCCATGCTGGCCAATCACGGTGTTTGGAACAATCAAGTCATCATCTCGCCCGAAGTATTTGCTCAGCTGAGCGCAGTGCAAAGCCGCAAGCGCGACCGCATTATGCCTATTCCCATGCATTGGCGGCTGGGCTATCACCGGGTGCTGAGCTTGGGCAAATCCTCACAGGGTTTTGGCCACATCGGCTTTAACGGTTCTGGCGCATGGTGCGATCCGGCGCGCCAGCTCAGTTTCGCCTATACGCATAATTTCGCAGCCGCTTCGATGATTGGCGATTACCGCCTGTGGAGCCTGACCCAAGAAGCTTTGCGCTGCGCGGATGCTGTGCTGAAAGGGCGCAAAGGCTGGTTCTGAATTTGCACCGGCAAAAGATTTTGACGGCGAAATATGCTATTTTCTGCGCCGTATTTTGGCATTAAGCGGTTCAGATGAAAAAAGCAATTTTTATACCTTTAGTGGCCGCAGCGGCGGCATTCGGCTGTCAGGACGCAGAGCAGGGCGCGCAGCAAGCTGCCCAGCCGCAGGGCAAAGCAGCCGTGCAAAAGCAGGCTGTTCCGGTCTGGGCCGGAAAATATCAAGGGACTACACCCTGCATGGGATGCATTTCGCGCTGCGAAGAATGCCCCGGCATGGCGGTGGATTTGGCTTTGAATCCGGACATGAGCTATGAGCTGCGCCGTGAAAGCCTGAGCAGCCACAATGACGTGCAGGTACTGAAAGGGCGCATGCTGTTTAAAGATCAGGCGCAGACGCAGCTGCAGTTGCTGAATGTCAAAACCCGCAATTTAATTTATCTTGATTTAGAGCATCAGCTGCTGGAAATCCGCGAAGATCAAACGGCAAAGCCTTACGTGGCTCAGGATGATTTCTTGCTTGAACCGGCTTAACTGCTTAAGCTGGCCTTACCGGCTGCTGATGTAGCCGTAGAGTGGAGAGAACGCATATGCTGAAATCTTATGTCGAATTTAAAAGCAGCCTTTTTCCGCCATGTTCAGATAATCCTGAAGAATGGGAAGGCGCCATTTGGGGACGGGCGCTGGCGCAGTTTTTAGATGAAAAATTAAAGCAGCAAGGTGTGCCCGCTGCAGGCATTCATGCCGAAGATTGGGGCTACTGCGTCAATTTTGAAGCGCCATTTCATGATGACATCTGGCTGGGCTGCGGCCGGTATGAAGAATATGAAAACGGTTATTTAGTGATGATTGAGCCGAAAAATCCAGTCATTAAGAAATGGTTTAAAGCGGATATTGATTTGACAGAACAGCTGCTGCAGCTCACGGTGGCTTTGGCGCAGATTCTGGAAAATGAGCCGCAGATTCATGATGTGAAATGGTGGAGCGCAGCCGAATTTGAAAAGCGCTGATTCAGTTTAGGCAAAGCCGGTTTTAGAAATATTTGCAGCGCTGGCGCATTGGCGTTTTTTTTGCGCAGCGCCTAAGCTTGAATAGGCAGCAGCGCCTTTACGCTGCGCAGCGGGCATGCTAAAACGGAAAGAATATTTTTACTTGATAAGAACATGATTCAAAAAGAATTACCGCTGACTGAGCTGTTAGGAATCTTATCAGCCATTGCTTTGTCTATTTCAGTTATTTCCAATGCCTACTTTTATTATTCTTTAGACGCCATATGGGTGATGTCCATTTTATCCCCGGCCTTTTATGTTTCAGAAATTATCAAAGTGCTGGCGCTTATATTGGCGGTCACCGCCTTGGTTGGAGTGCCTATGGCTTTGTATGCTTTTCTGTTAAGAAAAGCGCACCATTTGAAGCCTAAAAAAAGATATAAGCTGTCTGCCGGGGGAGATAATCATGAAATAAAGCAGCAGCTGAGGCTGGCTGAAAAGAAGTTTGTCCGCTGGCGGTCGTTTTTTGTCGTCTTTATCACAGTATCATGCATTACTTGCCTTTCGGCATTGAATATTATCAGCCGGCCAGCAGTGCTCTGGACGGCAGTTTTAATTGGCGTCATCCTGGTTATTCTGACAGATGAAGAGGTGCGTAAAGATAAGGGCTTAAGGTATCTGGTTCTGATGATTCTTGCGGTATTGGCAACATGCTTTTCCGCGCAGCTGAAGCTGAATAATCTGTCCAGTTCACCGGAAGCGGTTTTGAAAGTTAAAGATAATAATAAATGGATTGTTCTGGACAGCGTTCAAGGCAGCGTGATCCTGCTGAATAGGGCTGAAAATAACGCCAGCATTAAGATTGTCAAGTTTGAAGAAATTGATCGAATTAGCTCCCAACACTGAGATCTTCATTCACTCTGAGCTAAAAAAACAGTATGCTTATGCAGGTCAAAAGGAGCATACATGTATCAAGTACTTGCGCGAAAATATCGCCCGCGTAATTTTAACGAATTGGTTGGCCAGAACCATGTTTCCCGCGCGCTGACCAGCGCGCTGGAACGCGGGCGCCTGCACCATGCTTATTTATTTACGGGGACACGCGGTGTGGGCAAAACCACGATTGCGCGTATTTTGGCGAAGTGCTTGAACTGCGAAACCGGCGTAACTTCTACGCCGTGCGAAGTCTGCGCAACTTGCAAAGCGGTGAATGAAGGCCGCTTTATTGACTTGATCGAAATTGATGCGGCTTCGCGCACCAAGGTCGAAGACACCCGCGAACTGCTGGATAATGTGCCTTATGCGCCGACGCAGGGCCGCTTCAAAGTCTATCTGATTGACGAAGTGCATATGCTGTCCACGCATTCTTTCAATGCGCTGCTGAAAACCCTGGAAGAGCCGCCGGCGCATGTCAAATTCCTGTTTGCTACTACAGATCCGCAAAAGCTGCCGATTACTGTAATTTCACGCTGCCTGCAGTTTACTTTGCGCCCGCTGGCGGTAGATGAAATTACCGAGCATTTAACCGGCATTCTGCAGCAGGAAAGCATTCAGGCCGATCAGGACGCGATTTGGCAAATTGCCGAATCTGCCCAAGGCTCGCTGCGTGACGCATTGTCATTGGCCGATCAGGCAATTGCCTATGGCCAGGGCGAGGTGCATCATCAGGACGTGAAAGAAATGCTGGGGCTGATTGACCGCACCATCATCTATGACCTGATCGCCGCCATTCATCAAAACCAGAAAGGCCGGATCAGTGAACTGCTGATGCAGTTCCGCCAGCAGGCGCTGGATGTGTCGCTGGTTTTAGACCAGCTGATTTCCACCCTGCATGAACTGGCGCTGCTGCAGTATTTGCCGGATTTAGGCCTGAAATACAGCGCCGAAATCAATGCCAAAATTATGCAGCTGTCGCAGATTGTTTCGGCGCAGGATCTGCAGCTGTATTATCAGATTGCCTGCAAAGGCCGCGCAGAACTGCAAATGGCGGTGACGCAGGAGCAGGGCTTTGAAATGTGCGTGCTGCGCCTGCTGGCTTTCCGCCCGATGCAGCCGAATGAAATTCTGGTTTCCGCCGCGCCGCCGTCCCCGCAGCATCAGCAGGCTGCCGTTCCCGCGCCGCCTGTGCAGGCCGCGCCGGCGGCACAGCCTGAAGCGCCGTATTTTGCAGAAGATGATGAATATGCGGATGAGGATGAACTGCATGCCGCAGCGCCGCAGAATGAGCCTTCATCAGATGATTTTTTAGATGAGCCGGAAGATGCGCCTGCTATTGTTGCTTCGCCTGAAAATCAGCCGTCTGCTGTGGAAAGCGCAGCCATTCAGCCGGCAGAAACCCGCCAGCCGGCATCTGCCTCAGATCAGATTGTTTTTGATGCGTCCAGCGCGGATGCCCTGTTTGATTTGGATGAAGATGATGCCGGGCAGGGTGCAATGCAGGCGGCGCATGACGCTGGCAGTGATGATTTCTTATCTTTTGAGGAAATCGCGCCACTGGAAGATGCGCCTTTAGGCATTCAGGCAGCAGCGGAAATACAGGCAGCGCCTGCAGCCCAGCCTGCTTTAGACACAGCTGCATCTGCGCCGCAGGATTCCGCAGCGCAAGACGGCTTATTTGCAGCAGCGCCGGTACAGCCCGCGCAGGCGGAACACACGCCGCTGCATCCTGCTGACACCGCCTCAGCAGTACAGCAGGATGCATCTGCACAAATGCCGCAGGATATTTTAAAACTGCAGCCGCAAGCGCTGACAGGTGAATGGACGGTGGATAAGTGGGAATACTGGTTCAGAAGCAGTGAGCTGTCTCCGGCGCTGCAGGAGTTGGCGCAGCATGGCCTGATGACCGGTGAGATTGGCGGCGCAAGCATTTTCCATGTGCCAAAGCAGTATGAGCGCCTAGTGACGCAAATGCAGCATGTGCTGGAACAGGCTCTGCATGCGCAGTGGCCTGCAATCCGCTTTCAGGTGCAGTATGAAGAACTGGAGCAGGCAACGCCGTATGATCTGCAGTATAAGCGCAAGGAAAAAGCCAATCAGCGCGCTTCAGAACTTCTGCATGCTGAGCCTGCGGTTAAATCGCTTTTAACTGCATTTGACGGCAAGCTGGAGAATATTCAGCTTAAATAGCGGCATCCTGCGTAACGCCGGTCAGTTAAGCCTAATTCTATTGCTGCGCGGCTAAGCATAAATGGCCTGATAAATATTCAAGGCATGTTCATGCGTCAGCTCGCGCGGGTTGTTCTGCAGCAGCCGTGTCTGCAGCATGGCATCATCCGCCAGCGCCGGCAGCCGGTCTTCAGGCACCTGCAGCTGATTCAGTTTCAGGGTTAAGCCGCTGCGCTGCAAATGGCTCTGCATGTGGTCTATGAACAGGTCGCACAGGCCATCCGTACAGCCTGTGCTGTAAGGGTCCAGCCACTGCATCAGTTCGGCGTAGTGCTGCTTGGCAGCCGGTGCATTGAATTTCATGACTTCAGTCAGCACCAGCGCATTGCTATGGCCATGCGCTAAGTGAAAATGCCCGCCTAAAGGATAAGCTAAGGCATGCACGGCGCCTACGGGCGCATTGGCGAAAGCCTGTCCCGCCAGCATGGAGCCGACAAGCATGTGCTGGCGCGCTTCCAAGTCGCTGCTGTCTTGCAGCACCAATGGCAGATTCTTATTCAGCAGCCGCAAGGCCTGTTTTGCCAGCATGTCGGCATATGGGTTTTTCTTGATTTTAGAAGTGTAGGCTTCTATGGCATGCACCATCGCATCTATGCCTGTGGCCGCGGTAATCTGCGCGGGCAGGTTCTGCGTGAACGATGCATCCAGAATCGCAACGTCGGCATGCAGTACCGGCGAAACAATGCCGGTTTTGACCGTTTTGCCTGTGGTGATAATGGCAACCGGGGTGACCTTCAGCGCCGGTGCCGGCAGTCGTCGGCACCAGAATTAACGGCAGGCGCGGACGCTTGGCCTTGCCGGCGCCGTAAAGATCCTGCAGCTGCTGTTTCTGATCCGGATGCGCCAGAACCGCAAGCACTTTGGCGACATCCAGCGAACTGCCGCCGCCAAAGCCTAAAATTAAATCCGCCTTTTGCTGCTGGGCAAACTGCAGCGCGTCCAGCACAATATGCGCTACCGGGTCTGCCTGCACGCTGGAATAGATGGCATAGTCCTGCCGCTGCGACTCGAAAATCTCTAAAATAGGTAAATGCAGCTGCTGCTGGATGATGCCGGGGTCAGTTACCAGCAGCACGCGCTGCGGGGAAAAATCATTGAGTAAATTTTCCAGCTCAATAATTGAACCCAGGCCGGAAATAATATTGCTGACGGTTTGGAACTGAAAATTACTCATTGCCTTATCCTTATTTTTTATACCTAAATGAACATTATTCTTGAGTCTTGATATAGGATTCATCTTCCAAATAACTTAACATAAGATGCTTGAAATAAAACTAGCATTGAGGTTGTTATGCCATCCAAAACGCCATACAAGGTGTTATGTGTCTGTTTAGGCAATATTTGCCGGTCGCCTACGGCGGAGATTGTACTCAGACACTTTTGCGGTGAAGCAAGCCTGAATGTGCTGGTCGATTCCGCCGGAACCAGCAATTACCATCCGAATAAAGCGCCGGACAGCCGCAGTCAGGCGCATGCCCAAAAACGCGGCTATGATTTATCCGCCTTGCGCGCGCGCCAGTTAAAAACGCTTGATTTCGTTGAATTTGATCTGATTCTTGCGATGGATTATGAAAATCTGGAAAATATTCAGCAGCTGATGCGCCATGCGCAGCGGGAATACGGCGCAGCCCGAATCCGCGCGCAAGTCTCCCTGATGAGCCAGCACGATCCGGACTATCCGCAGCGGGAAGTGCCAGACCCTTATTATGGCGGGCATGACGGTTTTGAGCAGGTGCTGAACCAGTGTGAATCCAGCAGCCGGGCGTGGGTCAATCTTTTTAAACAGCAATTGGAGCAATAAGGTTTAAGTCATGAATATTCAAACCCAAGTGCAGCTTAAGCCTTTTAATACCCTGAATCTGAATGCTGTTGCATCGCATTATGTGAAAATTCAATCTGTTGACGCTTTGCTTGAGGCGCTGGATTACGCCGAACAGCAGCAGCTGAATGTTCTGATTTTATCTGGAGGCAGCAATATGCTGCTGCCGGAACAGCTGCATGCCTTAGTGCTGCACATGGATATTCAGGGCATTGAGCATATTGCAGAAGATGAACTGACGCAGACGGTGCGCGCTGGCGCAGGGCAGCCGTGGCATGATTTTGTGCTGTGGACGACCGCGCAGGGCCTATTCGGCCTGCAGAACTTAGCCTTGATTCCGGGGCTGGTCGGCGCTTCGCCGGTGCAGAATATTGGCGCTTACGGCGTGGAAGCCGGTGAGTTCATAGACGCTGTGCATGTGTATGACCGCTATGAGCAAGCCTTTGCGCGCATCGCGGCGGCGGACTGCCATTTCAGTTACCGCCACAGCATTTTTAAAGATGATCCCAACCGCTACATTATTACCCATGTGGATTTCAAGCTGCTGAAGAATGCCGACTTGAAGCTGCATTACGGTGACTTGAAAGCCGCAGTGGCTGATGAGCAAACTGCTGAAAATCTGCAGAACCAAGTGATTCATATCCGCCAAAGCAAGCTGCCTGACCCGAAGGAATACCCGAATGCCGGCAGCTTCTTTAAAAACCCGGTAATCAGCCAAAGCGAATTTGACCAAATCGCGCAGCAGTTTCCCAATTTGCCCCATTATCCGCAGGCCAATCATCAGGTTAAAATCGCTGCCGGCTGGCTGATTGATCAGGCTGGCTGGAAAGGCAAAAAACTGGGGATGGTTGGCATGTTCCATAAGCAGGCGCTGGTTTTAGTCAATTACGATAATGCTGCGCTGCATCATGTGCAGGCAGCGTATCATGCTGTGCAGCAGGATGTATTTAACAAGTTTCATATCGCTTTAGAGCCGGAACCGGTACTGTTTGATGAAAACGGGCTGCTGCGCCCGCATCAGGATTAAGCTTGCATCAGGGTAAAAAATTTATGAGAAGAACATACTGGATGGTCCGTTTAGTGCAAACCGCTGCTGTGCTGTTTGCGTTGTTCGCCTGTCTTGTGGTGTTCATCTATACGCCGTTTTACTCGCAGCTGATTGTTAAAGGGCTGAACTATTTTGTGCCGGTTGAGGTTAATGAAGTTGCGGCCAAAAGCCAGAAGCAGGCTGCGCTGAATGATCAGGACAGCTATGAGCCGGGTTCAGATATGTGGATTGCGCGCCAAGCCTATTTAAGGGTGATGGAAGATGCGATTCAAAGCAAAAACTCGCAAAACCTGACCCTGATTCAGTCACGCTACAAGGCCCTGCAGCAGCTGATTGAAGAAGATCAGCAGAAAGAAGATGATGAAAAAGATAGGCCAGCCGTGCCTTTGCTGGCCAGTTCAGCTTCAGAGGCTGCTGCCAGTGAAGCGGCGGATCCGGCGCGGAAAGTCAAAGCGCTGCTGGAACTGAACAGCTCGGAAAATAAAGAGCTGATGGCGCAGTATATTGAATTCCTCAATACGCATTCAGCCGAGCCGCCGGCATCTGAACCGGTCGATGAAGAAATCTTTAAGGATATTGCCCTGATCCATGATCAGAACCAGCAGAATCCATCTAAGCAGGCAGTGCAGTCAGAACCCTATGCCATTGTAGTTTTAGGCGGCGGCTTAACGCTGGGAGACAACGGCAAGGATATAGTGGTGAATAACTACACCCGCCTGCGTCTGGAAACCACGCTGGCGGTAAAAAATCAGTATCACTTGCCGATTGTGCTGAGCGGCGTGGAAGCGCCTTATATGCAAAGCTGGCTGAAAAAGCATGGTGTAGATGCTAAGCTGCTGGAAGACCGCAGCATGAATACCTGTGAAAACACCCGGTTCAGCTCCTTGCTGCTGCAGAAAAAAGGCGGCGCGCCAACCGTGATTTTAATTACAGACCGCTACCATATGCCGCGCACGCGGCGCCTGTTTGCCCTGAACGGCATTGAAACCATTCCGGTTGAAGCGCCGATGCCAAGCAGTTTGACGCGCTGGCGCCCAAGTGAGAAAAATTATGATCACAGCCGCCGCGCAAATTATGAAATGCTGGCCACCATGCGCGACATGTGGTTTGGCACAGAATGCCGGGAGGTGCCTTAATGGCTGATATTCCATTTTTAAATCCGGCGATTTTAAAGCAGCTGGATTTGCCTGTTCCCAGCCGTGAAACCACGCCGCAGCTGCTGGAACAGCTGAATCTAAACCGGCCTTATGCGCCGTCTATTGAAATTCAGTCTTACCGCCGGCTGTATGGCTTGGACACTTTAAACTGCGGGCACTGGCAGGGCTATATTGAAATGCCTTTGTTCAAGCTGCATGTGCAGGCCTTTCAGCCAAAACTGCCACCGCAGGAAAAAGTCAAAGGCACGGTGCTGCTGTTGCATGGCTACTTAGAGCACAGCGGCATTTACCAGCCGATTATTCAGGAAATCCTGGAGCAGGGCTTCAGTGTTTTAACCTATGATTTGCCGGGGCATGGCCTGAGCAACGGCTCACCGGCCAGCATTCAGGACTTTGATCACTATCAGCAGGTGCTGCATGCGGTGCATCAGTATGTGCGCCATGCCAGCCAGCTGCCGAAGCCGTGGCTGGGCATTGGGCAAAGCACCGGCGGCGCGATCTGGCTGCATCACCTGTTAGAGTTTGCAGAACGCCGTGAAGACCCTTATGTGGAGCGCGTGCTGCTGCTGTCGCCGCTCATCCGGCCTGCGAAATCTGCGTGGTGGCATAATTCGGTCGGGCTGGGCATTATCCGGCGCATTAAGCGTGAAGTGCCGCGCCATTTCAGGCGCAATAATCACAACCCGGAGTTTTTAAGGTTCATCCGCTTAAAAGACCCGCTGCAGCCCCGCATGATGGGCATGGACTGGATTTTAGCCATGTCGAAATGGATGCAGGAAATGGAGCAGCGTCCGGCGTGCCGCATTCCGGTATGGCTGGCGCAAGGCGCGCAGGACCAGACTGTGGACTGGCGCTACAATATAGAATTTATACGCCGTAAATTCCGCCTGCAGACGCTGCTGATGCTGGAAGAAGGCTCGCATCAGCTGATCAATGAGCGCGCGGACATCCGGGCTGCCTTGACGGGCCTGATTCCTGCCTTTCTGCATGCGCAGGGCGGCAAGGGCTATTATTGAGGGCTGGGTAAACTCAGCGGGACATAAGCGCAGCAGACCGGTTTGATGCCGGTCAACCTGCGTTTAAAATCTTCCCTTTGCGCAAAGCATAAATATCTGCGCCATTTTGTATGTGCTGACTGCTCTGATGTTTTGCATCCTATGAGTTGCGCTATAGTTAAGTTTTAAAGTCTGTATTACGCATATAAAATATGATTACACTGGATTTTATCCGCGTTAACTTCGGCAATTAACGATGATGCTTACACTGCCTCATTTTTCCTTTAGACGTTTAAACGCCTTTGCGCAGGCAAGATTTTACTTGGGAAAGACCCAAAGTAAAACAAAAGTCTTTTGTTGCCCATACACGGCGTCCTGAGCAAGTTTTAAGCACTGCTTTAAAATGCAGCGCAAGGATGGGCAACGTGCGGCATCCCTGCCGCACGCGCATATCCGAAGTTTATTTTACTCAAGAACCTAGGAAGCTGAAGGGATTTTCGCGGAGTCGTTTAAGAAAACTTAGCTATATAGCTGAGTTTTGAAATCTGTGCCACACATAATTTCCCATAAAATATGATTTCATTAGGTTTTGTATGTGGCAGCTAGTTAGATAATTAGCTATATCAGGCTGCATAGCGCTTAAAACTTATCTGCAGAAGCTAAATTCCACATGCGGAAGTAAAAGTTTTCCTCATCTTTATTTTCGCAGCGCAGCAGCTCTCCGGGCTTCAGCCAGAAATGCAGCTGCGCATAGTTCTTAATTTCACGGCCATTAATGCGCTGCGCCAAATGATGCGCCTTGATATCCGCAGGGTGGCACAGGCCAGCAGCTGCAATCAGTTCAGACAAGCCGCGCAGGGTATTTTTATGGAAGTTGAATACGCGCAGCGCTTTGGACGGTACATGCAGGGCTTTCTGCCGGTCAGGATCCTGCGTGGCGACGCCGACAGGGCATAGGTTGGTATGGCAGCTTTGCGCCTGAATGCAGCCGACTGCAAACATGAAGCCGCGCGCGGAATTGACCCAGTCTGCGCCAATCGCCATAGTGCTGGCAATATCAAAGGCGCTGATGATTTTGCCGCTGGCGCCGACTTTAATTTGATCCCGCAGCCCTGCGCCGACCAGCGTGTTATGCACAAACAGCAGGCCTTCGCGTAAGGGCGTGCCCATATAGTTGATCAGCTCGAGCGGCGCTGCCCCGGTGCCGCCTTCAGCGCCATCCACCACAATAAAGTCCGGAACAATCTGGCTCTGCAGCATGGCTTTGACAATGCTCATGAACTGCCAAGGCTGCCCAATGCACAATTTAAAGCCGACAGGCTTGCCCTTCGACAATTCACGCAATTGCTGAATGAACTGCATCATTTCCAGCGGGGTGCTGAACGCTGAATGGCTGGAAGGCGAAACACAGTCATGCTCGCGGCTGATGCCGCGGATTTGCGCAATTTCCTCAGAAATTTTGTGTTTAGGCAATATGCCGCCGTGGCCGGGTTTTGCGCCTTGCGACAGCTTGATTTCAATCATTTTGACTTGCGGAAGCTGCGCCTGCTCTGCAAAGCGTACAGGGTCAAATTGGCCGTCCAGCGTGCGGCAGCCGAAATAGCCGCTGCCCAGCTCCCAGACCAGATCGCCGCCATTTTCCAGATGATAGGGGCTGATGCTGCCTTCACCGGTATCATGGTAAAAATTGCCCAGCTGCGCGCCCTTATTCAAGGCGCGGATGGCATTGGCGCTCAGGCTGCCAAAACTCATGGCGGAAATGTTGAAAATAGATGCGCTGTAAGGCTGGCTGCAGTGCCGGCTGCCGATTGTGATGCGGAAAGAATCAGAATTGGCCGGCCTGCATGGCGTTATGGAATGCGTCATGAAGCGGTAGTCTTCCTGATAGACATCAATAATGGAGCCAAAAGGCTTATCGGCATTTTCATTTTTTGCGCGCTGATACACCAGATTGCGCTGCTGGCGGGAAAACGGCAGGGCATCCTGATCCGACTCAATAAAATACTGCCGGATTTCGGGGCGGAACTCTTCAAAAATAAAGCGGAAATGGCCGACAATCGGGTAATTTTTTAAAATCGCATGCCTGTTCTGCAGCAGGTCATACAGCCCCAAAAGGCTGAGCAGCGCGGTAATCAGCCAAATGCTGTTCAGCAGGGTTTCCGGCATGAAATAATGAATATAGCGCGGCTCATAGCCCAGATGAAACAGCGTAATCAGCAGCGCAATGAAAATGCAGGCCAGCCAAATGGAGTGGCGTGAGAAAAATGTGTTCAGCAGTTTATGGCGGATGGCTTGTGTTGAGTCTGGCATTATTGATGAATTTCCTGAGCGCTGATGCTAAGACTATAAATGCCCTGCGCTTAAAAATGAAGCATCAGCTGAACTCCGGTGACTTAATGCCGCAATTTTCCAAGCGCTTAAGGCCTGAATGCTGCAGGAAAAGCGCTGCGGAATAAATAAATCAAATAAACCGCTAAAGATAAAATCAGCTAAAGCCTGCAAATCTTGTGATTTCACAGCAGTCAGAAAATGGCTTAGATTGAATCTACATCCACAGCAAGAGGCGTGTTCTATGACTAAAAAATCCATCCGCTATAACACTGCAGATTTGGCTTGCCGATGCATGCGCTGAATCTTGTTCTGACCGACCGGGTGTGCGGCAGGCGGCGCGGGTACAGGCGCGCATGCTGCATCAGGCTTAACCCGCAGCGAAAATAACCACAAAAATATTCTAAGAAATTCTCAAGTCCCGCAGCGCTGGGACTTTTTATTTTTTGCCGGATGCGGAAGGGAGACTATAGCCCGTCAATTTGGCGCACAGCATTTGAAACTTCAGCCGGCTCTATATGCTGAATGCGATTGCCGAAACTGCGCAGCCACCACACCAGCTGTGAAGTGAAGGGCACAGTCGCAGACACGCAGCTGAGGCCGTCCTGCTGCTTTTCAATCAGCTGGTCTTTGCTGAGCTGGGTTTCTTCAAAATAATAAGCTTCCTGATCACTCATCAGCAGTTTCAAATGCACATGCGCTGTCGGCTTGCTGAAGTCCACTCTGAAGCCCAGCGCGCCAGATTCAATATAGGCGTCAATGTCAAAATTCACCGGATGCAGCGCGCGCGAGTTCAGCACCGCGGCTGATTTAAAGCGGTGCAGGGCAAAAGTTTGAATGTCAGTTTTGTCATGCCGGGTGCAGACCAGATAAATCACGGCGCCTTTTTGCACCAAAGCCAGCGGGTTTAAAATGTAGGTTTTTTCTTCGCTTGCAGGGCCTAGGCCCTGATAAACGCATTCCAGCTGCTTGTCCTGCAGCAGGCCTTCGTAGATCGCCTGCTGCGACGCTTTCTCCACCAGCGGCGGAATCAGCGGCTGCGTGGCAGGCACAATACGCACGCGGTTAATCCATTGGCGCACATTATTCTGAGTAGACAGGCTGCGGCGCGCCAAATCAAACCAAGGGTTCATCTCCTCAATCAGGCTCGGCGGCAGCAGATGCTTAAGATGCTCTTCCACCATCATGAAGGTGACCGCCTGCGAGCTGGTCATATGCGGCAGGCTTTGAATCGGGGCATCGGAACGCCAGCGCCAGCCCTGCGGCGAGGTTTTGCTGCTCTCAATCGGAAAACGCTGGGAGATCTGATTCAAGTCGCGCTGAATGGTGCGCAGGCTGATATCAATGCCTTCACGCACTAAAATTTCCTGCAGTTCACGCGTGCCCATCCACTTTCCTGCAGAGAGGCGGGAAAGGATTTGCCACTGGCGGTAGAGGCTATTTGAGGTTTCTTTTTCTTGTGAGGACATAATGGCTGAAACAGTCTTAAGTAATTTGAAATAAAGCGATAAACACAATAAGAAATCTCTGTATTTTTCGCAAGTGTTTCCGCTGCATTCCGCGCTATATTTTGCTGCATCTTCGCCATTCATTTTGCTTGCGCAGCGCTTTGATTTGATTTGATTTGATTTGATGAATAAATATCCTGTATGCGCTTTAAATTCAATGGCATGCTAATTGCTTTACTTTATTTACAATAGATTATAACGAATGAGGTTTGTATGCTTAAAGAAAATCAAGATACAACTTCCAGCGCTGCAGCGGAGGCTGATGCAGGCAATATAGGGGCCGATTTTGCATTAAATCCAGCAGCATCAGCAAAAGCGCATGGGCTTTTTGAGCATCTGAACTCGCAGTTTTTTAATGAGCTGCGCGATGACCGCGCCATTTCCGGTGAAGCCTGCGAACGTATTGAGCAGTGGCTTTCGCAGCATCATCTGGATGAGCTGAACGCGCTGAATCAGCTGGCGAAAGCGCATTTCCTGTATGAAGGCATTACCTTTAGCGTATACGGCGATGCCGCCGGCACAGCGCGCACTATTCCTTATGACCTGATTCCGCGGGTGATGGCGAAGAAGCAGTGGAATACGGTGGCTGCCGGCTGCGCACAGCGGGTACGCGCATTGAACCTGTTTCTGCATGACATTTATCATCAGCAGGAAATTCTGCAGGCCGGCATTGTGCCTGAACTGCAGGTCTTAATGCATGAAGCTTTTCAGCCGCATATGCATCAGCATGACTTAAAAGGCCAAATTTACAGCCAAATCAGCGGGATTGATATTATCCGCGGCCGCCAGGGCGAGTTCTATGTGCTGGAAGACAACCTCAGGACACCGTCCGGCGTATCCTACATGCTGGAAAGCCGCAAAATCAGCCAGAAGCTGATGCCGGATCTGTGCAGGCAGAGCAATATTTTAGCCATTGAGCAGTATCCGCAGCTGTTGAAGGAAATTCTGGCTGAAAATTCCGATGCGGATCATCCATTTATTGTGGTGCTGACGCCGGGACGCTACAACAGCGCATATTATGAGCACGCTTTTCTGGCAAGGGAAATGGATGTGCCCCTAGTGACATCGCGTGACCTTTTTGTAGACAGCGGCAAAGTTTATGTGAAAACCATCCGGGGGCGCCAGCAAGTGGATGTCATTTACCGGAGGGTAGATGACGCCTATCTTGACCCGCTGTGCTTCAATTCTGACAGCGCTTTGGGCGTTCCGGGGCTGATGTCCGCCTATCTGCAGCGCAATGTGGTGATTGCCAATGCACTGGGTACAGGCGTTGCAGATGATAAGTCGATTTATCCTTATGTGGATAAGATGATTCAGTTTTATTTAGGCGAGCAGGCGGTTTTAAAAAATGTGCCGACCTATCAATGCCGGGAAAAGCGCGATCTGGATTATGTCATGGCCAATATTGATCAGCTGGTGGTGAAGGAGGCGCAAGGTTCCGGCGGCTACGGCATGCTGATTGGCCCGCAGGCTTCAAAGCGCCAGATTGATGAGTTTAAAGCGAAAGTTCTGGCTGCGCCGCATCTGTATATTGCGCAGCCGACTTTGGATTTGTCTGTTTGCCCGACTTTAACCGGTTTTGGCGTGGCCGAACGCCATATTGATTTGAGGCCTTTTGTCCTCAGTTCGCCTTACCGCACTGAAATTGTGCCGGGCGGATTAACCCGGGTCGCGATGCAGGCCGGTTCGCTGGTGGTGAATTCTTCGCAGGGCGGCGGCATTAAAGATACCTGGATCATCGACAGTCTGCATTCTTAGAACTCCATGCAAGGAGCGGAACATGATTTTATTAAACAGCAATGCTGCGCATATTTTTTGGCTGGGGCGCTATTTAACGCGCACGCAGTATTTGTGCAGCCTGTTTCCATTCCAGGACGATGAGGCCGCCCGCAGCTATGCGCACGCATTTTGCCTGCCGGCATTCGACGCCGGCTCTTTAAATGAACTGGCTGCCGATCCGCAGCATCCAGCTTCATTTGCGTCGCAGTTTCAGTATGCGCAGAATAATATTCTGGATTTGCGCGGGGTGCTGTCCGCGCGGGGCTATGCGGAACTGAATAGGCTGATCCGCAATGCCAATGAAAATTCCGCCTATATTTGCGATGCCGCAGCGGAATGCCAAGAGGCGCTGGAGGCTGAATCTGAAGATATTTTTCTGTTTTTCAGTTTGGGGCAGTGCATTGAAGACTTAGACCGCCAATTGCGCCTGCATCAGGATGAAAGCCTGACGCTGCAGAAAATAAACCGCATCGCCGCAGCGCTTGCCCATATTGGCTGGGGCGGCCTGAACGATGCCTGCCAGCAGCTGAAAGCGCAGCCCGGCAGCACGCAGTTTTACCATTTCAGCGATCACATACACACCCTGTTCGAGGCCGGCGCATGAAACTCATGGTGAATCATCAAACGCACTATGCTTATACAGCGCCAGTGCAGAGCAGCATTCAATATATTAAGATGCAGCCTTCCAGCAATTCGCATCAGCATGTGCATTATTGGGACATCAGCGTGCCGGGCGGGAAAAGCGCCCAGCAGGATGCATTCGGCAATGTCTGGCTGACCAGTACGCAGCGCGAGCCTTATCTGCAGATGAGCATTATGGCGCAGGGCGCTGTTGAGGTGAATCCGCACAGCCGGCACAGTGCCTTGCCGCAGCTGAATCCGAATCTGTTTCTGCAGCCGACGCCCAGCACCCTGTGCAGCGAAGAAATGAAGCGCTTTGCGCTGGGCTATGCGCCGCAGCTGAACCGTGAGCACTTAATCCGGCTAGCCGAAGCGGTAGCGCAGCATATCCCTTATGCGCCGCACCAGACTTCTGTCCATACCTCGGCAATTGAGGCATTCAACTGCCGTCAGGGCGTATGCCAAGACCACAGCCATGTATTCATTGCTATGTGCAAATATTTGGGCCTGCCTGCGCGCTATGTTTCAGGCTACCTGTTTGCGCCGCAGATTTTGCATCTGGCCAGTCATGCCTGGGCTGAAGTGTTTTTAGACAATGCATGGTATTGTTTTGATATCAGCAACCAGCGCTTTGCGCCGGATTCGCACATTTATGTCGCGGTTGGGCGCGATTACTGGGATGTTGCGCCGGTGCGCGGTGTGCGCGAAAAAGGAGGCATTGAGTCGATGAGCTCAATTGTTCAGGTACTCAGCTGTTAGCAAAGAAAGGACAGGAAATGACTTATTGCTGCGCATTGCGGTTAAAGGACGGCATGGTGTTCATCAGCGACACCAGAACCAATGCCGGGGTAGACCATATCTCGGTTTTCCGCAAACTGCATACGTTCGGCGTTCCCGGTGAACGGCTGATTGTGATCCAGACCTCTGGAAATCTGGCAATGACCCAGGCGGTGATCGGCCATCTGCAGAATCAGCTGGAAACAAGGCAGGAACCGAACTTGTACAGCCTGAACACCATGTTTGAAATTGCGGAACTGGTCGGGCATATGCTCAAAAAAGTCATTGCGGATGTGACCTCGGATGCAGCGGAGCAGGGCAACTATTTCTGCAGCCTGCTGGTCGGCGGGCAGATTCAGAATGCGGAAATGCAGCTGTACAATATTTATCCGCAGGGCAATTTCATCTGCGCAACTTCAGATACGCCGTATTTTCAGATTGGCGAAAGCAAATACGGCAAGCCGATTTTAGACCGCGCGCTGCATTATGATATGCCGATGGATGAAGCCCTGCGCTGCAGCCTGATTTCCTTTGATTCGACATTAAGGTCGAATGTGTCGGTTGGCATGCCTTTAGATGCCTTGGTTTATCATAAAAACAGCCTGAAGATTCCGGTGGGCAAGCGGATTTATGAGGAAGATCCATATTTTTCCAGCATCAGCAAGCAATGGTCAGCCATGCTGAAGCGCGGCTTGCAGGAATTGCCGGTGCCTACCATTGATTATTTTGAATAGCTGGCGGAACCTGCCGGAATAAGAAAGCCCAAACAGATTTGTAATATTGATCAGTTAAGCGTAATTTCATTATTGCTCATTGATAAATCTCCCCTAACCCTGAGCCATATATGGCGCAAGGCAAAAGAGGGGATGAACAGCATTGCTGTGCAAGGAATTCAAGACCATCCTGAATTTCAAAATACTCCCTCCTTTTTCAAAGGTGAGCAGCACTGCTGCGCAAGGGGAGGATTAAAAAATTCTTAACTGGCTGGCATTAAAACAGATTTGGGCTTTTCTAATTCAGCGTGGAGCAGCCGGCAGCCGGAATTTTACCGCGGCTTGCGCGCCGGCCGGGCGCTGAGGCGGCACAGCAGTTCATAGCCGATGGTGCCGTTGGCTTCAGCCACATCATCAACCAGTCGGCTATTGCCCCAGAGTTCAACTTCTGTGCCAATAGGCGCTGCCATGCCGGTAATATCAATCGCAATCATGTCCATCGCAACACGGCCAATCACGCGGGCCTGCCGGCCATTGACGGCAACATAGTTCTGCTTGGGGAAAGCGCGCGGGTAGCCGTCGCCATAGCCAATCGAAACAATCGCTAAGTCCATGTCCTGATCGGCCACAAAGGCAGAGCCGTAGCCGACAGCTTCACCGGCTTGAATGGAATTCAGCGCGATAATTTCAGCAGTAAAGGTCATGACAGGCTTAAGGCCCAAGTCATGTACAGTCCTATCGGCAAATGGCGAAGCGCCGTACAGCATGATGCCCGGGCGGACAAAATCAAAGTTCAGCTCAGGCCATTTGCAGATGGCTGCGGAGTTGCAGCAGGAGCCCAGCACAGGCGCGCAGGCTTCTTTGACCTGCAGGAACTGCGCGCGCTGCTGCTCATTCAGCGGGTGGCTGTCCGCATCGGCATTGGCAAAGTGCATGGCCAGCACGCAGCTAAAGCCTTCCGCTTTCAGCGAATTGATGACATCAATAATTTCAGGAACTTTAAAGCCCAAGCGGTTCATGCCGCTGTTCAGCTTGACCCAGACTTTCAGGCCTTTGGCGATATAAGCGTCTTTGTGCGCGCGCAGCCAGTCCAGCTGCGGCTGGTGATGCACAAGGCATTCAAGGCCATTGGCAACAGCCGCCTGCATTTCATCTGCAGAGAAAACGCCTTCAATCAAGGTGATCGGCTGTTTATAGCCGAGTTCACGGATTTCAAGGGCTTCCTGCAGGCAGGCGACGCCGAAGGCATCGGTATCTTTCAAGGCGGCTAAGCAGTCTTTAACGCCATGCCCGTAAGCATTGGCTTTGACCATGCTGACGATTTTAGCGGCTGGGGCAAGTTCTCTGACACGGTTTAAATTATATTGAAGCGCTTCTTGATCAATATAAACTGTTGCTTGGCGCACCCTGGATACTCCTTAGGGATGACAAAAATTGAAAATATTGTAGTCCGATCAATAGCAAATAAACATGAGCATTTGTGTTTTTAATTAACTTGCTGTTTTACATCGGTAAAATTTTCGCCGGAAAAAGATGCATTTTCATCTTTGAAAATATTGAGCTTTATTTTTACGGGCAGTTGATGCATTTTATCTTATGTATTTAATAAGTTGATGCGGGGGGAAATATGGGAGCGTGGTCACATGAGCCGTTTGGCAATGATCAAGCCTGCGACTGGGCTGCTGAACTGGCGGAAAGTAGCGGTTTTACAATTATTGAAAAAGCTTTTGATCAAGTCATTGCAGATCAGCATGAAGAGTTCATAGACGCTGACGCCGCCTGTGAAGCGCATGCTGCCGCGGAAGTATTGGCGCAGATTTTAGGGCAGGGCACCGAGAATTTAGACTTTTTAGAAGATATGGGCGGGTGGATTGAAAAGCTGGCAGCTCAGCCTGCGGCGGCATTAATTCAAAAAGCGCTGAATGCCTTGAATATTTTGACGCAAGAGAATTCTGAATTGAATGAACTCTGGCAGGAATCCGGCAATTATGCAGAATGGACTCAAAACATAGATGCATTGAAGGGAATTTTAAAATCCAGACTTTAATTTTTTAAGCTTAAAAATCGCGCTTTTTTTTGCGCTAAAGAGGCGGAAAATAGCCTCTTTAGTTTAAAAAACAGTGCGGATAAGGAATTATTCCTCATCGTTATACTGGGAATAAAACTCAGGCGAGAGGTTGCTGAATTTGGTGTATTGGCCTTCAAAAGCAAGGCGCACCGTGCCGATGGGGCCGTTACGCTGCTTGCCGATAATAATTTCTGCAGTGCCGGCTTCTTTGGATTCCTTGTTATAAACTTCGTCACGGTAAATAAACATAATCAAATCGGCATCCTGCTCAATTGCGCCGGATTCACGCAAATCCGACATTACAGGGCGCTTGTTCGGGCGGTTTTCCAGCGCCCGGTTCAGCTGCGACAGCGCAATTACAGGGCAGTGCATTTCTTTGGCCAAGGCTTTTAAGCTACGCGAAATTTCCGAGATCTCGCCGACACGGTTATCGCCCATGCCGGGCACTTTCATCAGCTGCAGGTAGTCGACCATGATGCAGCCGAGCTTGCCGCCATGCTGCTTGGCAATGCGGCGGGCGCGGGCTCGCAATTCAGTCGGCGGCAGCGCAGATGAATCATCAATATACAGGTTCTTTTCCTGCAGATGCACAATGGTGCTGGTCACTTTTGACCATTCATCCGCATCCATTTTGCCGGCGCGCAAATGGCCCTGATGCACGCGGCCAAAGGATGAAATCAGACGCATGGCGATGGAGTCAGCAGGCATCTCCATGGAATACACCAGCGCAGGCAAATTATTGTTGAATAAAACGCTTTCGACCAGATTCATCGCAAAAGTGGTTTTACCCATGGAAGGACGGGCCGCCACAATAATCAAGTCGCCGGCCTGCATGCCGGAAGTTTTGTTGTCCAGCTCCAAAAAGCCGGTGGTTAAGCCGGTGATGCTGCCTTCCATTTGCGACAGTTCATTCAGCTTGTCAAAAACATCCGCCACAACCGCATTAATCGGCTTTGGGCCTTGGGCCTTGGCGTTATTGTTATGCTGTTCGGCAATGGAGAAAATATTGGTTTCGGCCAAATCTAAAATTTCGCTGACGCTGCGGCCTTTGGTGTCGTAAGCGTTTTGCAGAATTTCACTGCTGACTTTAATCATGTTTCTTAAAGTCGAAAATTCTTTAATTTTATTGGCGTAGGTTTCCAGATTGTAGAAACTGGAAGGGGAGTCAGACATCAGCTGCATGAGGTATTCCTCACCGCCAATGGCGTCCAGCAGGTTTTGCTTGGTCAGCCAGTCATGCACCAGAACAGCATCATAAGGCGAACTTTCTTTAGACAGCTGGTCAATTGCGCGGAAAATATATTTATGCCGTGTTGCATAAAAGTCACTTTCGGTCAGCACATCGCCCACTTGCTCAAACGATTCTGCAACAGTCATCAAGGCAGCCAATACAGCCTGCTCAATCGCAAGGTTATGCGGCGGCGTGCGGAACTCTTTAAGCTGGCCAGATTCGCTGTTTTTTGCTTCTGTTTTGGTGCTGGCATTCGCCTGTGACATATAAAACCCTGATTTTGAATACAGTCAATGCTTAAATGAAAATGGGGGGATGGAAACGCAATTTCAACCCTTATGGCTAAGGGAATGATACCCGCTCTGCTGAATATTGCGAATTGAAATTTCCATTGAACCGGCATGGCGCCAAAATTCGGATGCCTGCGCAATTGCGGCGGTGCAAATTTTAAGGATAAAAAAAGAGCATGCCGAAGCATGCCCTTTTTTCTGCAGAAAATTACTCAGATACGATAGTAACGAGAACTTCAGCAACAACATCATGGTGCAATTGAATTGCGATGTTGAATTCGCCAGTATGACGTAGTGCACCGTTCGGTAAACGAACTTCAGCACGGTCAACAGCAAGACCTGCATTGGTTAAAGCGTCAGCGATGTCACGCGTACCAATCGAACCAAAAAGTTTACCTTCATCGCCCGCTTTCGCAGTGATAACGATATTCACTTCGTTCAATTGTTCAGCACGTGCATTTGCAGCAGCTAAAATATCAGATTCTTGTTTCTCAAGTTCAGCACGACGTGCTTCAAAAGCAGATGTATTTGCTTCAGTAGCAGAAACTGCTTTACCTTGTGGAATCAAGAAATTACGACCGTAACCAGCTTTAACTGATACTTTATCGCCTAATTTACCAAGGTTTTTAATGCGTTGTAATAAGATAATATCCA
>NZ_JAVXCI010000015.1:0-39381 GCF_036659555.1 Acinetobacter sp.
GTACAGCAAATACACTTATTTATGCGCCGGGACGAGGCATTATATTAAATGAACCGACGGTTGTGGCCATCCGCCACAGCGGTTCACAGAAAATTGTTTCCGCCGTTGGCCTTGATGCAAAGCAGATGCTGGGCCGTACGCCTGCAAATATTACCGCAATCCGTCCAATGAAAGACGGCGTAATTGCAGATTTTGAAGTGACGGAAACCATGCTGAACCAGTTTATCGGCAAAGTGCATGAAAAGCGCCTGTTTCCGCCAGCGCCGCGTGTGGTGGTGTGTGTGCCGTGCAAATCAACGCTGGTCGAGCGCCGCGCAATCCGTGAAGCGGTTTACAATGCCGGCGCGCGCGACGTGCGCCTGATTGAAGAGCCGATGGCCGCGGCGATTGGCGCAGGCATGCCGGTTGAACAGGCGTGCGGCTCGATGGTGGTTGATGTGGGCGGCGGCACAACTGAAATCGCCATTATTTCACTGCAGGGCTGCGTTTATGCAGACTCGCTGCGCATCGGCGGCGATGTATTTGATGAGCAGATCATCAACTATGTGCGCAAGGCGCACGGCTGCGTGATTGGCGAAACTACGGCTGAAAACATTAAAAAAGAAGTCGGCATGGCATTGCCGGACGAAGGCGCAAAGGCTTTGGAAATTGAAGTCCGCGGCCGCAATTTGGCGGAAGGCGTACCGCGCGCAATTACCGTGACTTCAGATGAAATCACTCAGGCGATTTCTGATCCGCTGCAGAATATTGTGTCGGCAGTGAAGTCTGCGCTTGAACAGACGCCTCCGGAACTGTCATCGGATATCGCCGAGCGCGGCATCGTCTTGACCGGCGGCGGCGCGCTGCTCCGCAATCTGGACAAACTGCTGGCGAAAGAAACCGGCCTGCCGGTGGTTGTGGCGGAAGACCCTCTAACTTGCGTAACCCGCGGCGGCGGCAAAGTGCTGGACTTCTTCGACAACCCGAATCATGACATGCTGTTCGTAGGCTAAGAAAAGGACGCGGCGGGTGCAAACTCAACTGTTCTCAAGACAACCGCCATCTTTTCGCTCATTTATCATTGCGGCTATTGCATGCCTGGTGGTGCTTTTCTTTGATTGGCGCATGCCGCATGTCGTGCAACCGGCAAGAGACGTCTTGTATGCGGCCTATAATCCAATTTACGCCGCAGCAAGCTATCCAGTGTTATCGCGAGAATGGCTGAATCAGCAAACCAAGTCTGAAGCTCAACTGCGCCGCGAAAATACCGCGATGCAGGCGGAGCTTCTGCAGGCACAGGTGCGTTTACAAAAATTATCTGAACTCTCTGCGGAAAATACCCGTCTGCGCGGCCTGCTGGACACGCCACTCATTATTGACGGGCGCATGGAAATTGCGGAAGTGATCGGCACCGATGCTGACCCGCTGCGGCACATTGTTGTGGTCAACCGCGGCGCCAGCAGCCAGCTGAAAGTCGGGCAGACCGTGCTGGATGACAAAGGCATTATGGGGCAGATCGTCAATGTCTACCCGCACAGCAGCCGCATTATGCTGCTGTCTGACAAGGAGCATTCCCTGTCTGTCCGCCTGGAGCATACCGGCATGCGCGCAATTGTGTCCGGCACAGGGGATCTGGGGCGCCTGAAAATGGAATATGTGCCAACCAGCGCCAATATCAAAGTGGGTGAGAAAGTGTATAGTTCAGGGCTTGGAGCGCATTTTCCGGCAGGCTATCTGGTCGGAACGGTTTCCAAGGTGCAGCGCCATAATTCCGGCGAATTTGCCCAGATTGACGTCATTCCTGCGGCCCAGCTGGCCGGCGGGCATCATGTGGTGGTACTGTTTTCCGACTCTTTAGCGATGGAGCAGCCGCATGCCAATCGCTAAACTCCGGGCTGTTAAGCAGCGTGATCCTTTGCTTCCGATCATACTTTCCGTGATCCTCGCTTCCGTATTGATCGTTTATCCGCTGTCCTATGCGCTGTCCGGCTGGCGCCCGCTCTTTATGATGCTGGTGATGCTGTTCTGGGTGCTGTGCCAGCCGACATGGTGCGGGGTCTGGTTTGCTTTCGGCACAGGAATTTTTGTTGACCTGCTGGTCGATGCGCCTTTGGGCATGAATGCCTTAAGCTTTGTCGTGCTGGCCTTTACTGCGCGCTTCCTGACGCGGGAGCGGCGCATTCTGACTTTCGGCAATTTATGGGCGATTGCTTCAATCGCAGTTTTGGCGCATCTGTTTTTTGCCTGGATGGCGCAAGCCATGAGCGGCGTGCATTTCTCCCTGGCCCGGCATTGGCAGCCGCTGCTGACCAGCGTGCTGGCATGGCCTGCCATTTATTACATGCTGAAAAAATGGCGCATTTAATCCTCGCATCCAGTTCACCCCGGCGCCGCGAGCTGCTGGCGCAGCTGGGCCTGGCTTTTGACATCTGTAGCCCGGACATTGATGAAACTGCGCTGCCGGGCGAATCCGCAGCGGTGTATGTGGAGCGTTTGGCCAGAGTTAAAGCCAAAGCCGTACAGCTTCAATATCCTGATGCGGTTGTGATCGCTGCCGACACCAGTTTAGGACTGGATGGGCAAATTCTGGGCAAGCCGGAATCAAAACAGCATGCCTTTGAAATCTGGGAAAAAATATCGGGCAGAACGCATGATGTGTTTTCAGGCGTTTGCGTGCGCACAAAAGAGCAAATTTGCAGTATAGTGGTACGCACGCAGGTTGAATTTCAAACCCTGAGCCTGAGCGATATGGAAAGCTATTGGGCTACGGGTGAACCCGTCGGCAAGGCGGGAGCCTACGCCATTCAGGGCATTGCAGCGCGCTATATCCCGCGCATTGCAGGCAGCTACTCCAATGTGGTCGGACTGCCTCTCTATGAAACAGTACAGCTATTGCAGACGGTTAAGGCGCTAAATTAACTGCTGAAAAGAATTTTTATAATGTTTTGAGTTTTGTTATGTCTGACGAGTTGTTGATTAACGTCACGCCTATGGAATGCCGTGTTGCGTTAATTGAAAATGGCACGGTCAATGAGCTGTTTGTTGAGCGTACCGTCAAGCGCGGTTTGGTGGGCAATATTTATAAGGGCAAAGTTGTGCGCGTGCTTCCCGGCATGCAGGCGGCCTTTGTCGATATCGGCCTGTCGCGCACCGCTTTCCTGCACATTAATGACATGGTCTGGCAAAAAAATCAGCCAGCGCCGAATGTTTTTGAGCTGCTGCAGCCGGGGCAGATCCTGACAGTTCAGGTCATGAAAGACATGCTCGGCACCAAGGGCGCCCGCCTCAGCACCGACCTTTCCATCCCTTCGCGCTATCTGGTGATGATGCCGTTCGGCAACCATATTGGCGTATCGCAGCGCATTGAGTCTGAGCAGGAGCGCGACCGCCTGCGCTCAATGATTGAGCGCATTCAAGCGGAGCATAAATTGCCGGGTTCGGTGATTGTGCGCACGGCAGCTGACGGCATTGCCGAAGAAGCCATTGCGCAGGACATGGCCTATCTGGCGAAGCTTTGGGAATACATCCAGCGCAAGCAGAGCGGTACTGCGGTGCCTTCGCTGATTTTTGAGGAACTGCCTCTGCCGCAGCGGGTGATCCGCGACTTGGCCAATGACGACACCTCTAAAATTCACGTCGATTCGCGCGAAATTCACGGCAAGCTGAAAGAATTTGTCGAAGAATTTGTGCCGAATATGCTGGAGCGCCTGATTCACTATCCGGGCGAACGCCCGATTTTTGACTTGTACAATGTCGAAGAAGACATTCAAAAGGCGCTGCAGACCCGCGTCGCGCTGAAGTCCGGCGGCTATCTGATGATTGACCAGACTGAAGCTATGACCACCATTGATGTCAACACCGGCTCCTATGTCGGCGGGCGCACGCTGGAAGATACGGTATTTAAAACCAATATGGAAGCGACGCAGGTGATTGCGCGCCAGCTCCGCCTGCGCAACCTGGGCGGCATCATCATCATTGACTTTATTGACATGCAGGAAGCGCAGCACCGCGAACAGGTCATGAGCCAGTTTGAGAAAATGCTGGAGCGCGACCATGCCAAAACCAAGATCACTCAGGTGTCTGAGCTGGGCCTGGTGGAAATGACCCGCAAGCGCACCCGCGAGTCGCTGGAGCATTTGCTTTGCGAATCCTGCCCGACCTGCCAGGGGCGCGGCTATGTGAAAACCGCAGAGACGGTGTGTTACGAAATTTTTCGGGAAATCCTGCGCTATGCGCGCGCGTTTGAGTCGCAAAGCGGCTTTACGGTTGTCGCGCATCCGTCGGTGATTGACCGCTTATTGACCGCCGAAGCGCCTGCTGTAGCGGATTTGGAGCATTTCATCAGCCGCGTTATCAAGTTCCAGGTGGAAAATCTGTATACGCAAGAGCAATACGATATCATCTTGAGCTGAAATTGTAACAGAATATCGTTAAACACTTGTTACAACTGAAATTTTACTTTTGATCTGCAATTTTGAATACTAAACGCATCCAATAGCCAAAGCCGGTTTCCCCTTTGGGCTTAGCAAAAAGAGGTGTGTTATGGGTGTCCGTAAAGCAGTAATGAGTACAGGTTTAAAGCATATGCTGGATGCTAAGACAGTCAATTCAGCATATATTCTGGATGAGCGCGGCAATGAGGTGCAGATTACCGCCTCCATGGTCCGCACAGCGTGCCATCAGTTATTAAAGCAGTGCCGGAATATTAAAAATTAAGGGGCCATTTGAAAGCCCCTTAATTTTTTGATCATTTTTTGAGAATAAATAAAATCTTTGCGCCTTTTTCAGTTGGCGAATTATTCCAGCCCGCCTGCGGTCAGCTTACCGCCCGCAGCTTTGGGCTATCTTTCTGGACGATCTCTTCAAAGCGCTGAATTTCCTCTTCCAGATGGGTCAGCAGGTTCTGCATTTTAGGCAATGCATTGCGGCAGGCGGTTAAGCCCACTTCCAGTTTGTCCAGATAGCTGGTCATGGTGATGTTCAGCGCCTGGCCGTCCAGCACAATTGAAGCCGGGTAGAGCGCATCCAGGCGCGCGCCATTCCAGTACAGCGGCTCGCGCGGGCCGGGAACATTGGAAATCACCAAATTGAAGGCCTGACGCTTAGGCATCAGCCCGGAAGCAATGTTCAGGCCAGCAGCGCAGTAAACAAATGCGCTGTAATTTAAAATTTGATTGGCATTCATGCGCTTAAAGCGCTCTTTGGCGTTCAGCACGCTGCGGCGGACAATCGCGAGCCGTTCCAGCGGGTCTTCTTTATGCGTGCCCAGATTGGCTAAAATCATAGTAATCCGGTTGGACAGTTCTGAATCATCGCCGCGCAGCGATGCCGGTACCATGGCAATCAGCGGCTTCTTCGGCAAGGCGTTCTGGCTGATTAAATATTCGCGCAGGGCGCCTGAGCATATCGCCAAAACAGTATCGTTAATGGTTACGCCCAGCGCCTTGGCAATATTATGCAGGCGCGAAAATTCAAAGGACTGCGCAGCGAAGCGGCGTGATGAGCTGACGCGCTGATTCAGAATGGTGCTTGGCGCCTGAAAGCTGGACACGTAATCCGGGTTGCGCCCCATGTCTTTCATCACGGTTTGCGACAATTCATAGATCACGCGCGGAGTGGTATCCAGCTGGTCTTTTAAGCCGTCAAGCAGGCCTTTCATGCGGCTGACTTTCGGCTGCTTCAGGCGCTTGGCGCGCGGGCCTTCAACGCACCAAGGCGGTACAATGCTTTTGGTATCCGGGTCATCCGACAGGGATTTTTCAACCAGGCGCATGCCGGCGATGCCGTCCACCATGGCGTGGTGAATTTTGAAGTACATAGCGAAGCGGTTGCCTTCAATGCCTTCAATAATATGGCAGGTCCACAGCGGCTTCGCCCGGTCAATTAACGTGCTGTGCTCCTGCGAAATATAGGTCAGCAGTTCGCGGATGCGTCCCGGCTGAGGCAGGGCAATATGGCGGAAATGATGGTCTAGGTCAAACTCCTCGTCTTCATCCCAGAAAAAGCCGTTCAAGCGGTTGTTGAAGGGCGGAATGGGGATGGACTTGGAATTGCGGATATCGGTGACTAGGTCTTGAATAAAGCTGGCTGGCGCGTTGTCCGGTATTGTAAATAAGAATAGTCCGCCCACATGCATAGGCTGTTGCCGTTTTTCTAAAGTCAGAAAAATAAAATCAATTGGATGTAATGGACGCATAGCGTGGATTGCCTCACTGCAATATCTAGGAAGCTCCTATGTGAGCAGCCTTGTTAGAATTATTAAATTTGCTTGGAAAGTATATCGTTTTTAACCAAGAATAAAACTGATTTATATGTATCTATGCGTTTAAAAAACCGCTGTTTTTTACAGCGGTTTTAACTTGATTATTTCTTTAAATTGCCGGCGTGCAGCCCGCACTCTTTATGCGTGGCTTCTTCCCACCACCAGCGGCCTTCGCGCTCATGCTGATTCGGCAGCACCGGGCGGGTGCAGGGTTCGCAGCCAATGGAAATAAAGCCGCGCTCATGCAGCGGGTTGTAGGGAATCTCCATCAGGCGGATATAGTTCCAGACATCTGCGCTGGACCAGTTCGCCAGCGGGTTGTATTTAATCAGCTGCTTGCCGGGGCCGGAAAAACCCGGATCGGCCTGCACCACGGGAATTTCTGTGCGCGTGCCCGGGCTTTGGTCTTTGCGCTGGCCGGTAATCCAGCCATCCAGCGTGGCCAGCTTTTTGCGCAGCGGCTGCACTTTGCGGATGCCGCAGCACTCCTGATGCCCATCCTGATAAAAGCTGAAGAAGCCTTTTTCTAGAACCAGCTGCTGCATTGCTTCGGTTTCCGGAAAGCAGATTTCAATATCAATATTATAATGCTTGCGCACAGCGTCAATAAACTGATAAGTCTCTGCGTGCAGGCGGCCGGTATCCAGGCTGAATACCCGGAAAGGCTTGCCGGAATGGGCTGCCATGTCAATCAGCACGACATCTTCCGCGCCGGAAAATGAAATCGCGATTTCACCTTCCTGACTGAGCGCAAGCTGAATAATTTCATTTGGAGATTTATCTGCATATTCAGACGCAAGCGCATCCGCAATATCAACAGTAGGGATTATCGTCATGTGTGTCCTGGCTATCGGCTTGGAGCGTCAAAACCTATATTAATTTATTTCGCAGCCATTTTAATAGAATTGCTAAAGCAGACTTATCACTAAAAAATAGATAGTTATGAAAAAAATAGATTTAAAAAAGAACAATGCAAAAGCGCTTTCTTAAGCTATGATAGTTCAAATTTTTTTCACTGAGATTTGGAGAACCCATGGAAGTCGTATGTCTTGATCTTGAAGGTGTGTTAGTTCCGGAAATTTGGATTAACTTTGCGAAAAAAACAGGAATCAAAGCGCTGGAAGCAACAACACGCGATATTCCAGATTACGATGTGCTGATGACGCAGCGCCTGAATATTTTAAAAGAACACGGCTTGGGCCTGAATGATATTCAGGACGTGATTGCGGACATGGGGCCGTTTCCAGGGGCAAAAGAATTTGTAAAATGGGTCAGCACGCACTTTCAGCTGATTATTCTTTCTGACACATTCTATGAGTTTGCGCATCCTTTAATGAAGCAGCTGGACTGGCCAACCATTTTTTGCCACAAATTGGAAACTGATGCAGCGGGCATGATCACCGCCTATAAGCTGCGCCAGCCGGATCAAAAGCGCAAAGCGGTGCAGGCGCTGCATGGCCTGAATTTCCGCGTGATTGCTGCCGGCGACTCTTATAATGACACCACCATGCTGGGCGAAGCGGATCAGGGCTTTTTATTTGATGCGCCGGAAAATGTGATTGCGGAATTCCCGCAGTTCCCGCCGATTAACGGCTATGATGCGCTGAAAGAAGCCATCCGCAATGCATCTGTGCGCGATATTCCGGCTTGAATGAATTGATATTAAGCGGAATAAGAGAAGGGCGCCATTGGCGCCCTTTCTTTCAGTTCTCACTGGCAGCGCTTATCAGAAGCGGTAGCCGATTTTCATGCCGTAGGCAATAGCGGTATTGTCTTCAAAATCGCCTACAACATTGCCGCCAGTTTGCGCCTGAGCATCGCCCAGCCAAAGGTATCGTACACCTGCTGCAATAAAGTAGTTTTCAGCCGGGCTGTATTGACCGCCAAGGCCGGCGCTCCAGTTGCCTTCAACAGGGCCTAAAGTGGTTACAGGATTACCCGCGCCAGAATCATAGCCTACAGAAGCAGTACCCGCCCATTTGTCGTTAAACTTGCGGGAAATGCCTGTGGTAATAGACCATTGGTCATCAGAGTAGTCAATCAGATTTTGCGCTTTGCCTTTTGCCTGCAGCGACAATTGTGCGAGCAGCGGAGGCGTTACGACAAATTTATCCCAATGAACCCAGCGGATATTTGCAAATGCTAAAGTATTTGCGGCAATACCTGTTTGTAAATCTAAATTTACGGATTGCGGAGTAATTGCTTCAGTCGTTGCATTGCGAATAAAAGGTACATGTACTGAAACATTTGGAGCTACTGTAACCAATGGATTCGCTGTTTCTATGGAGTTTGCGTCATGTTTAACTTCAGAGCGGTAAGTTAAAGCCGCTTTTAAAGCAATTTCAGGAATTTGGTAAGCAAAGCCCGCAGCCCAGCCCCATGCTTCTTTTTCTTTGATGCTGATATCATAAGTACCTAAGCCTTTAAGGCCGCCATAAGCTTCGCCGCGTAAGCTTATATCTGCTTCTACAGTCTGGTATACAGGGCCAGCATAGAAATTCCAGTTTTTATTTGGTTGATAGCCAATCAAAGCTGTTAAGTTGTTCGTTCGAACCTTTACTTTAGTGCTTTGATTATTTGATCCAAAAAAAAGTGAATCTGGTGCATAAGTTGCATCAGCGCCAAAAGGCTGATCGTATAGCAAGCCTAATGAAATTTGATCTGTTGCTTGAACTTTCAGGGCTGCTGTAGGGAAATAATAGTCATCGCCCATGTCACTGACTTGATTGCCTGCAATATCTTTGCCTTCAACGGTAGGATCAATAACGGTGAAGCCAGCTTCAGCATAATTGTCCGGTTGCAGGAATGCAGAAATTGACTGGCCTGAGCGGTCCAGTCCGCCTGCGCATACTGAAGTGGCTGGAATTAAGCTGATCAAAATTGCTTTTGTTAAGTGGCTGAGCTGCATGTTTTTCCCTGTTTGTAACTTTTAGTGGGTAATCAATGCAGGGAAAGTAACATAATAAAAAAATGAGTAAATACTCCAGGCTGTTCTAAAAATGAACTGGCTAATGCAAGGAAAATGGTTGTATAGAGTAAAAGTTCTATTTGCTTGATATTATGTTTATGATTTTTAATAGAAATTAGAATAATTATTTTAAAATGCCAGAGCTGGCATGCGCATGAACTCAAATGTTCATTGTTTGGGCATTTGATTAAATATAAAGGCCACAGTGGACTATGGCCTTTATGCTATTTGCTTAAATTAGAAGCGGTAACCCATTTTTAGGCCGTATGCAATGGCAGTGCTGTCTTCAAATTTAGCAACTGTAGCAGGCGTGTTGAATTGAGCGCCAGATTGAGCCTCTGCATCACCCAGCCAGAAGTATTTTACGCCGCCAGCAATAAAGGTTGCAGGTGTTGGGCTGTATTGAACGCCTAGGCCAAGGTTCCAGTAACCTTCAGTCGGGCCAAGCGTTGTAACTGGGTTGCCTGCACCAGAGTCCCAGCCTACAGATACGTTGCCAGCCCATTTATCATTCAGTTTGCGTCCAACACCTGCTGTCACAGAGTATTGGTCATCTGTATAAGCAACTAAATCAAAACCGTTAGTTTGTCCAGGTACTAGGCCTGCACCAGTTAAAGCGCCTGCTAATTGTCCAAATTTATTAGGACGAATTGCAAAATCTTTCCAGTTCACCCAGCGGATATTTGCAAACGCAACAGTATTTTCCATGATGCCTGACTGTAAATCCACGTTTACAGATTGAGGGGTTGTAATTTCTGTTTGGGCATCTTTGTAACCGCCAGGCAGTAATGCGGTAACAGGTACTAACCCAAGCGTTGGGTGAGCTAAAGTATTTGTAATTGTTTCGTTAACATTGATTTTGTGATCAATCTCAGAACGATAAGTTAATGATGCCTTAAGTGCGATTTCTGGAATTTGATATGCAAAACCTGCTAACCAGCCAGCTGCGCCATCTTCGCTGATATTTGCATCATATCCTGATATTGTAGAAGCTGCTACAGGAGTAGCTCCTGCATATCCGCCATATACACTGTATGCTGCGCCACGTAAAGAGACATTGCCTTTGATGGTTTGATAAACTGGGCCTGCATATACGTTCCAGTTTTCAGTTGGCTGGAAACCAAAAATCATTGCCAAGTTCTGTGTGTCAACTTCAACTGAAGTATTCCCTTGTGTAGGGTGGGTAAAAGCAACAGATTGGGTGTATTCAGCGTCTGCGCCAAATGGCTGGTCGTAAATCAGGCCAAATGAGAATTTGTCATTAAGCTGTAATTTTAAGGCTGCATGCGGGAAATAATAGTCGCCAGCCATATCGCCGGTATTTTGGCTGCCTAGCGCTGCATTGGTTGTGCCAGAAACGTCAGGATCTAATACAGAAATGCCTGCTTCAAAATAGTTGCCTGGCTGCAAAAATGCAGCAACTGACTGGCCTGAACGGTCTAGCGCTGCTGCAAAGGCGCCAGCTGTCGGTAATGCTGCAAGAATTAAGGCTGTAGTGAGCTTTTTTAATTTCATTCTTCATCGTTCCTTGGTGTGCAAATTGGGGTTGCTGCATTTTTTATTTAGTTGATGCGCGGTACTGGCATGGAGAAGTCTTGGGCTTCCAGCACGCCGAGTTGTTACTCCATGTGACAAAAATATCACAAAATAAATAAGAGTAAATGCTCTAGAGTTAAAAACAGGAGCAAAAAAACAAAAAATTAGAGTGTTTGCACTATATTTTAAACAGAATTAAATGTAAATAAATGATTTTAAATAAGAAAAATAACGACTGAAAAGTAAGCAAAAAAATCAAATTATGTGATTTTTATAATGTGTTTGTGTTAAGTGAGTCACAAAAATAACTTTCTTGCATAAGCTTGCGCTTGAGGAGGCTATTTGGGAAAATAATTCTAAAATAAGCCAGCCTGCATCTGAAACTTATTATGCTGCAAATTGGCGAGCGCGCAGCCAGCACTGGCTAATCAAGGGAATCTAAGGATCTGGTCTGATGCAAATCAAGGATATGCAAAAAATAATAGCTATATAGCTGAAATGGCAATGAAAAAGATTATTTACCTTTGATTTTTTTGTTTATTATATTGATTTTTAATGATAATTAATAAAATAGCAGGCTGCTGATAAATTTATTTTGGCTTTAGGTTGGCAGAATAGATATATTAGTCTAGAGCTTAATTTTTTATCAGCAAGGTGCCGATAACAGGAGCTTTCTGCTCAGGAACTTTCTAAATGACTGCAAAAAATTAATGTGATTCTGCTGCTGCACTTTGCAGCAAGGAGAAAGTCAATGCCAGACCTTAAGCTGCCAATACGCTTTAGCTTGATATCCGTTCTCGCATCTATGTTAATGGCAATCAGCGGATGCGCTGTTCCACACGCTAAAAATATTGCTTTAAATAAAACGTCCTATCCTGGCATTGATCCTGTGCTAGGCGAAAGCCTTTATCCTAATGAAGAGGCGATAGCCGAGGAAATTGCAGATGCTATTGAGCGCTCTATCCGCAAGCAGTACTCTCCAGGAAATGCCCTTCGTGATGCGCATCCGAAAGCGCATGGCTGTGTACGGGCTGAGTTCCATGTGCTGCCAACACTTCCCAATAGGCTTGCCAAGGGGGTGTTCATACCCGGCAAAACATATCAGGCATGGATTCGTTTTTCAAATGGTTCCCGTGATGCGGCGAAAGCGGATATAAAAAGAGATGCGCGCGGAATGGCAATAAAACTTTTAGCTGTGCCAGGGAAAAAAATCATAGACGGCGAAGCTGCCACCCAAGACTTTATTATGATCAATCATCCCGTATTCTTTGCGAATGAACCTGGCCGCTATAGATCATTAATTCAGGATATAAACAGCGATAGCTTTTTAAAAAAACTTCATATTCCTTTTGCGCTGGGCCCAAAAGGAACAATGATTGCTTTAAGCCTGAATACTCAAATTTCAAATCCCTTGCAGGCGCGATACTGGTCTATGGTGCCTTATCAGCTAGGGCTGGGTTCTGAGCGTCAAGCGGTCAAATATTCTGCCAGAGCGTGCTCAGCAGAAAGAGACCTTATGCCGGAGCATCCTAGCCATAATTTCCTGCGGGATGCATTGAAAAATAGCCTGCAGAAAAAAGATGCGTGTATGGAATTTCTCGTGCAGCCTAGAACATCAAATAAATTGTCCGTTGAAGATTCCATGACGGAATGGAAAGAAACAGATGCACCCTTTTATCCGGTAGCGGTTATCCGGATCCCTGAACAGGTTTTTGATACACCTGATCAGAATAAGTTTTGTGAGAATCTTTCTTTTATGCCATGGCATTCTTTGCCTGAACATAAACCGCTTGGCGCTGTTAACCGGCTGCGCAAAGTGATTTATGACCGGATAAGCCGGGTCAGGCATGAAATGAATACAGCCAACCGGCAAGAACCTTTATAGGTGATTCGCTTTATTGCGTATTTAGTGAGCGTTTTAGGAAGTAAGCATATTTAAAGGATATGGTAAATTATTAATATTAAATAAAAAATAGACGATATTGCTGTGAAAATATCTGAATTGTAATAGGGCTTTACGGGCTTATTTAGATGGTGTTTGTTTTTAATTTATTGATTTTGTTGTTTTTATAAGGTGTAAGGGATTGGGTGGGGGTGATGTAAACAGTAAGATGGTGCGCCCTGCGGGACTCGAACCCACGCCGGCCGCTTAGGAGGCGGCTGCTCTATCCAGTTAAGCTAAGGGCGCAAAACGCAGTTAATTTACCTTAATTTGATTTAAAAAAAAAGTTATTGCCGAAACAATAACTTTTTAAATAACAGCGCAGTGATGGCGGCTACTTTGACGGCTTAAGCATTTTAAACAGCGCCAGCATCAAAATAATCCACACTGGAATGATCAAAACTGACTCTTTAAAGCCCTGCGTCCACATGATGTACAGCACCACAGCAATAAAGGCCAGCACTAAATAATTGCTGAACGGCGACCAAAGCGCAGGAAACTTGGCTGTTTCAGCAGCTTTCTGAATGGACTGCCTGAACTTCAAATGGGTTAGGCTGATCATGGCCCAGTTCAGCACCAGCGCGCCGACAACCACGTACATCAGATGGCCTAAAGCGTCTTCAGGCACAAAGTAGTTCAGCAGCACGCAGCCGAAAATCAGCAGCGCAGAGAACAGCACCGCAGGAATAGGCACGCCCTGCTTATTGACCTGCATGAACACTTTTGGCGCATTGCCTTGCTGCGCCAGGCCGTACAGCATGCGGCTGTTGGCGTACATGCCGCTGTTATATACAGAAAGCGCAGCGCTTAAAATAATGAAGTTCAGCAAATGCGCTGCCCAGCCAATGCCCAGCTGGCTGAAGATCATCACAAATGGGCTTTTATCCAGGCCGCCGAGGTCTAATTGATCCCAAGGCACCAAAGATAAAAGAATGGTCAGCGAGCCGATATAGAAAATTAAAATACGGAAGACCACCTGATTGATGGCTTTCGGAATAGTTTTTTCCGGATCTTCAGCTTCAGCAGCCGCCATGCCGATCAGCTCAATGCCGCCGAATGCAAACATCAGGAAGGCCAGCATGTAGAACAGGCCTTCAAAGCCATTCGGGAAGAAGCCGCCGTGGCTCCACAGGTTGCTGAACGATGCGGTTGAGTCGGCGCCGGCCGTCAGCAGCAGGTACAGGCCAAACAGAATCATGGAAATCACCGCAGTGACTTTAATGATTGACAGCCAGAATTCAGATTCGCCGTAAAACTTCACATTGCCCAAATTGACCAGGGTAATGATCACGAAGAAACACAGCACAGATGCCCAAGCGGGAATATGAGGCCACCAGTAATTGATGTATTTGGCAACAGCTGTCAGTTCAGTCATGGCGACTAAAATATACAGGATCCAGTAGTTCCAGCCTGCCAGAAAGCCGGGGAATTTCCCCCAGTGCTTGTAGGCAAAATGGCTGAAAGACCCGGCAACGGGTTCATGCACGATCATTTCGCCTAGCTGGCGCATAATCAAAAACGCAATCAGGCCGCCAATTGCATAACCTAGAATAATAGAGGGGCCTGCAGATTGGATGACCTGTGCGGAGCCTAAGAATAAGCCTGTACCAATTGCACCGCCCATAGCGATGAGTTGAATATGACGGTTCTTTAAGCCACGCTGAAGTGTAGAGGATTCGTTGTTCAAATTACTCAGCCCGACAAGGATTAAGTTTCAGATTGTAATAGATTGAAAAGTATTAGCCTAGTAGATGGCCAGTCACAAACACGGGGCTGGCTGGATCTGCTGGCTATTTTTTGTATTTATCATGATTTTTATCAAATAATTAATTTTATTGAGAAAATTTAAAGTTTAGCTGAGAATGGGGGTTGGCGGCTGTTTGAGCGCCGGTTTTTTATACTTAAGTCCAGCCTCTGAGGTTTTTGCAGCAAATAAAGCTATGATGTTGCATGATCAGCGTTATGCTGATGTTGCGCAATACAATGATAAATATGAAGGATTCAAAAATATGCCGTTTGCACCACAAATCAGAATTCCAGCAGCCTACATGCGCGGCGGCACCAGCAAAGGTGTGTTCTTTAAATTGAGCGATTTGCCGGAAGCGGCGCAGCAGGCGGGGCCAGTCCGTGACCGGCTGCTGCTGCGGGTGATCGGCAGTCCGGACCCTTACGGCAAGCAGATTGACGGCATGGGCGGCGCGACTTCAAGCACCAGCAAAACCGTGATTCTGGCCCAAAGCAAGCAGCCGGATCATGATGTGGATTACCTGTTCGGGCAGGTGTCAATTGACAGCGCCTTTGTGGACTGGAGCGGCAACTGCGGCAATTTAACCGCTGCGGTCGGCGCCTTTGCAATTGCAAATGGCTTGGTCAATCCGGAGAGAGTTCCTGAAAACGGCATCTGCACCGTGCGTATTTGGCAGGCCAATATTCAGAAAACCATTATTGCGCATGTGCCGATGACTGATGGCCAAGTGCAGGAAACCGGAGCTTTTGAGCTGGACGGCGTGACCTTTCCCGCGGCGGAAGTGCAGATTGAATTTTTAGATCCGGCCGATGACGGGGAAGACGGCGGCGCGATGTTCCCGACCGGCAATGTGGTGGATGCGTTCAGCGTGCCGGGCGTCGGCGAATTTCAGGCGACATTCATCAATGCCGGCATTCCGACGATTTTCCTGAATGCTGAAGATATTGGCTATCAGGGCACGGAGCTGCAGGACGCAATTAACGGCGATGCGGATGCCTTGGCGCGCTTTGAGAAAATCCGCGCCTACGGCGCCAAGCAGATGGGGCTGATTCAGGACATCGCAGAGGCGGAAAAGCGCCAGCATACCCCTAAAATCGCTTTTGTTTCTCAGCCGAAGGCCTATGTTTCTTCCAGCGGCAAGCAGATTGATGTGCAGGACACAGACCTGCTGGTGCGCGCGCTGTCGATGGGCAAGCTGCATCACGCCATGATGGGCACAGCAGCGGTGGCTATCGGCACGGCGGCCGCCATTCCGGGCACGCTGGTGAATTTGGCTGCCGGCGGCGGCGAGCGGGAGGCGGTGCGTTTCGGCCATCCTTCAGGCACGCTGCGCGTCGGCGCGCAGGCGGTGCTGGAAAATGGCCAGTGGGCCGTCAAAAAGGCGGTCATGAGCCGCAGCGCCCGCGTGCTGATGGAAGGCTGGGTGCGCATCCCGGAAGATGCGCTGCGCTGATCGCTGCAGCATGAACAAAGGCCCCTGACTTCAGGGGCTTTTTTATTGCCATATGAAATAAAGGAATAAGCAAATATATTTAAACTATATAGTTTAATAATATATAGAAGTCATAAAACATTAGAAGTGTTCTGTGATAATGCATCCTGAACTTTTGCTAGCATTCCGCAAAGCTACGTCTTTAAAAAAGTGAATGGAACTGTGATTAATAATATTGATTTTGCAGAGCATTATGATGCACAGGAAGTGTTGGACAATTTGCCTCTGGCCACGGCGCTGATTTCTCCGCAAGGCACTGTGCTGTTCGCCAATCCCTTATACGCCGCCTGCTTTGATTTGACAGTTGCTGATATTCTGATGAAGAACATCCGCGGGTTTTCGGAAAGCATTTACCAGCGCTTTATGCATGAGCTGGCGCAGTTCCAGATCCGCGGCGTGATTCAGCCATTTGAGTTTGAGTGGAATCAGCGCTGTTTCTGGGTCGGCTTCAAGCCGAATCTGGATGAAAATTCACAGCTTAAAAATGTGCTGGTCTGCTGCTCGGACATCACCGATTTAAAGCAGGCGGAATCTTCGCTGAAGCAGCGCAATGCGGAATTAAAGCAGCTGAGTGAACGCGACCATTTAACCGGGCTGCTGAACCGGCGCATGTTTGACCTGCATCTGGCGCAGCATCAGGAGGCAGCGCATGCGGGCCTGATGGAAGCGTTCAGCATTGTGATGCTGGATTTTGATGATTTTAAGCAGATTAATGACAGCTATGGCCACAGTTTCGGCGATGAAATCCTGCAGGCGGGCGCACAGGCGCTGCAGCGCGTGATTTCCGGCATGGAGGCTGGCCGCCTGTACCGGATTGGCGGCGAGGAATTTGCGGCGCTGCTGCCCGGGCAGATCCTGCAGCGCGCCTGCGTGCTTGCGCAGGCTTGCTGTGAAGCCGTTGCAGGCATGTCTTCACGCTATCAGATTCAGGGCTTGGCGCTGAGCATCTCCTGCGGGGCCGCCGGCAGCCGGCCGGGCGGTCCGCTGCTGAACACGCTGCAGCATGCCGACCATGCCCTGTACGCAGCCAAGCAGCGCCGGAAAAACAGCACTTTTTACTATATGGATGATGAAATCCGCCTGTTTAAGGGCCAAGCCTGAATCCGCTGAATAGATATAGGGCAAGATTTGGCTTTGCGCATGGAGAAAGCAGAGTAAAAGCAGTATGATCAGCAGGCCAATAAAAATCTGTAAATGGCCGATTTTGCACATGCGGTGCAATTGAAATAACAGTTTTACCAGCTTAACCAAGTATTCGAGGTGAACGTGTCATCTTTAACTGACGTGCCGGCACATGCACTGACTGAGGCGCAGCAGCGCATTCAGCAGGACTTATTAACTGCTTTAGACGCATTTGCGATTCCGGAACCTTTAAAAGGCGCGGTATATCATGCAGTTATGCTGGGCGGAAAGCGCGTGCGCCCCGCGCTTTGCTATGCAGCCGGCGCGCTGCAGCATAACCCGAATTACGCTGCGGTGCGCCGCGCTGCGGTCGCAGTTGAGTTCATACACTGCTATTCGCTGGCGCATGATGATTTGCCCTGTATGGACAATGACCTGCTGCGCCGCGGCCAGCCGACCTGCCATGCGGCATTCGGCGAAGACACGGCATTGCTGGCCGGCGACATTCTGCAGTCGATGGCTTTTGAAGTGCTGGGCAGCCGCCTGTTTGATCAGGGGCCGGCTGTTGAGGCGCCGATTGTGCTGAAGCAGATGCAGATTTTAGCCACGGCTGCGTCAAAGATGGTGAATGGCCAGATTCTGGATTTGCAGGCGGAAGGCCGGCAGATCAGCCAGGATGCTTTGGAAAATATTCACCGCAATAAAACCGGCGCATTGATCAGCGCCGGCATTATGATGGCCGCGGTGACGCTGTTTAACGGCACCGATGTGGCGATTCCCAAGCTGCGCGAATATGGCCAGGCGGTCGGGCTGGCGTTCCAGGTGCAGGATGACATTCTGGATATTATTTCGGATACTGAAGTGCTGGGCAAAACCGCAGGCAAAGACCAGCAGGTGGAAAAATCGACTTACCCGGCCTTAATGGGCCTGGAGCAGGCCAAAGCCTATGCGCAGGAGCTGCATAATCAGGCGATGGATACGCTGGGGTATTTTGGCGCGCAGGCCGAAGAGCTGGCGCAGATTACGCAGTTTCTGCTGTCGCGCAAAAGCTAAGCCGGCGCTTAAAGCATAAAAACTGGCGCATAAAAAAGGAGGGCATTAAGCCCTCCTTTTTTATGCGTGTGAATTATTTGCTTTCGCGGTAGATCCGGTCCGCCTCTTCAAAGCGGTCTGTGACTGCGTTGCCCGGGGCTTTGCCCATCAGGCTGACCATAATGATGGCGATAAATGAGCAGATGAAGCCCGGAATGATTTCATAGATGCCGGTATCGCCCCAGAGGTTTTTCCACAGGATGACCATCACTGCACCGACAATCATGCCTGCCAGCGCGCCGTTTAAAGTCATGCGCTTCCAGAACAGCGACAGGATGATCAGCGGGCCGAAGGCTGCGCCGAAACCGGCCCATGCATACGACACTAAGCCCAGCACCTTGGATTCAGGATTGCCCGCCATCCAGATCGCCAGCAGGGCAATCATCAGCACCATCAGGCGGCCGACCCAGACCAGTTCCCTTTGCGTGGCATTTTTGCGCAGGAATGATTTATAGAAGTCTTCGGTTAAGGTGCTGGAGCAGACCAGAAGCTGGCAGCTTAAGGTGCTCATCACCGCAGCCAGAATCGCAGCCAGGACAACGCCGGCAATCCATGGATTGAACAGAATTTTCGTCAATTCCATAAACACGGTTTCAGGATTGGCGTTTACCGCGCCGGCCAGTTCCGGATGCTGCTGGAAGTAGGCGATGCCGAAAAAGCCGGCCGCCACTGCGCCGCCGAGGCACAGGGTCATCCACGTCATGCCGATGCGGCGCGCATTGGGAATGGACTTGACCGAATCGGCCGCCATAAAGCGCACCAGAATATGCGGCTGTCCAAAATAGCCTAAGCCCCATGCCAGCAGCGACAGGATGGCAACCCATTCTAAATTGCCGAAAATATCCATGGCTTGCGGGCGGGCAGCTTCAAGCGCTAAGGTCACCTGTGTCATGTCGGCAAAAGACAGCAGCGCGACCACAGGGGTCAGCAGCAGGGCGAAAATCATCAGGCCGGCCTGAATGGTGTCAGTCCAGCTGACCGCAAGGAAGCCGCCAATGAAGACATAGCTGATGGTGGCGATGGCGCTGATCCAGAGCGCCGTGCTGTAGGACATGCCGAACATGCTTTCAAACAGGCGCGCGCCGGCTACCATGCCGGAAGCGCAGTAAATTGCGAAGAACACCAGAATCACCACGGCTGAAACCACCCGCAGGATTTTTTTCTGGTCATTAAAGCGGTTGGAGAAATAATCCGGCAGGGTCAGGGCGTTGTGCTGCACTTCGGTGTGCACGCGCAGGCGCCCCGCGACCAGCCGCCAGTTCAGCCATGCGCCAATGATCAGGCCGATGGCAATCCAGATTTCCGAAAGGCCTGAAAGGTAGATTGCGCCGGGCAGGCCCATCAGCAGCCAGCCGCTCATGTCGGATGCGCCGGCGGAAAGCGCGGTGACAAAACTGCCTAAACGGCGGCCGCCTAGAATGTAATCAGAGAAGTTTGCTGTAGAGCGGTACGCAATTAAGCCAATCACGAGCATGGCGGCGATGTAAAAGAGGAAGGTGATTAAGGTCGGGTTCAGGGAGCTCATACAATATCCATTTTGCAGTTGGACAGCAGATCGAAATATGAATGGACAGTCAGCGCAGAGCCGGTTGAAGCTGCCGTCAATTCAACGCATTTCAAAAATAAACGCGGAGTTTAACCATAATTTAACAGCTTTTGCTGGGTTTTTATCGGTCTGTATAAAAAATAGGCAGCTGATGCGCTGCCTATTTTGCTGCAAAATGCGGCTTTTTTTAGCTGTTCCGGCCCATGACGCCGCGGATGGTATTCATGATGTCTGCAGGCAGAACCACGGTTTTGGCGTTGCTGGACTTGGACATATCCTGCATGGCTTTAACATACTGCTCGCCCAGCAGGTAAGCCACCGGAATTTCCTTGTCGCCGACTGCGGAGGTCACCATTTCAATGGCTTTCTGCGAAGCTTCGGCTAAGACCACCTGCGCTTCGGCATCGCGGCGCGACGCCTCCAGCCGGCCGTCGGCTTCCAGAATCGCTGCCTGCTTTTCGCCGTCGGCTTTGGTGACGGTCGCGCGGCGCTGGCGTTCAGCCGCCGCCTGTTCTTCCATGGCGGCCTGCATAGTGTGGGACGGCTTGATATCCTGAATTTCAACCGTCTTCAGGGTAATGCCCCAGTCTGAAATGTCGTCAGAAATGCTGGCTTTGAGGCGGGCTTTAATATGGTCGCGCGATGACAGCGCATCGTCCAGATCCATCTCGCCGACAATCGAGCGCAGGGAGGTCTGCACCAGATTCTGAATGGCCCATGCATAATTTTCAATGCCGTAGACCGCTTTTTCCGGCGTGGTCAGATTGATGTAGGCCACCGCATTCATCAGCAGCACGGCATTGTCGCGGCTGATCACTTCCTGCGAAGGAATGTCCAGCACAATGTCTTTGGTGGTGACTTTATAGGCGACTTCATCGACATAGGGAATGACGAAATTCAGGCCGGGATTCAGTGTCGTGTGGTATTTGCCCAGACGCTGCACAATCCATTTATAGCCTTGAGGGACTATGCGGACGCCTTTAAAAATGGTTACGGCAACAAAGGCCAGCAGGGCAAATGCAATAATCGTAGCTGCGCTCATTTATTTACTCACTTTTTTCGTTGTCAGTTGGCTTGTGCAGCTGCACAACCAGGTCATTGCCCAAAATATCCACAACGCGGACACGGTCGCCCACTTGAACGGCAGATAAGCTGCGGCAGTTCCATTCGTCAGCGCCTAAAACCGGCATCGGGAAACGCACTTTAATCTGCTCATGATCCAGATTGATTTGAATCACCATGCCGACTTGGCCAATGGTGGCTTCACGCGGCATTCCCGCTTTGGTTTTATCGGTGGACAGGGGCTTAATGAATTTGAACCAGGCAAGGGTGCATAAAATGGACAGAATCATCCATGTCACCAGTTGGGTGGTGGTGCCCATCATTGGAAACAGGAAATACAGAATGCCGACCATGATGGCGCCAATGCCAAACCAAAGGGCCGCAAATGCAGGCAGCAGCAATTCAGATAGGATCAGCAAAACGCCTAAAACAAACCAGTGCCAAGGTTCTAAAACAAATTCCATACATCTACTCGTGTATTGCTGTAATTGATATAGATGGACAAGCATCTATATCAATGTAGCAGATGAATAAGTTTTTGAATATTTAAAAAACCGCTTAAATTAAAATTTAGCGGCCGGGGCTGGCTTCAAGGCGGCCGGCGAGGCTCTGAAATCCGCAACGGCTTTCTGAATGGCGCGGATTTTCAGCTGGGCGGCTTTTTCGCCTTCCAGAATGGTCGCATTGCTGGACTTGAGGTCTAAAGTGCCGATATGGCCCACTTTAGGCTGAATCACGATATTGGCCTGCCCCAGCTCCTGATTGATGCTCTGCTGGCCCATGATGTTCAGGGTTTGATCCAGCACGCCGAACATATTCAGGGCCTTGCTGCCGTCCGGCCGCGCGGAAATATCAATGGCGATGATGATGTCTGCGCCCATGTCCTTGGCGGTTTTAACCGGGATCGGGCTGACCAGCCCGCCATCGACATATTTCAGCCCGCCAATTGTTGCGGGAACAAAGACATTCGGAATGCTGCAGGAAGCGCGCACCGCCTGTCCGGCATTGCCTTTAATAAAGTCGGCTTTGCGGCCGTTGTCCAAGCGCGTTGCCACCGCGGCGAAGCGGATCGGGAACTGCTCAATCGGCTTGCCGCCGACATTTTTATTCACATAGTCCTGCAGCTTCTGCCCCAGAATGACCCCTTGGCGGTTCAGCGTCAGGTCACGAATATCGGATTCCTGAAAGCTGAGCGCAATCTGCTGCAGCTGATACGGGGTTTTGCCGCTGGCGTACAGGCTGCCGACAAAACTGCCAGCGCTGGTGCCGGTCACAATTTTCGGCTTGATGCCGTGCGATTCTAAAACTTTTAAAACGCCGATATGCGCAAAGCCTTTGGCGCCTCCGCCGCCCAGAGCCACGGCAATAACCGGCTCGCGGGCTTTAATCGGCGCGGTTTTTGCCGGGGTTTTGACGGCTTTATCGCAGCCGGCCAGGCTGAGGGCTAACATGCCGATTAAAGAGTAATGCAGTAATTTCATAAAATTTAAAACAGGACAAAGTATGTACAGAATGGTGCACATCTCAGCAAAAAAACGCCATTTTGGCTAGCGGTTTTTCCATCGCTTTTGTAACGGCTGGGCCAGCCAGTCCGGATTTTTAGGCGAAAAATGGCCTTCATAGCGCTGCAAAATCTGTTCTAAATCCTGCGCATAGTTGCCTGTCGGCTCAAATACGCCTAAGCAGTGAATGGCCTTTTTTGCATAGTCAAAGGAGAACATCACAATCGGGATCTGCGCTTCATAGGCGATATAGTAGAAGCCGCTTTTAATCTGCGCCGCCTGCTTGCGGGTGCCTTCCGGCGCCATGCCGATCCAGATTTTATCCTTGGCGTGAACAATTTCGGCAATCTGCCTAGTGAGGCCTTGCTGGCTGGCGCGGTTGACCGGAATCACGCCAATCCACTGCAGCAGCGGCTTTAAGGGGGTATTGAATAAGGTGTGCTTGCCGAAAATAGTGATTTGAATGCCAAGGCCCAGCAAGGCAGTAAAGCCGTGCCATGCATCAATATTTGAAGTATGCGGGGAGATGATCGCGACAGCTTTGGGCAGATTGGGAAATTCGCCGTCAAAGCTCCAGCCCTGCGCCAGAAAAATGCGCTTGAACAGCTGCCTGCTCAGCGCGGAACCGCGCGCAGGCACTTGATCCGGCAACACTGGAAAATGCTGAGTCATTGTTTTTATCGTATTTGCGGGTTCACTTAATTTATCATAAGCCTGTGAGTTGAGCGCAGCATTGGCAGGATTGAGCAGTTTTAGCCCCGGTTTTGCTCATTTGCGCCATGATCAATCTGCAGAATTAACCGCCAAGGGATGCTTCATGCTTCAGATGCGCAATATTTATGTGCTGCTGTTTTCACTGTACTGGGCGCAAGGCCTGCCTGTGGGCTTTATGACCCATGCCTTGCCGGTGATTTTAAGGGCGCAGGGCGTATCTCTGGCGCATATTGGCGGCTTTGGCCTATTGATGCTGCCGTGGTCGCTAAAAATTTTCTGGGCGCCGTGGGTTGACCGGCTGGGAATCTCGAATATCGGGCATTACCGCTCGTGGATTATTCCCGCGCAGCTGCTGACGGTGCTGGTGCTGATCGGGCTGTCTTTCCTGCCGATTCAGGCTTTGAATCAGCCGGCGTACCTGCTGGTGTTTTTTGCGGCGCTGCTGAGCATGAACTTTATTGGCGCAACACAGGATATTGCCACTGACGGCTTGGCGGTGAATATACTGCAAGGCGGGCAGCAGCACTGGGGCAATACCTTTCAGGTGATCGGTTCGCGCCTGGGCTTTATTGCCGGCGGCGGCGCGGTGCTGTGGGCGCTGGACTGGCTGCAGTGGCAGCCGACTTTCCTGCTGCTGGCGGGGCTGGTCTTGATCAATACGCTGCCGGTTTTATTCTATAAAGAGCCGGCCCATCCGGATAAGATATTGGCAAATGCCGGCCATGCCAAGGCCGGAAAAATCAGCTGGGCGGCGGCGCGGCGCTATCTGGCCTATTTTTTTCAGACGCCGGAACTGCGCCTTTGGCTGCAGGTGCTGCTGACCTTTAAAATTGCAGACGGCTTAACCGGCCCTGTGCTGAAGCCGTTAATGGTGGATTTAGGGCTGAGCTTTTCGCAGATTGGCATTTATGTCACCATGCTGGGCGCATGCGCAGCCTTAGCCGGCGCAGGCATTGCGGGCATGGCCTTGAAATGGCTGCCGCGCTTTCAGGCGCTGCTGGCCTTTTCAGTTTTGAAAATAGCCAGTTTAGCCGCCTATGCATGGCTGGCTTGGCGGTATGAGGCCGGGCAAGCCATCCAGCCGCGGGTTATTTATGCGGTAAACGCCGCCGAAGACATGCTGTCCGCCATGCTGCTGGTGGTCATGCTGACGGTCATCATGCAGTACAGCCGCAGGCAGATGGCCGGCACAGATTTCACTTTTCAGGTGGCGCTTATGGCGGCGGTCAGCGGCGGGCTGTACAGCATCAGCGGCATTGCAGCGGACTGGCTGGGATACAGCCGCTATTTAAGCGGCATTGTATTGCTGGCGGCGTTTTGCCTGATTCCAGTGTACCGCTGGGGCGCTAACCATGCGGGCAGGAACTCAGCGCCGGATGCATGAAAAATTGCGCCGGGCGCTGCTTCTGCGCCCAGCCATTTATTTTGAAATCAGTAACTGTATTTCATCCCGACGGATAGCAAAGAATCCCGGCTGTTGCCAGAATCCGCCAAGGTGTCTTTAAGCTGATAGCTCATCACGGCGGAGATGGTTTCTGTCAGATTTGCGCTGATGCTGCTTCTGGAGCGCAGAACCTGAGATTCATCGCCGAATTCATAGCCGAGATCCTGATTAAACCGAACGGTGTCATTGAACTGGTACTGATAATACAGCCCCAGTGTGCCAATCAGTTCATGCGCATCGGCGTATGGAAAGTCACGCGCTTTGCTGTGGCGGTATCCTGTGCCCAGTTCAGTCGTCAGGCTCTGCTTCTGGGTTTTAATCAAGTCCAGTCCAATGCCGCCGGTCAGCGCAATCTGATAATCCAGAGAACTGGAAAGATCCTTATCGCCCTGCAGCTTCAGGTACTGATACGCTGTATCGGTGCTTCTGTACAGCAGCTTGCCGGCCAGCATGTAGCGTTCCACATTATTGCTGGAGTCGCCGTCATCGTTTGTGCTGACCGCTTCAGCGCGCAGCTCCTGTCCCCAGATGCCGGCCTGGCGCTGAAACAGCAGATGGGCGGCAAGATTTTCCTTGCTGCTGCTTTTGCCTCCTGATTTGGAGCTGTTCAGCAGATAGCCTGCGTCTGCATCCAGCCGGTACGGCTTATTGTCCTTCACTTCAATTTTTCCGGTATTGGTGCGCGAAGGGCCCAAGTCTGCATAGGCAAGGCAGGGAAGGCCGGCCAGAAGGGCCGCTGCAGCATATTTCATTTATTCTCCAATTTAATCATCATCTTAAAGTAAAAAAATCGTGCCTGGCATGATAAATAGATCATGGCCTGATCTCAATCCTTAAACAGCTAAACCTGCCGGATATGGCGAGGATGATCAATAAAGCAGCCTTTTTCAGCCTGTTCCGGCGGACTGGAACAGACGCCGTAGGCCGAGGCTGTTTCATATTGAAACAGAATATTGCAAAAGCGATACAATAATATATAATTGATAATAATTATCACTAAGATTATTGCTCTTTATAATATGCCCAATAAAACCATTTTTACCCGGAATCTCCTGACCGTCTCTATCCACTGCCTGCTGGGGCTTGGCCTATTTTCAAGCTACAGCCATGCGCAGGAAGCAGCGCCGGAAAGGCTGGCGACCATTACGGTCACGGCCACGCAAACTGAGCATAGCCAAAAAAGCGCGCCAGCCAGCATCAGCATCATCACGCAGGAAGATTTAGCAAAGCGTCCAGTATATGACTTGGCCGATGCGCTGCAGAATACCGCAGGCATTCATATCAACAGCTCATCCGCCTATGGGCGTGAGGAAATTAAAATCCGCGGCATGGATGCGGACTACACCTTAATTCTGGTGAACGGGCGCCGGGTCAATTCCAGAGATGTTCTGACCTCAGACTATTCCAACGATTTTGACTTGTCTTCCATTCCTCTGGCTGCGGTAGAGCGCATTGAAGTAGTGCGCGGCCCAATGTCTTCACTGTATGGGGCAGATGCCTTGGGCGGCGTGGTCAACGTTATTCTGAAAAAGCCAAGCGATCAATTTGAAGCTGCCCTGAACTACAGCTATGAAATGCCCACAGAGGGCGATGACGGCGCTGCGCACAAGGCCAGCGCTTATGTCAGCGGCAGCCTGATTGAAAACAAGCTGCTGGCCAATCTGGTGCTGGAAGGCATCGATCAGCAGGCATGGCGTTCGGAACAGAGCGAGTATAAAAATACCGATGCGGCGGAAAAGCGCAAAGGCCTGAGTGTTATGTCCAATGTAAGCTGGCTGATTGATGATCATCAGACTTTGGACATTGACCTGACGCACCGTACAGATGACCGCAAAGCCCAGTGGAATAACTCCGGCAGATCGTTCCCGATCAATATTCAGGAAATGGAGCGCAGCAGCGCCGGCCTGACCTATTCGGCCAACTGGAATGAAGTCACCAGCCGCCTGCGCTATTATTATGAGCGCGTGGACTTAATGGATGATTCGGAGCTGATGACCGCTCTGGCGAAGAAAACCGGGGATGTACAGCAGACCAACCATACCATTGACGGGCAGCTCAGCCGCGCGCTGGGCGAGCAGCATCTGCTGACGGCGGGCGCGGAATTCCGCAAAACTGAGCTGAGCCATAACCAGAATTTAAATAGGGATATTTCTGCAGATCAAAGCGCTTTTTACCTGCAGGATGAGTGGAAGCTGGGCCGACTGGCATTGACTTTGGGCGGCCGCCTTGATGACTTTGAAAACTTCGGCAGCGAGTTCAGCCCGCGCTTTTACAGTGTTTACCAAGTCACAGATCAGTTTAATTTAAAAGGCGGCGCGGGCAAGTCATTTAAGGCGCCAAGCATTTCGCAGTCTGATCCGACCTATGCCGTACTGTCTTGCCGCGGCGACTGCCATCTTGTCGGCAACCCTGACCTGCAGCCTGAAACCGCGGTCAGTTATGAATTTGGCGGCGTGTATGAAAATGACCGTTTCTACGCAAGCCTAATGTATTTTAATAATGACATTAAAAACATGATTGTGGCCGACAGGTGGGACCGGAAAATTGGCTACATGCCGCCGCTGATGACTTATACCAATATTCATTCTGCTTCTGTCAAAGGAGTAGAGCTGGAAAGCCAGTACAGCCTGAATGATGCCTTGGGCGTCAAGCTGAATTACACCTATTCGGACGGCAAAAATAAAGATACCGACAAGGAGTTGGATTACAGCCCGCGCCATAGCGGCAATATGAGCTGGGATTGGCAGGTGAATGACGCGTTCGGGCTGAACTTAAATTATCAATATACCGGCAGCCAAATGCTGCAGGTGCCTGCGCTGTCCAAGAGCCAGAAATCAGATGCCTACCATACTGTAGGTCTCAGCGGGCATTATCAGTTCAATCCGGGCTTCAGCCTGCAGGCCGGCCTGAAGAATTTAACCAATACCAAGCGCGATGAAGTGGCGCGCTCGATTGACCATATCCTGATGGGCAGAACGGCTTTCGTTGGCTTTAATTTTAAATATTAATCCGGCATTGAAGCATTCGGCAGGTTCCATAGGCCCGCGCTTAAGATAAAATTGGGCCGCGAAAGCCCCGCTGTTTTCATAAACAGCGGGGCTTTGCAAATCAGGCATTGCTGGCATATCAGCTTTGCTTTCCCAGCCAGCCGCGCAGGCTGGCTTTTCTCATTCTGACGATTTTAATTGATTTTTTTCAGCCTCTTAAAAAGGCGCTGTGTTAAAAAAACTAGTATCTTTAAGCCAGTTTTAAGTTTGCGCGTTTAATTTATAATCATCCAGAAAAGCCGATGATATGCACGATGCTGAATACATTTTCCCTGCTGAAGAAAAAGATCCCGCCTATTTCACTGGGCATGTTTAATCTCATTGTCGTATTGTGGCTGAGCCTTGCTTTAAATATCAGTTTTTATCAGAAAATCGCCAAGCTTACGCCTTATAGCGGGCTGAAAGCGCAGCTGTTTCTGGCGGCTACTGTTCTGGTGGTGACGGCTTTATACAATGTGCTGCTGCAGCTGTTCCACTGGCGCTGGAATGCAAAGCTATTGGCATCGGCCTTAATCTTTATTGGCGGCTTCAGTGCTTATTTTGTGTCCAGCTTAGGCGCAGTGATCTCGCCGGATCAAATTCAGAACATCATGCAGACCGACGCGCGGGAAATGCGCGATTTGACCTCCGTCCGCTTCATTTTATGGAGCATTTTTCTGGTCATACTGCCCATAGGCATCATCAGCCAGATCCCCATTAAAAAAGAGCCGGCTCCTAAGCTGCTGCTGAAAAAGCTGCTGCATATTGCCGGATCATTTGCCATTTTAGCGGGGCTGCTGTTCGTTTTTTATGTGGACTATGCGGCGATTTTCCGCGAGCACCGCGACTTAAAAGGCATGCTTTCGCCGCAGAATACCATTGCATCGACGCTGTCTTACTATCGACACCGTGCGCCTAAGCAAGACTTGCCGCTGGTCGCCTATGGCACGGATGCGCACCGCATACTGCCGGCTTCGCAAGGGCAAAAGCCGAAGCTGATGGTACTGGTGGTGGGCGAAACAGCGCGCGCGGAAAGCTTTTCCCTGAACGGCTACAGCAGGAACACCAACCCTGAACTGGCTAAGCTGGATGTGATCAACTTCAGCAAAGTCAGCTCCTGCGGCACGGCGACTGCGGTTTCAGTGCCGTGCATGTTTTCCGGCATGCCGCGCAAAGACTATGATGAGCAGCTGGCCAGTCACCGCGAAGGCTTGCTGGATATTGCCCAGCGCGCCGGCTATAAAGTCACTTGGATCGACAATAACTCGGGCTGCAAAGGCGCTTGTGACCGCGTTGAGCAGTGGCAGTTCCCGGCAGAATTGCAGAAGAAATGGTGCGCATCTAACGGCGAATGCCATGATGAGATTTTAGTCGATGCCTTGAAGCATTATATTGCCGGCATTCCGGAACAGGACGCCGCGCCGCGCTTGATTGTGCTGCATCAGATCGGCAGCCACGGGCCGGCGTATTATGAGCGTTCAACCGCGCCGTTCCAGCCGTTCAAGCCTTCCTGCGACACCAACGCGATTCAGGGCTGCACGCAGGCGGAACTGATAAACAGCTATGACAACTCGATTGTCTACACCGACCATGTGCTCAGCGGCCTGATTCATGCGCTGCAGGATAATCCGAAATATCAGGCCGGCTTCTGGTATCTGTCGGATCACGGCGAATCCACAGGCGAACACGGCATGTACCTGCACGGCGCGCCGTATGCGATTGCGCCGCAGCAGCAAACCCATGTGCCGATGCTGATGTGGTTCTCGCCTGAATGGAAAGCGCAAAATGCGCAGCGAATGGCTTGCTTAAGCGCTCAAAAAAGCCAAGAATTGAGCCAGGACAATTTATTTCCAAGCCTGCTCAGCCTGCTGGGAGTGCAGAGCCAGGTGATTGATCCGCAATATGACATGCTGAAAAACTGCGCGCCGGCAAAATCGGGAACCTAATACATGACGAAAATACTGATCATTGAAGATGACTTTATGATTGCGGAGTCGACCCAGACCTTGCTGCAATATCAGGGCTTTGATGTGGAGTGGGTGAATAACGGCATAGACGGCCTGAAACGCATTCAGCAGGGGCAGATTGATGCCGTGCTGCTGGATTTGGGCCTGCCGATGATGGACGGCATGCAGGTGCTGAAGCAGATCCGGCTGGCCAAGCCGGCTTTGCCGGTGCTGATTATTTCCGCGCGCGATCAGCTGCAGCAGCGGGTGGATGGCCTGAATCACGGCGCGGATGATTATCTGATTAAGCCTTACGAATTTGATGAGCTGCTGGCGCGCATTCAGGCGCTGCTGCGGCGCAGCGGCCAGACGGCTGCGCAGAACAGCCCGGCGGCATTGATTTACGGCGATCTGGTGCTGGATGTTGAACAGCGCCTGGCCAAGTTCAAGGGCGAATACCTGGATCTGTCCAACCGTGAATGGGCTATTCTGATTCCGCTGGTCAGCCATCCGAATAAAATTTTTTCCAAATCGAATCTGGAAGACAAGCTGTACGATTTTGACAGCGACATCAGCAGCAACACCATTGAAGTGTATGTGCATCATTTAAGAAACAAGCTGGGCAAGGATTTCATCCGCACCATCCGCGGCTTGGGCTACCGGCTGGGACAGCTGCAGGGGTAGGAAAGCATGCCTGTGCAAATGCGCAATTCACTGAAAAGAAAGCTGATTCTCTATACGTCATTTTTCAGCCTGATGCTGGGCTGCGTGCTGATGCTGTCAGCCTACAAAATTTCACTGCAGGAAACCAATGAAATTCTGGATGCGCAGATGCAGAATCTGGCCGAACGGGTAGCCAGCCATGATCCGGGGCCGGTCACAAGCGATTTTGACCCCGCCAAGAATTATCATGAAGAAGACTTATTTGTGGATGTCTGGTCTTATGCAGAGCCGATCCGCCAGCATCATGAATTCAACCTGCTGGTTCAGCCGCTTCAGCAGGCCGGATTTTATACCCACCAAACCGAGCAGGGTACATGGCGCATCTATGTGCTGCCTTTAAAAAATCATCAGGTTCAGGTCAGCCAGCAGCTGTCGGTGCGGCAGAATCTGGCTTTGGAGCTGGCCGGCAGCATGTTTATCCCGTACTTGCTGTTCATGCCTTTCGCCATTTGGGGGCTGAGCTGGATGATCGGCCGGATTCTGCAGCCGCTGGATGACTTTAAAGCCGAACTGGCGCAGCGCGGCTCCAAGGAGCTGCAGCCGATTTTAACTCAGGATTATCCGCTGGAAATTATTCCGACCATTGAGGAAATGAACAGCCTGTTCGGGCGGATTTCCGCCGCCCAGCTGGAGCAGCGCCAGTTCATTGCTGATGCGGCGCATGAACTGCGCACGCCGATTACCGCGCTGAATCTGCAGACCAAAGTACTGCTGCAGGAGTTTCCTGAGCATGAAGCATTGAAAAGATTAAGCCGGGGCCTGATCCGCATGCAGCATTTGGCGGCGCAGCTGCTGAATTTAGCCCAGCAGGATGCGTCAGCCGCTGTGTCCGGCGATGCGCAGGACTTTCATCTCAATGTCACAGCGGTGAATTGCGTAGAGCAGTTGATTCATTTGGCCATGCAGAAAGACATCGATTTAGGCATGGAACGTCAGGAAAGCGTGCAGATTCACAGTCAGGAAGCGGCGGTGCATTCGATTATTTACAATTTAATTGATAATGCCATTAAGTACACGCCGGCGCAGGGCATCATCAACGTGTCGGTTTATGCGCAGGACGGCATGGCGGTGATTCAGGTGGAGGACAGCGGGCCGGGCATTGACCCGAAGCTGCATGAGCAGATTTTAAAGCGCTTTTACCGCGTGCATCATCATCAGGAAATGGGCAGCGGCCTGGGCCTGGCGATTGTTGACAAAGCCGTTGAGCGCCTGCACGGCCGGCTCAGTTTTGGCGCCAGCGCCAGCTTAGGCGGCCTGCAGGTCAATGTGCAGCTGCCGCTGCGCTAGCGCTGAGTCCGCTGGGCAAAATGCCGGTAAGTCAGGGCGTAAACAGCGGCATTGATGCACCAGACCACCCAGGCCGTCCATAAATTATGGCTCAGGAAATGCGCGCCGCGCATCATCTGCGCCCAGCCCATGGCGAAGCCGAGAATCAGCCCGGAACCCAGATAGAAACAGGCTTTTTTAGGCTGGCTCAGCCGGTAGGCAAAATAGCCGGTCATCAGCGCGAAGCCGGCCGAGGCATGGCCGCCGGGAAAACAGTGGCCTTTTTCTGCCTGAAAGTCCCATAAAAAGCCATGCGGCGCCGCGGCGGTCATCGACCACGGGCAGGCGTGCGCGGACTGCGACTTTAAAATGCCGACGGCAGCCGTGCAGAGCATGGCGCTGAAGAAAAAATAGCCCAGTTCAAAGCGCTGCGCTTTGAACGGCGCATATTTGAACGCGACTAGCCACTGCAGCAGCATCAGCGCATAGGCGCCGATCAGCAGGTTTTTAACCCAGCGGTGGTTCAGCTCGGCCAAGGCCCAGGCATTGCGCAGCGGGAAACCGCCGGATTCATTCATCCACGGCTTAATCAGGCTTAAGTCCAGCGGGCCGCCGACAGGAGAAAATACCCAAAGCGCGGCGAAGCTGAACAGAAGGAAGCATCCCTGAAGAAAGATAAAGCGCTGCTGGTCTGGCATGGTGAAAGGTTTAATTCTAATGATGCGCCATTACAGCAGAAGCAGCTTAAAGCGAGCTTAAATCGAAATTAAGATGAGGGCTATTTTCATTCTTCTGCTGTGCATATCCGCCATTTTGCTTCTGCGAATAGCCCGAAAAATTAAGGAGTTTACGGTAAAACTCCTTAACTGATCAGCGCTGCCTATTCAGGGCGCTTTGACTGCGCCCTAAGCAAGGCTAGAACATATTGTCTTCAGAGTTTGCGGTAATGCGATGGACTGAAAGGTCTGCGCCGCGGAATTCTTCTTCCTGGCTGAGGCGGATGCCCATCAGCGCTTTCAGCGCGCCATAGATGATGAATCCGCCAGCCAGCGCTACAGCAATCGCCAGCGCTGTGCCAATCAGCTGCGACAACAGCGACACGCCGCCAAGTCCGCCGAGCCATTGCTGGCCAAAGATGCCGACAGCAATGCCGCCGAATGCGCCGCAGACGCCGTGCAGCGGCCAGACGCCCAGAACATCATCCACCTTCAGCTTGTTTTGAGTGTAGGTGAACAGCTGCACGAAAATCACGCCGGCGGCTGCGCCAATTGCCAGAGCGCCGACCGGATGCACCACATCGGAACCGGCGCAGATGGCGACTAAGCCGGCCAGCGGGCCGTTGTGCAGGAAGCCAGGGTCATTTTTGCCCATAAAGTTGGCGGAGAGCGTGCCACCGACCATCGCCATCAGCGAGTTGATGGCCACCAGTCCGGAAATGGCGTCCAGGCGCTGCGCGCTCATGACATTAAAGCCAAACCAGCCGACAATTAAGATCCATGAGCCTAAGGCTAAAAAAGGAATCGAAGACGGCGGATGCGCGCTGATGCGGCCATCTTTTTTATAGCGGCCATGGCGCGCGCCCAGTAAAATCACCGCTGCCAGCGCAATCCAGCCGCCCATGGCATGCACCACCACTGAACCGGCAAAGTCGTGGAAGCTGGCGCCAAAAGTGCCCTGCAGCCAGCCTTGCAGGCCAAAGTTGCCGTTCCATGCCATGCCTTCAAAGAAAGGATAGACCAGCGCCACCAGCAGCAGGGTGGCAATCGCCTGCGAGCGCATTTTGGCGCGCTCAGCAATGCCGCCGGAAATAATCGCGGGAATGGCGGCGGCGAAGGTCAGCAGAAAGAAGCAGCGCATCAGGTTGTAGCCGTGATCGGCTGATAAAGCCGGGCCTGCATGAAAGAAGTGCTGGCCATAGGCAATGTAATAGCCGGCGAAGAAGTAGGCGATGGCGGAAAGTGAAAAGTCGGTTAAAATTTTACTCAGCGCATTGACTTGGTTTTTATGGCGCACGGTGCCGAGCTCTAAAAATGCAAATCCTGCATGCATTGCCAGCACTAAAACTGCACCAAGAAGAAGAAAAAGTAAGTCAATATTTTGCATTGTGAGGTCCAATTCGGTGCTTTGTGTCACAAAAAGAAACCCAGTATATCGGTGAACGCGCTTCCGCAAAGCGTTTGCATTAAGGGAAATTTTGATTAATGCCGTTTAAAAATAAACAAGACCCGATATAAAGCAAATTGCTTCCGGCTGAACTTTTTTGGTGCGCTATGCTTAAATAAAATTTTCTATAAAATTATTAAATTTCATATAAATAAGTTTATTTTTTGGTCTGATGAATTGCAGTGTCATGCAAAGGTGCAAATTTTCGCTGCAGGCCTAAGCTGAAAGCGCGGCTAAAAATAGCCATCCTGTTTCCTGCTGCGCGACTGCACCGTGTTAAGCCATCAAACTGCTAGCCCTGCGCAGCCGATGCGCGCGGGCTTGGGCAGAAAGCAGCAGGCATAAAAAAGCAGATCCGCAGATCTGCCTTGATGCTGAAGCTCAGCTGCAGCCAAAGCTCAGTGCAGGATTTTATTCAGGAACTGCTGCGCGCGTTCGCCGCGCGGGGTATTGAAAAATTCATCCTTGGTGCAGTCTTCCACAATTCTGCCCTGATCCATAAAAATCACCCGGTTTGCCACTTGGCGCGCAAAGCCCATTTCATGGGTTACGCACATCATGGTCATGCCTTCTTTAGCCAGTTGCACCATTACATCCAGCACTTCATTGATCATTTCCGGGTCAAGCGCAGAGGTCGGCTCATCAAACAGCATGGCAATCGGGTCCATGCTCAGCGCGCGGGCAATGGCCACACGCTGCTGCTGTCCGCCGGACAGCTGTGCCGGAAATTTGGCAGCGTGCGCGCTGAGGCCCACCCGCTCCAGATAGGCCAAGCCTTTTTTCTTGGCTTCCGCCTCGGAGCGGCCCAGCACCTTGATCTGCGCAATGGTTAAATTTTCGGTAATGTTCAAATGCGGAAACAGCTCGAAATGCTGGAATACCATGCCGACCCGGCTGCGTAGCTTGGTCAGGTCAGTTTTCGGATCATTGATGGAAATGCCGTCCACTAAAATTTTGCCGGACTGAAACGGCTCCAAGCCGTTCACGGTTTTAATCAGCGTCGATTTTCCTGAGCCTGAAGGCCCGCAGACCACCACCACTTCACCCTGGCGGATTTGCGTGCTGCAGTCGGTAAGCACCTGAAAATCTTTATACCATTTGCTGACATTCTGGAGGTCAATCATTATTTTACTATCTGTCATACACTTAACCTCCGCTGTAATTTCTTAACTGCATATGTTGCGAGCATGCTGATGGTGAAGTACACCAGGCCGGCGAATATAATATATTGCGTGAGCAGCGACATTAAGTCGCCGCGGACATAGTTGGTGCGGAAAAAGTCCAGCAAGCCGATGGCATATACCATGGTGGAATCCTGAAACAGAATGATGGTCTGCTGCAGCAGCAGCGGGGTCATTTTGCGGAATGCCTGCGGCAGGATAATCAGGCGCATGGACTGGCTGTAGCTCATGCCCAGCGCATAGGCGGCCGAGGTTTGCCCCTTGGGAATGGACTGAATGCCGGCGCGGACAATTTCAGAGAAATAAGCCGCTTCAAACAGCATAAAGGCCACAATGCTGGACACCAGCGCGGTATCCATGGTCAGGTAATTGCCGGTAAGGCCGGTGTAAATAAACGGCACGGCAAAATAGAACCACATCAGCACCAGCAGCAGGGGAATGGAGCGGAACAGGTTGACATAGCTTTTGGCAAACCAGTTCAGGGCGGAAACAGACGACAGGCGCATCAGCGCCAGAAGCGTGCCGATAAACACCCCGCCAATGGTGGCTGAAATGACCACTTTCAGGGTAATGCTCAGGCCATGCCACAGCGCAGGCGCTGACAGCTGCAGGTCTTGCGTAAACGAAGCAATCCAATCCATTATTTTTCTCCCGCAATTAAGCCAGGAACACGCAGGCGCTTTTCCAGAAAGTTCATGAAGCCGATCAGGCAGACATTGATGACAATGAAAATAAGGGTAACGTAAGTGTAAATTTCGATGGTGTTCTGCGTGTATTCACTGATGGTTTTCATTTGCGAGATAATTTCCGCTACGCCGACCAGGGATGCTACAGAGGTGTTTTTGACGCAATTGGTCAGCTCAGAACTCAGCGGTGGCAAAATGGTGCGGAATGACTGCGGCAGAATGACATAGCGGTACAGCTGCGCGGTGGAAAAGCCCATGGCATAGCCGGCATTTGTCTGCCCCAATGGCAAGGCTTCAATGCCGGTGCGCACCTGTTCGCAGACCCGGGCTGCCGTGAACAGGCCCAGGCCAATGCTGGCTGAAATTAGGGCGGTGGTATTTGCGCCTAAGTCATTGATCCACCAGCTGCGGATGACCTCAGGCAGAAAATTCGGCACCACATAAAACCAGATAAACAGCTGAATCAGCAGGGGCACATTGCGGAATAGCGTGACATAGGCCGTGCCGATGGCGCGGGCTGCGGGGCTGGGCAGCGTGCGCATAATGCCTAAGATGCTGCCGAGCGCCATGGCAATGCTCCATGCCACCAGCGCAATGACCAACAGCCAGCCAATGCCCGTCAAAATCCAGTTCAGGTAAGTGCTGTCGCCTACGCCTGTGGGCTGGAACAGCACAGCCCAATTCCAACTATAATTCATATTGACTCCCTTTCGGCCTGAGTCAAACTCCTTTTGGCTCAGGCGCTGCAGTGTTTAGGGATTATGCGTCGCGGTCGTGCGGATTGCTGATAAGGGCTTTCAGCTGATCGGACATTTCAAAGTTCAGGTTAATGTTTTTAGGCGGAATCGGCGACTGGAACCATTTCTTGTACATGCCGTTAATTTCGCCGGAGCTGTAGGCGGCCTTAATCGCATCATCAACAACCTGCTTAAAGCCGGCATCGCCTTTGCGCATCATGCATCCGTAAACTTCATGAATAGGCGCCGTGCCGACAATTTCCCATTTGGCCGGGTCTTTGGCTTTGGATTTTTCGCCCGCCAGCAGGATGTCATCCATCATAAAGGCGGCCGCGCGGCCATTCTGCAGCATCAGGAACGATTCCGCATGGTCTTTGGCGGAAATCACTTCGCCAATGCCCAGCTCTTTTTCGTGCTGGCGGATATAGCGCTCAGAGGTTGTGCCTGCGGTGGTGACCAGCTTTTTGCCTTTCAAGTCCGCAAAGTCTTTGACTCCGGAATCTTTTGCCGTCAGCAGGCGCGAGCCCACTTCAAAGAAGCCGACCGAAAAACCGACCTGCTGCTGGCGCTCTTTGTTGTTGGTGGTCGAGCCGCACTCTAAATCTACTGTGCCGTTAGACACCAAAGGAATGCGGTTCTGGCTGGTCACCAAATTGTAGCGGACTTTTAAATCCGGCATATTCAGCTTCTTTTTCACCGCTTCAACCACTTTCAGCTGCAGGTCATGCGCATAGCCGACCGGCTGGTTCGGATTGTCGGCAATATATGAAAAAGGAATAGAGGAGTCGCGGTAGCCCAGAACAATGGTGCCGGACTGCTTGATTTTATCCAGCGTGCCCGAAGCGGAGGCATCGCCGCCGGCAGGCTTTTCGGAAGATGGCGCTTTATTGTCGCTGCAGGCGCTCAGTCCAAGCATGAGGGCGCTGGCACAGAGCAGGGAGGTCAGGGTGCGTTGATGTGTCATGTATAAAACTCCTTTTTTATTGCGTTGCCATCAATTGCTGTAATGTGCGACGGAATCCATCCATCAATTTTCTGCGCAAAAGATGATTTATTTTATGTATGAAAAAATACATTGGATTTCATCTTAAGCGAGATGGGAAGGATTGCTCAAGCAAATTTTTTTGCGGTTTTGTTAATAGTAACTCTTTAGGATTTAAACAGTTTTTATGATCTGAAAATTGCGCTAAAAGTGCAGCATAATGCATGCCAGCTGCCCTGATTTTTCAGCGCAGACTAGACAAAAGATAGGGGCAATGGCCCGGGATGAAGCAGGCTGCGCGCAGGGGCATTTTAAAACTTCTGAGGGCCTATGCCGTGAACGCTGTAAAAAATGGATAAGGGATGTAAAAGTCCGCCAGTGGATTGAACAGAAGCCACTTTTTTACGGTTTTGGTGACTGTGCATATTGGGAATATATTGCCGGCTTTGCGCATGCCGGCGCGAAGATCCGCCGTGCAGCATGCAAAGCATTCATATAATTGGAATTCCTCAGTCAGCGGGCGGTTGCGCCGCATATTGCGGGCTTTTGCCTGCTGGAATTTGAAGGATTCGTCACTTTCCGGCTTCATAATATTTTTCAATATGCTCAATTAAACTCATGCTGAGCGCCTGAATATGCTGGCCGTGGCTGATGAGCAGGTTTTGATGCCTGAGCTGCTTCCGGTCATTCGGCTGCAGTAAATGCTGCTGCAGGATTTCTTCTGAATGAAAGAGTTCAAAGGCCAGCTGGTTCAGGCTGGCATCATAAATCTGGCTGTGCACAAAGATATGCAGTTCCTTGGCAAAGACCGGAATCAGCTCTAAATATTCGGTTTCTAAGGTATGCAGAATATTTTCCGCGCTTTGCTGGCTCTGCTGCATTTGGCTTAAAAAGTCTTCGCTGTAGCGCTTAATGCGGTATAGGGTGGGCAGCAAGGTCACAAAGTATTTTTGTTTCTGCAGGTTCTGCAGTGTCCTGTCACGCCGCATTTCCAAGCGGTTCAGATATAAAGGCACGCTGATGGCGACAAAAATGGCAATGACGGAACCGACCGCCTGCACCCATGCGGCCAGTTCTTGATTAAAGATTAAATCTGCTTGTGTTGGCATTGAATTTTCTCATTTTATTGTTGCTTTGATTGTGCCAAGTTTTAAGCAGAACGGGAATGGTATTAAGGGCCGGTTAGGGCTTTAGGGCTTGAGGATAAAAGTTCAGCTATAATTGCTCTTTTGCTTTGCGTTTTCTTATGCCTTTCGATTTAAAAATTACGCTTCAGCCGGATGTAGGGCTTTCACCCCAGCAGAAAAAATTAAATCGCTTGATTGAGCAAATTGAACGGCAAAAGCAAGAACTGGCGATATGGCAGAATGCCCAAGCGGACATTCAAAACTATACCCGCAGCAAGCTTTTGCCTATCTATACAGCGCTGCATGCGGTTTTATTTGAGCAGCTTGATGCGCTGTGGAACCGCTTAGCCAGTGATGCGTTTTCCAAGGCAGATTTAGTGCAGATCGACACTAAAATAGCGGCTTTAGCCAAGATGCTGAAAAAATCGCAGATGCTTAGCAATCCGCAAAAAGAGCAGGTAGAGAAAATTGATACTTTCTATATGCAGCATGCAGAACATGTACGCGCTAAAAAAGCCAAAGCAGGCGTAAAGCAGGATGATGATTTGCCTGCGCCTGCAGAACAAGAAATAGAAGCGGATTGGGAAAATTATGAATACGACCCAGCCCAATATGAAGCGGAACGCGAACGTGCTAGGCAGGTTAAACAGCAAGAAAAACGTAAGCAAGCTGCCAAAATGGCAGAGCAGTCGCTTAAAACCGTGTATTTAAAAATTACCGCGATGATCCACCCTGACCGTGAGCCTGATGAAGCGAAAAAACTAGAAAAAACTGAACTGCTGCAGAAGGTGAATGAGGCTTATGCAGGGCAGGATTTATTTTATTTGCTGAAACTGCAGTTACAGCTGGAGACTAATAAGGGCTTGAGCTCAAAGGCTTTAAGCCCTGAACAAGTGAAATTTTATCAGCTGTCTTTGGAAGCACAGAGTCAGAATTTGCAAACTCAGTTAGAGGAAATTTTCGCGTCTTTTCATTTGAGCAGCCATGTTAATACTAAACAGCTCAAAATGAGTGATGTGTATAAGGTGATTGATAAGGATGCTGCTGAGTTAAAGCAGCAGTTGAAGTGGGAAAAGGAACGTTTAAAGCATATGAAAAAGGTGAGTGGGGTAGAGATGTTGTTGGGGCATGGGGTG
>NZ_JAVXCI010000016.1:0-38508 GCF_036659555.1 Acinetobacter sp.
AGTCCATTTCAAATGGCCAGATAGGTTGCGGATGACGCTTCCGTGTATCAAATAATATCGCAAGTTAAAAAAAGAAAAAGCCAGTCAGTTTCTTAACTGACTGGCATTGCCTCAGCTGGCCGTTTTCTATTGCCCAGCTTTTTAAATCCGCTTCAGTCTTGATCCAGGCGGTGCGCAAAGGCGGCTAAGTCCGCCAGCGCGCGCCGGCCTTCTTCAAACCAGGCGCTGAACATCTGAAAATTGTGCCACATGCCGGTGTAGATTTTGAATTCAACCTCCAAGCCGGCTTCCGCAGCTTTGTCCTTGAAGCGCTGCGCATCGCCCAGCAGGATTTCCTTGGAGCCTGCCTGCACATGAATCGGCGGCAGTCCGGCCAAGCCGGCAAAAAACGGCGAAACTGCAGGATCTGCGCGGTCAATGGACTTGGGCACATAGTAGTCAATGCCGGCTTCCAGCGCTTCAATGCTCAGCAGCGCATCATGCTTGCCGTTATAGCGTAGCGATTCGCTGCTGAGGGTCAAGTCCAGCAGCGGCGACAGCAGAATCAAGCCGCTGGCCTGCGGCAGCTGTTCCTTTTGCAGTTTCAAGGCCAGGGCCAGCGCCAGATTGGCGCCGCAGGAATCGCCTGACAGGATAATGTCCTTCGCCTGCACGCCCTGATCCAGCAGCTGGCAGTAGGCGTCAAACAACGCATCCAAGGCTTCCGGGTGCGGATGCTCTGGCGACAGCGGATAGTCCAGATGCAGTACCTGCATCTGCGTGCGCGCCGCCACTTGGGTTAAAAAGGCGCGGTGGGTGTTCAGGGAGCCGAGGAAAAATGCGCCGCCGTGGATGTGGAAAATCAGCTGGGTGGACTGCCGCTGCGGCTTGAGCTCTTCAGCGCGCAGGCCCGCCATGCGCAGGCGGCGGACCTGCACATCTGGATTTTTTGGAATGGCGCGGCACAGCTGCTCCAGGGCAAAGCGCAAGGCCCCGGGCGGCAAATTCAGCTGGCTGGGCGCGCGGATGGCGGTTTTCAGAAAAGCTTCTGTAATTAACTGTTTAGTCAGCGGGGATAGCTTCATTTTGTTTCCATTTTTTTATCTTTTCCGGCGCATATTTGCTTATTTACCAATACAACTTACAAGGTTACACTAAATAGTCACATTCAAAAATTGCAAATTTGCTGTGACTTTATTAATACTGTAAGCCGTCTATACCAGACCAGGGAAATAAACAAAAATGAAAAAAATTGCGTTAGCATTAGGATTACTCGGATTGACTGCGTTGGCAAATGCAGCCGATCCTTTAAATGGCACAACTTGGAAAACGATTGATGACAAAACCAAGCAGCCGAAAGCGATTGTAAAATTTACAGAACAGAAAAACGGCACGCTGACTGCAAGCATTCAGCAGATTTTGACCAAAGGGGAAGAGAATGCCTGCACGAAATGTGAAGGCTCTTACCATAACAAATCATTGAAAGGCCTGCGTATTGTCAGCGGCCTGAAGAATGCCGGCGGTACAAGCTATGAAGATGGCACAATTCTAGACCCGCAATCCGGCAAAACCTATAAATTGAAAGGCCAGCTGGCCGATGGCGGCAAAAAGCTTGAGCTGCGCGGCTTTATCGGCGTTGCTGTGCTGGGCCGCAACCAGACTTGGGTCCGCGCCAACTAAGCGGAACTGGCCGGGCTGGGTGAAGCGCCGGACATGGATTAAACAGAAAAGCCTGACACAAGTCAGGCTTTTTTAATGCGCGGCCCTGCAGCCGCCGGCGGCATGTAAATTATTTCAATGCGCGGTACGCCGCTTCATCAAAGCCGACAATATAGCCCTGCGGCGTTTGCAGCACCGGGCGCTTAATCAGGCTGCTGTGCGCCGCCAGCGCGTCAATCAGGCCGGCTTCGCTGGCAAGCGCCGCCTGCTGCTGCTGTTCACTGAGCTTTTTCCATGTAGTGCCTTTTTTATTCAGGATGACTTCCTGGCCTTTGGCGTCCAGCCATGCCTTGAGGCGGTCCGCATCAATGCCCTGTTTTTTGTAGTCATGAAATTCGTAGGCCAGGCCCAGCTCATTCAGCAGATCGAAGGCTTTTTTCATGGAGCTGCAGTTTTTGATGCCGTAAATTTTAAGCATAGCGGTGAGTCCTAAAGAAGTTTAAGCGGATGCAGGACAGATTAGCGAAAAATGGCGCAAAGCTCTATGCCTTGCTGGAAGATTCAAGCATAAGCGGCGGCGCAGCCGGCCGGGAAGGCTGTCATGAAAGCGCCATGAATGGCGGTTAAGCTGTGCTTAAAGGAAAAAGCCTGCATCTGAAAGGCGGAAAATAATCAAGCGCGGAAATTCATGTTGAAAATAGCAGGCGCAGAAAAGAGAAAACCCGCATTTAATCATCCTGATCATGCGGGTCTCATTACAACGTCCAATGTCACATCCTTGAAAACCGGCTGAATCTCGCAGCCTGTTTTGTGTTCGTCCTACGGCGTCCTGTCCTTTTGTGTCATCCTGACATATCCCTGTGCCGTGCAACAATAATGCACTTAAAAGATGTATATAAAAAGCAACAAATTCGGCAGATGATGTAATCCATATGCCTATATTGAGTGAACACTTGTTCACTCAATCAGCATTTTTTACAGCTTATAGTCAATAATAACAGGCGCATGGTCGCTGAACCATTGCTCTTTATAGACCCATGCGTTTACGGCGCGCTCTTTCCAGTCCGGTGAACAGGCATGGTAGTCAATGCGCCAGCCGACGTTCTTGGCGCGGGCCTGGCCGCGGTTCGACCACCACGAATACAGCTCGGCTTCCTTGCGCACTTCGCGGAAGGTGTCGACATAGCCCAAATCATCATAAATATGGTCCAGCCAGGCGCGCTCATGCGGCAGGCAGCCGGAAGACTTCTGGTTGCCTGACCAGTTTTTAATGTCAATGCGCTTATGCACAATGTTGTAGTCGCCGCAGACAATCACCGATTTGCCTTCTTCGCGCCACTGTTTCAGGATCTGCTGGTATTCATCCAAAAAGTGGTCTTTGCGCGCCTGCGCTTCTTCGCCTGAAGAGCCGGAAGGCAGGTACAGCGAGCAGATATGCACGTTTTGCTCCAAGCCCAGATTGAACTCGGCGCTGATGAAGCGGCCCTGCGAGTCGGCCAGCTCAAAGCCCAAGCCGTCTTTAACTGAAACAAAAGGCAGGCGGCTGTAAATGGCGGTGCCGGCATAGCCCGCGCGTTCGGCAGGGAACAGGTGCGCATGCCAGCCTTCAGGCTTGAATTTGTCGGTCCACTGGGCATGGGTGATGCGGCTTTCCTGCATGCAGATCACGTCGGCATCCGACTGTTCCAGCCATTCCAGCAAGCCTTTGGTGACCGATGAACGCAAGCCGTTTACGTTAATTGAAACCACTCTTAGAATTTTTTGATCACTTGGATAGCTACTCTTTGGTATCATGCTCGGGTTTAACCTCAACTTAAAAAATGGAGCACCCCATGACAGCGCAAGCGGCATTTAACCCACAGGCTTTTATTGAACTCGCATTATCGCGCGGCGTGCTTAAATTTGGTGAGTTTACTTTAAAATCGGGCCGGGTGAGTCCTTATTTTTTCAATGCGGGCTTATTGAATGACGGCGAAGCGCTGACGCTGCTGGCTTCCGGCTATGCTGCCCAGCTGATGGAATGCAGCAATGTTGAAGTGGTTTTCGGCCCAGCCTACAAGGGCATTCCATTTGTGGCGGCGACTGCAGTGGCGCTGTCGCAGAATCACGGGGTGAGCGTGCCTTGGGGCTTTAACCGCAAGGAAGCCAAAGACCACGGCGAAGGCGGCGTGCTGGTGGGCGCATCGGTCGCCGGCAAAAAAGTCTGGATTATTGACGATGTGATTACCGCCGGCACAGCCATCCGTGAAGTGGTGACGGTTCTTAGAAACGCCGGCGCGCAAATTGCAGGGGTGCTGGTGGCTTTAGACCGCCAGGAAAAAGGCCAGGGCGAACTGTCCGCCATTCAGGAAGTGCAGAAAGAGCTGGAAATTCCGGTGCATGCCTTAATTACGATGAAAGATTTGATGGACTATCTGGACGCAAAAGGCGAAAAAGAGGCTTTGGCGAAGATGGAAGCCTACCGCGTGAAGTACGGCATTTAAGCCGGAGCTGAAGCGCTTGAATTTGGCTTGAACTGCCGGAGGCGGGCGAAAAAAGGGCATCTTTTGATTAATGCTGATCAGTTAAGATGTTTTGCAATAAAAGACTTTTACCAAAAATACAAGCTATATAATTGTTTTTAAACAGCATTTAATTCACAATGGAAATTCCCTCTCCTTTTTAAGGAGAGGGCTAGGGTGAGGATTTTATTGAAAAAATCCCCTCATCCTAACCTTCTCCCTGAGCCATGTATGGCGCAAGAGAAGGAACTTTCAATATTAATTTTACTGCCAATAAATGATCATTTATTGATTTATGAAACAGATCTATTTGAGTGGTTCTAGAATTTAAAAAGAAAAGCCAGTCAGTTTCTTAACTGACTGGCATTACATCTTGTGATGCCTTTTTTGCAATTAAGCGCTTAGAACTGATAGTTCAGGCGCATTAAGAAGCTGCGCGGCGTGCCCGGCATAGAGTCTGAGCGCCAGTATTCTTTATTAGTCAGATTGCTGACGGCCAAAGTCACATTCCACGGGTCAGCGCTGTAGCCAATCGCGGCGTCAGCGCGCGTGAACGCTTTCATATCAATAGGCGTATTGCTCAAGTTGCCATTTGCGTAGGCGGTGTAATCGCCAACATAAGTGACGCCAACTTCACCGTAAATTTTGTCTGTTGGCAAATAGCGCACAAACAGATTGCCTGTATGCTCAGGCGCATTATTCAGCACTTTATTGACGTTGGCTGGTGTTTGAGTGTCCTGCTTAACTTTTGCATCCAGATAGCCGTATCCGCCGCGCACAAAAACATTGTCCAGCACCCGGCCGATAAAGCTGAACTCCACTCCCTTGGACTGGTGTTCGCCGGCAGTGGCCCATTCTTCAGGCTTGGTCTGATCCGGCAGATAGCGGATGTTATTTTTGCTGATATCAAAAACAGAGAACTGCGTATTCAGGCGGCTGTCCAGCCAGTCGCTTTTAACGCCAATCTCGTACTGTTCGTTATATTGCGGTTCAGCATTAAACAGCGCCATATTCTGACTTGATGAAGAAACTGCATTGACGCCCATAGAGCCGCCAAATGGCGCAAAGCTCTTATTGTATGAGGCATAGAAACTATGCTGCTGCGTTGGCTGCCATATCAAGCCGATGTTCGGGCTGAAGCTTTCAGCATCAATGCTGCGGCGGTAGTTTTTATCGGAAGGGGACAGCAGCTTATTGGTGGTCGATGTTTCGTAATAGTCATAGCGCGCGCCGAGCATCAGCTTGAAATAATCATTCAGGCTGATTAAGTCCTGCGCGAAAAAGCCGTAGCTTGTGCCTTCATTGTAATTGTGCTGGGTAATGGTTTTGGCGCCATCGCGGTTGCTTTGCGTCAGCTGGCCTGTAACCGGGTCATAAAAGCCGTCAATGCGGCTGCCGTCGGCATTTTTATTGGAGAGTTTTGGCTCCCGCTGCTCATAGCTCCAGTCTGCGCCCAGCAGAAGATTGTGCTTAATTGTGCCGGTGTCAAATTCGCCGCTGATATCCCATGCATTGGCGGTGGTTTTATTTGCAGTCTGCTGCCAGTAATAGTTTTGCGAAATCTTGCCGACATTATTGTTGCAGCGGCGCTGATCTAAAGGCGTAAAGCCTGCGCCGGCTTTATTGCTTTCACCGTTGCTGACGGTGTCGGCCGCCGAGCAGTATGTTCCGCCGTAAAAATGATCAAAGTTCTGTTCGGCCTGCCTGTGGCTGGCGGCCCAATGGAATTTCCAGTTTGGAGCAAATTCATAACTCAAGTCTGAACGGATCACCTGCAGCTCATCATTGATATAGTCGCCATCCTGCGCAAATCCGGTTTTCATTGAGGTTCCGGCCGGCAAGATGCTGGAGCTTGGCCCGCGGTCAGGCACGCGGTGCAGCTTGTCATAGGTGTATTGAGTCGTCCAGGTCAGCGTTTCATCATCATTCTTATAGGTGAAGCTTGGCGACAGCATTTCCATCTTATTTTCAATGCCTGAGCGGAAGCTGCCGGATTCGCCGTATTCCCCGGTCAGGCGCACGGCCAGATTGTCGTTCAGCACTTGATTGATATCGGCAGTTGCGCCGTAATTGTCATAAGAGCCGGCATAGGTGCCGACCGAGCTTTTGGAGTCAAAATTGGCAAACTTGCTGACCATGTTGACCACGCCACCACCCGCGCTGCGACCGTATAATACAGATGCCGGGCCTTTCAGAATTTCGATGCGCTCAATATTGGCGGTGCTGCGGCGCACTTGGCCGCTTTCACGCACGCCGTCGCGGTAGATGTCGCCAGAATCGGCAGAAAAGCCGCGCAAGGTGATGCCGTCACCGCGCGCATCATAGCTGGTGGAAACCCCCGGCGTGCCCTGCAGCATGACGCTGAGGTCGTTGGAGCCGTAGATTTTGTATTTCTGCACGTCAATGGTGTCAACAGTCTGCGGAATGTCTTTCTTTTTTAGGCCGTTGCGGGTGACATTGGCCTGATCATAGTCCACATAGCTTTTAACCGGATCCAGCTCGCTCATGGCTTCAATGGTAATGGTGGAAAGCACCGCTGCATTGGCGGCGGACGGCGCAGCCTGAGGCTGAACGGCGGCTGAAGAGGCATCTGCTGCATGCAGCTGATGCGCGTTCATGATCATGACGCTCAGCAGGCTGAACTGGAAAGCTTTTTGACCACGGATAAAATACGGCTGAGAACGGTGCATACTCAAGGCTCAAAATAGGAGATGAATAAAAATGAGAATTATAGTCATTTACAATCTGTGAGCAATAAATAATGCAAAATTTGCAGATGAATCATGCGGCTGGAATGATTCTGAGCGCAGCTTCAAAGCCGGCGCAGGCTTGATGATTCTAAAAATAATATTTTAAAACAATTGCTTATATTTTTATTTTGGGGCCACCGCGCCGCCGCACTTCAGGCAGTTTAATTCCGCGCCTAATTTGCCTTTCCTGCCTGCTTCAGTCACCACCCAGGGGCGGTTCTGCCACGGCGGGTCATGGCGCACATGCTGCGCATGGCCGCAGGCTAAATCCGCGACCCAATGCTGTTCTTCATCCTGATGAAATCCGACAATGGCCTGAAGCATGGCTAACCTCATTGCAGCAGCTGCAAATTAAAATGATCAATGCCATCCAGTATAATCCTTCCATCCGCAATAATAAAAATAGGCCAGGAATAAAATAGCGTGCATGAGGCGTCATTTTATTTTGCGCAGGATCGGCTGCTCCGCGCGGCCAGGCAAAATCAGGCTGCAAAATGAAATATTTTGACTGCATGTATTCAGCCAATGAAAAGCAGCGGAGCCTGGCTGAAAATTCGCTATACTGATGCCAGTTCTAAAATTGAAGAGTGGAAGCACATGCGCGTACTTGTTGTGATGGACCCCATTGAGAATGTCAGCCTGAAAAAAGATACCTCTATGGCCATGCTGTGGGCCGCAGCCCGCCGCGGCCATGAACTGGGCTATGCATTGCAGCAGGATTTGTATATTGATCAGGGCAAAGCCTTTGGCCTGATTGCGCCGCTGCAGGTTTTTGAAAACAGCAGCCATTACTATGAATTGGGCGAAAAGAAAAAAGAATCCATCGCGGACTATGACGTGGTGCTGATGCGCAAAGACCCGCCGTTTGACATGAATTTTGTGTATGCCACCTATATTCTGGAACAGGCGGAGCGCGAAGGCGCATGGATCATCAACAGGCCGCAGAGCCTGCGCGACTGCAACGAAAAGCTGTTTGCCACCCAGTTCCCGGAACTGCAGGTGCCGACGCTGGTCACTTCGCAGCAGAGCCTGATCCGCGAATTCATTAAAGAGCATGGCGATGTGATTGTGAAGCCGCTGGACGGCATGGGCGGCATGGGGATTTTCCGCCTGTATCAGGACGGCGTGAATATCGGCTCAACCATTGAAATTCTGACCAATCACGGCGCGCAGCCGATTATGGCGCAGCGCTATATTCCGGAAATTGTTGATGGCGATAAGCGCATTCTGATGGTGAATGGCGAAGCGGTGCCGTACTGTCTGGCGCGCATTCCGCAGAATGGCGAAGTGCGCGGCAACCTGGCTGCCGGAGGCTTGGGCGAAGCGCGTCCATTGACTGAAAATGACAAGGCGATCGCCGCCAAAGTCGGGCCGTTCCTGCGTGAAAAAGGCCTGATTTTTGTCGGCCTGGATGTGATTGGCAATTATGTGACTGAAATCAATGTCACCAGCCCGACCTGCGTGCGCGAAATTGATGCGCAGTTCGGCACGTCCATTGCGGATGAGCTGTTTGATGTGCTGGAAGCCGGCTTAGCAGCTAGAGGCTAGATCCTAAGCCGGATATTCAGGAAGCGCGCCGGCAGGGCGCGCTTTTTTATTGCCGCTGCAAGCGCCTGATGACGCTAAAGCGCCGGATAAAAAAGCGCTGCAAGCAAAAGGAGCCTCAATTGAGGCTCCTTTTGCTGGAAACTGCGGAACTCAGTCCGATTTTTCAGGCTGTATGGCTTAGAAGAAACCCATCGGTTTCGTTGAATAGCTTACCAGCAGGTTCTTGGTTTGCTGATAATGATCAAGCATCATTTTGTGGTTTTCACGGCCGATGCCTGATTTCTTATAGCCGCCGAAGGCTGCATGCGCAGGGTAGATGTGGTAGCAGTTGGTCCATACGCGGCCCGCCTGAATCGCGCGGCCAGCGCGGTAAGAGGTATGCGCTGAACGCGACCATACTCCGGCGCCAAGGCCGTAGATGGTGTCATTGGCGATCTTCATAGCATCATCAAAGTCTTTAAAGGTGGTTACAGACAGCACAGGGCCGAAGATTTCTTCCTGGAAAATTTTCATGCTGTTATGGCCTTTGAAGATGGTCGGCTCAATGTAGAAGCCTTCGCCGATTTCACGGCGTTCGCCGCCGCCGGTCAGCACTTGCGCGCCCTCGGAACGGCCAGCCGCGATGCAGCCCAGAATTTTGTCCTGCTGCTCCTGCGAAGCCTGCGCGCCAATCATGGTTTCAGTGTCCAGCGGGTGGCCGGTCTTGATGCGCTTCACGCGTTCAATGGCTTTTTCCAGGAATTTGTCGGCAATGCTTTCATGCACCAGCGCGCGCGACGGGCAGGTGCAGACTTCGCCCTGATTCAGCGCAAACATGGCGAAGCCTTCCAGCGCCTTATCCAGATAGTCATCATCTTTGTCCATCACATCTTCAAAGAAGATGTTCGGCGATTTTCCGCCGAGTTCCAGCGTGACTGGAATGATGTTTTCGGTGGCGTACTGCATGATCATCTGGCCCACTTGGGTTGAGCCGGTAAATGCAATTTTAGCGATGCGCGGGCTGGTCGCCAGCGGACGGCCGACTTCAGCGCCGTAGCCGTTGACAATATTCAGCACGCCCGGCGGCAGCAGGTCTTGAATCAGCTCAGCCATGACTAAAATGCTGACCGGCGTCTGTTCTGCCGGCTTCAGCACAATGCAGTTGCCCGCCGCCAAAGCTGGCGCCAGTTTCCAGGCCGCCATTAAAATCGGGAAGTTCCATGGAATGATTTGGCCGACCACGCCCAAAGGCTCATGGAAATGGTAGGCGATCGTGTCTTCATCAATTTCAGAAATGCCGCCTTCCTGCGCGCGGATGCAGCCGGCAAAGTAGCGGAAATGGTCAATGGTCAGCGGAATATCGGCCGCCAGCGTTTCACGGACCGGCTTGCCGTTGTCCCAGGTTTCAGCCACTGCAAGCAGCTCTAAATTTTCTTCCAGGCGGTCTGCAATTTTCAGCAGCACATTGGAGCGCGTGGTCGGCGATGCGCTGTTCCATGCCGCTTTGGCTGCGTGGGCAGCATCCAGCGCCAGTTCGATGTCGGCAGCGGAAGAGCGCGGAATTTTAGTGAATACTTTGCCATCGACAGGGGAGAGGTTGTCGAAGTATTCTCCATTAACCGGCGGCACCCATTTGCCGCCAATGAAGTTTTCATATTGTGATTTAAACTGGACTTTTGAACCGGGCTGATTTGGATCGAGGTAACGCATATGAAAATTCCTTTGCTTATTATGGTGTGCTTCATCACAAAGCGTCTGCAGCTTTGGTATAAGGTACTTTGGTACACTATTTAATTAGCATACCTAAGCGAAGGTTGGAAAAAGGTTGGTTGAAGGACGGTTTACAGCCTTTTGACAAATAGTTACAAGAATAGAAACGACAGGGACATATGATGAAAGTCTGCTGACACTTCGCCGATGTTTGCGGCGGCGGGAATTTTCAGCTGGCAGCGCAAGCCGCTGATGAGATGCCGGCAGATCCTGATCAGAGTTGAGCAGCTAAAGGATGACAGCAATGCGGAATTTAGTAGAAAAAAGGAAACAGATAGAACAGTTCAGGCAGAGCAGCAGCCTGTCGCCCCTGCATGCGGAACTGCTTGGGCAAAGCATCCTCAGTTCATGGAACCGCTCAAAGACCGCCGAAATTCCCAAAGACCGCTCGGCTGCGCCCATGCAGGCGCCGGCAAAGCAGGCGCCGAATGCGCTGCAGCATGCGCTGAAGCACTGCGCGGAAGACTTGAAGCATATTGCGCAGCAGTCCTCTATGGTGGTGGCTGTCGGCGATGTCGGCAGCACTATTATCTGGACCGCTTCCAGCCAGCAAATGCAGCGCGCGGCCGAAAGCGTACACTTCATGGAAGGCGGGCAGTGGAAGGAAGAGCTGGTCGGCACCAATGCGCTGGCTTTGTCGTTGAAAACCCAGCAGTCCAGCTGTGTATTCTCCAATGAACACTACATGGCGTCGATTCATGACTGGGTATGTTACGCTGCCCCGATTATTGACCCGTATTCCAAGCAGATTTTAGGCGTAATTGATTTATCCACCACATGGGAAAACCACAACAGCCTGGGCCTGCTGGCGGCGGAACGCTGCGCCTCGATTATTCAGCTGGCGCTGCAGGAGCAGCACAAGCAGCAGCTGTATATCCGGGCTTTTTCAGCGTCCCAGGTGCTGTTTAACGGCAAGGTGCTGGTGCTGACCCCGCGCCAGATTGAAATTCTGGTGATTCTGGCGCTGTGCCCGCAGGGCATGACGCTGGAAACGCTGCATCAGGCTTTATATGGCGAGCGCAAGGTCAGCATCGGCACGCTGAAAGCGGAAATGTCGCAGCTGCGCGATGTGCTGGGCGGCATGCTCGGCTCAAGGCCGTACCGGATTCTCGCCAGTGTTGAAGCTGACTTCCTGCAGGCCGAGCAGGCGCTGGATGCCGGCTATATTGAGTCGGCGCTGAAGCTGTGCTCCGGGGTATTTCTGGCGAAAACCGAAAGCCCGTTTTTATGCGCCTGGCGCGACTTTCTGGAATCGCGCTTAAGCGATGCGATTTTTAAGGCCAATGAAACCGATGCGCTGCTCAGGCATGTGGCGCGCTTTCCGGAAGCGATTGATGCGGTAGAGCGCCTGATTGAGCTGATGCCGAAGCAGCACCCGGTGCATCAGACCTTGCTGAAGCATAAAATGTATGCAGCCAACTGAGGCAATTTACAGGCCCTTGCTGCTGAGCCAGCTGAATAGCTGCCGGTAGACGCTGCTGCGGGCGGATTTTTCCGACAGCACCAGGTCATGCAGGCCATTTTTAATTTCAGCAATCGTGACATCCCCCCGGATTTTCCGGGCGTATTTCTGAATATCCTTTACGCCTAAAATCACATCGCTGCTTTGGGCTGCCTTGCCCCATTTGCGCGGATTTTTAGTCTGATGCGAATGCATCACCAGCGCCGGCACATCAATTTTTACCCCGCGGTGGATCTCTTTCTGCGCCTCAAAGACCGCCCTGATAAAGCTGAGCCTGACTTTCGGATAGGCGGTCTTTTTCCAGTCCAGATTGAACTCCCATTCGCCTTTCAGCGCTTTATGCAGGCTGGCGCTGTACCATTTGTTCAGCTCGCTGGGCAACTGCAGGTTGGGGAAAACCTTGCCCAGGCGGCTTAAATGCGGCAGCGCGAATGCGCGCTTAAGCGGATGCATATTGAAGTCATAAAACGGGCTGTTGAGCCAAAGCGCCTTAATCAAGGGATGCTCCGGATGATGGGCGGCGTACAGCGTGGCGGTCAGCCCGCCGGTGGAATGCCCGCACAGCAGCACAGCATCATGCTGCTCAGCGCCGATGATTTCAAGCGCCTGCGTGATTTCCGCGTCATATTCGGCAATATTGCGCACATTGTAGTATTTCTGGTGCGGCAGAATGGAGCGGCCGTATTTCCTTAAATCCAGTGCATAAAAGTCAAAGCCGTGCTGATTGAACTGCTCGGCCATTTCGGTCTGGAAAAAATAATCGATGAAGCCGTGAATATACAGCACAGCTTTCTGTGTGCTTTGCGGGGCTTTTTTGCGGACTAAAGTGGCGGTAACCGGGCCTTCATAATCATCGGGAAAATGCAGCGTGGCCTGTTCATAGCCTGCGCCGAGGATATCGGGCTGATACGCGGGAGGGGTTTGTGCTGCTGACATAATTTGCTCTGGTTGTTATTGTCATGGATTTTCTCATCCTTGATGAAGTCCGGAATTTTGTCAACCGCAAATAAAAAAGGCAATTTAAGTGACAGGCAAGCAAGGATGGGCTTACCCGAATGAAACAGCATGAATCTCTGTTTCATTCCACTTAAATTGCCAAAGCAAACAAAAAGTTAAAGTTAAGGAGAGAACTTATACAGCCGCTTTAAAATTTACCACTGAAGCGCTGGATTTGAGCGCTGCTTTAAAGATATCGACCACTTGAGCATGGTTTGCTTTGCGCGGGTTGGTCAGCATGCAGGCATCTTTCTGCGCATTTTCAGACATAATGCCCAAATCCTGCTCTTTCACGCCCAGCTCTGAAAGGCTGGATGGAATGCCAATGGATGCAGACAGCTCACGGATGGCGTCAATGGCGGCATATCCAGCTTCAGTCACAGTTAAACCTGCGGTGTTGACACCCATCAGTTCTGCAATGCGCGCATAGCGGTCAGGGCAGGCAATCAGGTTGAACTCGCAGACATGCGGCAGCAGCACTGCGTTGCAGACGCCGTGCGGCAGGTTGTAGAAGCCGCCCAGCTGGTGCGCCATAGCATGCACATAGCCCAGTGAGGCATTGTTGAACGCCATGCCTGCTAAGTATTGTGCATAGCTCATTGCATCGCGCGCTTCCAGATTTTCACCGTTGGCGACTGCAGGGCTGAGCCATTCGCTGATCATGCTGATGGCTTTTTCCGCGCAGGCATCGGTAATCGGGGTGGCTGCGGTAGACACATAAGCTTCAACAGCATGGGTCAGCGCATCCATGCCTGTGGCAGCGGTCAATGCAGCCGGCTTGGCGATCATCAGCTTAGGGTCATCAATTGCAATCAGCGGAGTGCAGCGCCAGTCGACAATCGCCATTTTCACATGGGTATCGGTATTGGTGATGATGCAGAAGCGGGTCATTTCAGAGGCTGTGCCTGCTGTGGTATTGATTGCAATCAGCGGCGTCATCGGCACGGTGCTCTTGTCGATGCCTTCGTAGTCGCGGATGTGACCGCCGCCTGCTGTCACTAAGCCGATGCCTTTGGCGCAGTCATGCGAAGAGCCGCCGCCTAAAGACACAATAAAGTCGCAGCCGTTGTCATTGTATTCTTTAACGCCGTTATGCACGTTGATGTCGGTTGGGTTCGGTTCCGCGCCTGGGAAGATATGGCTGTCTACGCCGGCTTCTTTCAGGTAGCCCGCAATTAGGTCGGCCACGCCGAATTTGAATAAGCCTGCATCAGTTACAATTAAAGCTTTTTTTGCGCCTAAGTTCTGCGCTTTGCCGCCGATTTCTTTGGCGCAGCCTGGGCCAAAAAGCGATACGCAAGGGATGTAAAAACCGTTAGTTTGATCTGCAATATTTTTAAAAGCCATGGTGCGATTCCTTCTACCATTGATTGTCGTCATTGTTATAGGTGATGCTCAACCTTGGCTTGAGTATTGAATAGCTGTTAAAAAAAACATACCTACCAAAGACCTACCAAGCATAGGGGATTGGCCTGAAAACAGGAGTTTTTGAATTAAAATATTGAAAAATATTGAAATATTTATTTTAAAATAGCTGGCCGGGCGCAGCGCCTAAGGCTAAGGAGGGCAGGCGGGGCCATCTGCGGCCGCAAAAGCCGGCTGCATGGGACGCTTCCTCGGCTATAATCGCATAAACACTTTTAAGCTCCGGGTTATGATGCCTTCACTGATGCAGTTCCTGTCCCGCTTTAGCGCAGCGGCCATTCAGCGCAGCCTGAATTACATGGATAAAATTGATCTGGAAACGATGGAGTTTTTTAAGGAAGGCGTCAGCATTTCCATGTATGCTCAGATTGAGGGGACGGATTATTATGACACCGTCATCACCTACAATTCACAGCAGGACCGCCTGACAGACAGTGACTGCAGTTGCCCGGTTGGCTATGACTGCAAGCATGGCGCAGCCTTGGCGCGGCTGTTTTACCAGGATTACCGTGAAAAATACCAAAAGCGTCCGGCTCAAGCCCATGCGTCGGCTGCCGCCAGCCAGCTGCCGCACTTTCAGGCGCAGCGCTGGCTGAATGACTTCAAGCGGCATTTAGAGCAGGCTGAGCCGCAGCAGCCGGCCAAAACCGGCAATTATTTAATTTACCTGCTTGACCAGCCTTTTGGCTCGAATAATGTGGTGCTGGACGTTTATAAGGCAAGGCTCAATAAGCGCGGGGATATTGCGGATGCCTCGCGCTACAGCAGCTATGACAATATTGTGCAGAGGCGCTTGACTCTGCCTGAGGCCAAGCGCCAGCTGTTCAATCAGATTTATTTTTACGGCCAGCTGAACCGCAGCGGCGGCCATTATCAAAGCGGTTTGAATATTTCCGGGATTCTGCAGGAGCATTTTAAAGCCTTTATTCAAAGCGGCGATGTGTACTGGCAAAGCAAAAGCAGCCCTGCGCTGGCATGGACAGAGCAGGAGTATCTGGCTGAGCTTGCCTGGCAGAATCAGCAGGAAAATGACAGCGAGCGGCTCAGTATTGAACTGGTCAGCGCCGGGCGCCGCCTGAGTTTAAGCGCCAGCCCGCATATCCGCATTATGCCCAGCCAGCCGCCTTGCTATATTGACATCAGCCAGCATACGGCGGGCCGGCTGCAGGGCGGCTACAGCGCCGAACTGCTGCATCAGCTGCAGCAGATGCCTGAGCTGCCGGCGGCGCTGCTGGAGGAATTTGAGCAGCTCGCCAGCCAGTACCCAAGCATCCGCCAGATGCCTAAACCCAAGCATATGCAGAATATTGCGCATCTGGCGGGCAATCCTCAGCCGGTTTTGCGTTTCGGCGTTCTGCCGCTGTTTGATCATCAGGCCCGCTATTATGATTATGCCCTGGCTGAAATTGAATTTGCCTACGCGGGCGGGCGGGTAAAAGCCGGCGCTGCCGGCGGGTATTTTCTGGGCAGGCATCAGGGTAAAACGGTGCGCCAGCAGCGGGACTTGGTGCAGGAGCTGCAGGCAGTGAAGCGCTTACAGCTGCTGCTGCCGTCATTTAAATGGGTGAAAAATCTCGCTAAAAAACAGCAGCCCGATGTGCAGCCTGAAGCGCTTGAAGCGCTGGCCTGCGCCAAGCCTCAGGACTGGATCAGGCAGCTGGTTCCGAGCAATCAGATTGAATTGATGGGCTGGAAAATTGAGCATACCGCGCACAGCCAGTTTAACCTGCAGCATGCCGCAAATATGCAAATCTCGCTCGATGAATCCGGCAGCCGGCTGGACTGGTTCAATATCGGCGCAACCATTCAGGACAGCGCAGGCAACAGCTATGACCTGCTGGACTTAATTGCAGGCCTGGTGCAGAAATTCCCGGCCTTGCTTGACGCCGCCGCGCTTGAAAATCTGGATGAAAATGGAATTTTCACCTTAAATACCGCGCCTGGCCAGCCTGATCTGGCGCTCCCGGTCAAAGACATTAAGCCGGTGCTGCAGCATCTCGGCAGCATGCTGCAGCAGGACAGCCGCAGCCTTGACCGCTACGATGCCAGCCAGCTGCTGGAGCTGCAGCATCATCTGGGCATGGAGTGGCAAGTCAGCCAGCGCCTGCAGCAGTTCGCTGAGCGCTTCAAGCAGGGCTGCCGGCAGCAGCTGCCGACGCCGCCCGGCTTTCAGGGCGAACTGCGCCCCTACCAGCAGCAAGGCTTGGGCTGGCTGCAGTTTCTGCGCGAAACGCAGCATGGCGGCATTCTGGCCGATGACATGGGGCTGGGAAAAACAGCCCAGACCTTAGCGCATTTGCTGATGGAAAAGCAGGCCGGGCGCTTGCGCGGCGCGCCGGCTTTGATTGTTGCGCCGACCTCATTAATGCACAACTGGCTGAAAGAGGCCGGGAAATTTGCCCCGGACTTAAGCGTTTTGCTGCTGCAGGGGCAGAACCGCCATCAGCATTTTGAACAGATTCCGCAGCATGACATTGTTTTAACCACCTATCCGCTGCTGGCCAGGGATGAAGCGCAGCTGAGCCAGTATGAATATCATCAATTGATTCTGGATGAAGCGCAGAATATTAAAAATCCGCGCGCCAAAGCGGCGCATGTGGCGCGCCACTTGAAAGCGCGCCACCGCCTGTGCTTAACAGGCACGCCGATGGAAAACCATCTGGGTGAGCTGTGGTCACTGTTCTATTTCCTGATGCCGGGATTCTTATACCCGCAGGAAGAGTTCAATAAAAAATACCGCTATCCGGTTGAAAAGCATGGCGATCAGCAGCTGAGGCAAAAGCTGGTCAGCCGCATCGGGCCGTTTATCCTGCGGCGCCTGAAAACGGAAGTCGCCAAAGAGCTGCCGGAGAAAACCGTCATTGAAGTCAATATTGACATGGATAAGCAGCAATCCAGATTATATGAAGCCGTGCGCGCCGCTATGCAGGAAAATATTCAGCAAATCATTGCGGAAAAAGGCTTTAAGCGCAGCCAAATTCATATTTTGGATGCCTTGCTTAAGCTGCGCCAGGTGTGCTGCCACCCAAGCCTGCTGCAGCTGGATTCGGTTAACAGCGCGCAAGCCCAGTCCGCCAAACTTGAGCAGCTGATGGAAATGGCGGTTCCTATGGTGGAAGAGGGCAGAAAAATCCTGATCTTTTCGCAATTCACTTCAATGCTGGAGCTGATTGAGCAGCGCCTCACTAGCGCGGGAATAGGCTATGTGAAACTGACGGGGAAAACCAAAAAACGCGCGGAAGCGGTTGATGCTTTCCAGTCCGGGCAAGTGCCGGTGTTTTTAATCAGCCTGAAAGCCGGCGGCGTTGGCCTGAACCTGACGGCAGCTGATACGGTGATGCATTATGATCCGTGGTGGAACCCCGCAGCCGAAGATCAGGCCTCGGACCGCGCGTGGCGGATTGGGCAGGATAAGCCGGTATTTGTGTACAAGCTGATTACCAATCAAAGCATTGAAGAAAAAATCCTTGCCCTGCAGAAAAACAAGGCGCAGCTGGCGCAGTCTATTTTAAGCGCCGATCATGAGGGTGAGGTTAAGCTTACGGAAGAGGATGTCATGAAGCTGTTTGCGGAGTTTTAGGCGCTTTTGCAGATCCTGCAGCGGCGTTTGCAGCCGATTTCAGCTGCAGCCGGCTGCATTTAAATTTTGATTTTATGATGAATGATGCAAACTGCCATTGGGCAGATTTGTACGGGGCTTAGGACGTTAAAGAGGACTGGCGCGCAGCCTTATATCCGGAATTTACGCGCATGGATTCGGATCTCCGAAATGTTCAGGGATCACAATCAAGCGCTGCAGATCCGGCTGCGCCAGGCTGCCGGCGTGCTGCACTTCCACCTCAATATTGTAAAGCTGCTGGACTAAAGCGGGGGTTAAAATCTGCCGGGAGTTTCCTTGCGCGATAATTTGCCCATCCTTCAGCGCAATCATGTAATCCGCGCAGCGGGCGGCCGTGGCTAAATCATGCAGGACCATGATGATGCTTTTGCCCTGATTGGCGAGTTCTCTGACCAGATTCAAAATATCAGCTTGATGCCCGATATCCAGCATGCTGATCGGCTCATCCAGTAAAATCAGCGGCGTCTGCTGGGCCAGCACCATGGCAATCCATGCGCGCTGGCGCTGGCCGCCGGAGAGGCTGCTGAGGGGAACATTGCGCATTTCGGCCAAGTGGGTGGCAGACAGCGCTTCATCAATTGCGGTTTGATCTTCGGCCCGCCACTGCTTGAACCAGCCCTGATGAGGAAACCGGCCAAAACGCGCCAATTGCTCTACCATCATCCCGTTGGGCGCAGTGACATGCTGCGGCAGCAGGGCGAGCTGCTTGGCTAAATCCCGCTTGGATAAGCTTTTAAGGTCGCGGTTTTCCCATGCTGCAACGCCATCATACTGCGGATGAATCTGCGCAATGCATTTCAGCAAAGTTGATTTGCCGCTGCCGTTGGGGCCGATTAAAACAATGACCTGGCCCTGATTAAGTTCGATATTGATATTCTTGAGCACAGGATGCTCTTTATAAGCGGCGTTTAATTTTGAAATTTTTAAAGTCATATCCGGCTTGCATTCCGTGAGTTGCTGTATAAAAGCCATAGCAGTAACGGCCCTCCGATCATGCCGCTGATAATGCCTGCAGGAATTTCGACCGGCGCCAGTAATGTCCTGCCCAGCAAATCGGCTGCGGCAACCATTAAGGCGCCAATGCACAGCGCAGGAAAGACCGGGAAAAGATTTTTAGGAAAGAGCTTAAAGCTGAGAATAGGCGCGGCGATGGCGACAAATCCAATCGGGCCGGCAATGCTCACCGCGGTGCCCGCAAGAAAAGCGGCGATGCAGATCATTATAAAGCGCAAGGACGGCAGCGATGTGCCGATGCTTTGGATGACGGCATCGGGCAGGACCACGGCACTGAAGAAACGGCGCCATAAAAGAATGACGGAAAGCAGCGCGAGGATTAACAGGCTGGCCGGCAGCAGGATAGTATAGCTGCGGCCAATCAGGCTGCCTGTGCTGAAAACCAGAATGCTGCTGCTGTGCATGACAGGCAGTGTAGAGAGGATGAGGTCAAAGCTGGCTTTCATCAACGTTGCAACCCCGATGCCGATTACCAGAATGCGGTAGCCCTGTGTGCCGATGCCCCCCGCCGCAAGGAGAATAATGCTGACGCAGGCCAGCGCGCCAAACAGCGCGTGCCACCATTCGCCCAGCACAGGGCTGCTGGAGAATAAAATCGTAAAGGCCAAAGCCAGCACGGCGCTGTCGCTGATGCCGAAAACATCCGGGCTGGCTAAGGAATTTTTAGTGACCAGCTGCAGCAGCAGGCCGGACAGGGCGAGGGCAGCGCCAATCAGCATGCCTGCCAGCAGGCGGGGCAGGCGTATCTTTTCCAGCAGCAGCTGATCCGCCGGCTGCGCCTGACTGAGCATGGCAGACCAAAGCTGATGAAAAGACAGCCTGATTTCGCCATACATCAGGCTGGCCAGCATCAGGGCGAAGGCCGCCGCGCCTAAGATCAGCCAGGATTTCCAGGCCGGATTTGAACCTGCCCATGAAAAAGCAGCTTTCATATTACTTCTCCATCTGGACAATATTCTGCAGGCTATTTTGCCGCACCATCCAAATCAAAATCGGCGCGCCCAGCAGGGTCAATAAAATGCTGACAGGCGCCTCAAACGGCTGCACAATGGTTCTTGCCAGAATATCGGCGGCAAGCAGCAGCAGCATGCCGAAATAGCCGCTGCAGAGCAGCTGCTGCGGAATGCTGACCGCACCTATTGCCCGCGCAAAATAAGGCGCAATCAGCCCTAAAAAGGCAATCGGGCCTGTCAGGGCTACGGCGCTGCCGGTCATCAGCACGATGGCTGCAATGCAGGCCAGTTCTAAAAGCTTCAGGTTTAAGCCGAGGCTCTGCGCCAGCTGATCGCCGACCAGGCTTAACGTGAGCGGACGGATGACCGAAAAGGTGATGATGACGCCTAGGGCAATCAATACGCCCGCGGTGAGCAAAAACTGCGGTTCAACGCGGTTCAGTGAGCCTAGAACCCAAAAACGGTATTCATCCAGCCCATTTTGAAATTTCAGCAATAAGGCCGCCATCAGCCCTTGAAAAGTGCTGGCGATTGCAAGCCCTGCCAGAATCAGGCGGGTGAGCGAGCTGTAGTCCGTTTGATTTCGAGGCGTTAAGGCAAAAACCAGAACCGCGCTGATGAATGCGCCAAAGATTGCCCAGAAAAACAGGCTCAGCCCGTGCAGCTGCAGAATAACGGCAATCACAACCGCTAAAGATGCGCCGCTGTTGATGCCGATTAAGCCGCTGTCTGCGAGGGGATTTTTCAGCAGGTTCTGTAAAATCACGCCTGAAATGGACAGCGCCGCGCCCACCAGCAGGGCCGCAAAAGTGCGCGGGATGCGCAGTTCAAGCAGCGGCTGCAGCGGCGCCAGGCTCAAGCCGGACAGGCTCTGCCAAAGCAGCTTGAGGCTGTCCGCGATATTCGGCGAACCGGCCCCGTAAGAAATAGACAGAACCGTCAAAACGGCGAGTGCAGCAAGCGCGTAAAGCGGTTTTAAGCTGAGCGGCTGGAAAAGCATTTTTGACCTGGCAGCTTATGATTTAGGCATATGCGCCAAGACATCGGCTATGGCCTGATTGGCCGCATTCGGCCCGCCTACGCCTGTCCACATCGACGCGTCAACAGCAAAGTATTGCTTATTCTTAACCGCCTGAAGGCGCTTAAATTCCGGAAATTTATTCAGTTCTTCAAGCTGCTTTTCCGGCGGCAAATGGCTGCCGATAATGATCCAGCCGGCATCAATCTGGTCATAGCGCTCCCTGCTGAGCGGCGCCGAGTGGCTTGCGCCCGCCTGCTGCTGCTGCGCAGGGCGCGCCAGCCCTAAGTCGGATAAGACCTGGCTGGCAAAGGAGTCTTTATACATATAAATCGGGCCATTTGCCGTCCAGCGCGTGACGCTGACGGTCTGCCCCTGCTGGCCTGCAAGTTTGGCTTTGGCCTGCTGAATATTCTGCGCATAAGCGGCCAGCGCTTTTTCCGCGCTTTCCTGCTGATTGAGGATTTCCGCAACGCGCTTGAAGCTGCTTTTCCATGTTTCACCGGGGGCAAAACTCACGGCTGTAGGCGCAATCTGACTGAGCTGGTTCAGCAATTGCGTGTCAATCATGCTGCCGGCAATGATCAGGTCCGGCTGCAGTGTGAGAATGGCTTCCATGCTCGGCTGGGCAAAATTGCCTACAGAAGCCACCTGCTGCGTCTGCTGCGCCAAGTAAGGCTGGAAATTGCTCTGGCCGCGCACATAGGTGCTGCCCACAGGCTTAATCCCTAAGGCAATGGCGCTGTCTAAATCCAGCTCACTGAGCACAACCACTTTTTTAGGATGCGCAGGCACGCTGACTTGCCGGCCCAGCGCATCGGTGATTTGCCTTTGCGCCGAATTGGCGCTTTGCTCCGGCTGCGAAGCTGAGTTTCCGGCAGCAGAGGAAGCGTCATTGGGTTTTGCGCAGGCGCTCAGAAACGCAGCGAGCGCAATCATTGCGAATGATTTCATCTTTGGAAGTGAATGTTTATTTTCTGGAAAATGCATAAATCTTATCCTTCATCATCCATGACGCTGTGGCGCTCATCATGGTAGCTTTCTTCACTGTGGCCGCGCTTCCAGTAAGGAACCGCATATAAATTCGTTTTGCTGATCTTGTACTGCTGCCTCAGTATTTTCCTTAAGGCCACCACGCGCGTGTTTTCGCCGGCCAGAGTGACGGAAATGCTGTTTTTACTCCAATCCTGATTTTTAAAGGAGCCGGCAGCCGCATCTTCAAACGCCTGATCAGCGCTGATCCAGTGAATCTGCACGCCTTGCGGCGCTTTTAAATCCTGCTGATCCGATGCCTGCTCTATCTCAATCCAGGCCTCGCCTTGCGCATCATCTTTCAGCTGCTGCAGCGAGGCAGCGATCATCGGCAGCGCGGATAAATCGCCGATAAAAATAAAATAGCCGGCTTCCGGGTTGAATCTTGCCGGCCCGCCCGGCCCGGCTAAGCCGATTACATCGCCTTTCTGCGCATGCACTGCCCAGTTTGCGGCGGTGCCGAAATCTTCATGGCGCACAAAATCGACAACCAGCAATTGCTGCTCTGCAATGAAATCGCGGATGGTATATGTGCGCGTGACAGGCCTTTTTCCTGCAGGCCAGACAATTTTTCCTAGCTCATTGCGGTAGGGCAGCAGGGGCATGGCGCTCTGCTGCTCCGGGAAAAATAATTTGATGTGCGCGCCGGCTTCGTCCAGCGGGAAATCGGAAAAATCGCCGCTGCAGAAATAAATGCGCTGCATATGGGGAGAAATCTGCACAGAGGAGTGCACTTGAATATGCCGCGGCGCGGTATTTGGGTTGGTAGCCATTTTTTAATCTGCTGTTGTTATTCCAAATGATAAATAAAAATGATTGTCCGGGCAGTTTATAGCCAGTTTGCGCCGGCTGCAAGGTTAATGACATTAAATTGCATTTGTTAATGATAATTATTATTCTTTTGCGCTATTCTTGAAGAATATTGGCTGCAGCGCATGAACGGAAATTCAGCGCCAGTTTAACGGCAGAAATTTTTTAACCATATAACTCGTTTGATCAATGGTATTTATATGCAGGAAATGAAGACATTACAGCCATTAACCCGAGCGCAGCACAGCATGTGGCTGGGCCATAACTATCATGGAAGCCTGCCGTTTCACACGGCGGAATGGCTGGTGATTGAAGGGCCGCTGGATCGGGAATTATTCCATCAGGCGGTTGCTCTGACTTTGCAGGAGGCTAAGGCTTTGCATTGGCGCGTCATTGAGCAGGACGGCAAGTTTTACCGCAAAGATGATGTGGAAATTCAGCCGCCGCGCTTTATCGACTTGTCGCAGCTGAATGAAAAAGCGCTGAATGAATGGGTTGAGCAGCAGGTGCTGCCGGATTTTGACTTAACGGCAGGGCATCTGTATGACTATGCTTTTGCGCATTTGGATGATCAAAAGTATGCGCTGTTTATCAGGGCGCATCATGCGGCTTTAGACGGCTATGCCTATGGGCTGCTGATCAGCCGCTTCATTGATTACTACCAGTCCCTGAAAAACGGCACAGAATTGAAGAATAAGGCTTTTGAGCATTACAGTAAATTTATCGAAGAAGAGCAGCGCTATATTGAGTCGGCAAAAGCGGCAGAAGATTTGGCTTTCTGGAAGAAAAATTTTTCAGGGCTGCAGGCGCCGCAAAAAAGGCTGAAGCGCCGCCTGAACGAGCCGTTTACTCAAGGCTACCGTTTTGAAGATGTGATTGCTGCCGATGTGCAGCAGCAGCTGAATGCGCTGGCAGGCGAGCTGAAACTCCCAAGCGCGATGATTGTGATGGCGGTTTTCATGGGCTATATGGCAAAGCAGCTGGATGCCTCGCAGCAGTGTTTCGGCATCCCGATGCTGTCGCGCTTAGGCACGGCAGCCATGCGGATTCCCTGCCTGACGATGAATATTCTGCCTTTGCGCCTGGGCGCGCATGGCGCGGAAAATTTAAAACAGATTGCGCAGCTTTTGGCCTCGCGCTTTGCAGAAATCCGGCCTTATCAGCAGAGCTATTTTGAACAGATGCGCTTTGTGCTGGATGATTTTGAGCCGTTTGAAAATATTCTGTTTGGCCCTGTGGTGAACTGGATTCCGTTCCCGCTGCCTGAATTTTTCGAAGGATGCCGCCTGAAGAAAACCACGATTTCGGCAGGCCCGATTGAAGATTTTGACATGGCGGTTTCCAATAAAATGCTGGATGGCCAGGAGCGCCTGTATTTGGCGATTGACGGCCATCCGGAACTGTATAGCGCGGAAAGTTTGGAAGAATACTGGCATGATTTCATGAAGATGCTGAAGCTGTGGCTGATTCAGCCTGAGCTGGCCCTGAATGAGTTTGAGATTGATAAAAAACTGCCGGACTGAAGCCGGCAGCGGGGCGCGGCGGCAGCTTTAAACCCCCAGGGTTGCGCCGCCGTCCACTACAAGCTCATGCATGGTAATTTGCCTGGCCTGATCGGACAGCAGGAACAATACCGCATCGGCAATATCCTGCGGTTCTGCAATTTTGCCTAAGGGAATGCCGCTGCGGTACTGTTCAAGGCTTCCTGCAATAATGCTTTCCGGCGGCTTGTTATCTGTCCAAAGCTGGCGCTGCATTTGAGTCAGCGTGGAGCCGGGGAGGACTGAATTGCAGCGGATTCCATGCGGGGCCAGCTCTAAAGCCAGATTTTTAAAATAATGGCTGACCGCGGCCTTGGTGGTGGCATACAGCCCCATGCCCAGCCGCGGCACCAAAGCGGCGTTGGAACTGATGCTGACAATGGCGCCTGAGCGATGGGGAAGCATCTGCTGCGCCGCCCATTGGGTCAGCTGCGCAGGCCCGATAAAATTGGTATTCAGGCTGTGCAGCCATTGTTCTGCGGTGGTATCGAGCAGGCTGCCCATGTCTAAAATGCCGGCTGCATTCACCAGGCCGGAAATAGGCATTGCCGCAAATTTGGAATGCTGAATCTGTTCGATGAGGGAGGCTGTCTGCTGAATATCATGGCTGATGGCTGCAAAGTTTGCTGCCTTTCCTGCATCCAGCGCTGTAAAGATCTCCCATGCGCTGGGCTGAGGGCTTAGGTCAATTCCGATCACCAGATGGCCGTTTGCGAGGAGTTTTTCAGCGACCGCCGCGCCGATGCCCCGCGCTGCGCCAGTGACAATAAATAAGCCGGACATTTTTTAATCCTTATGATTTTAACAAAAACTAAACGATAATAAATATCATTTGATAATGATAACCATTATATTTATAGTGTTCAACAGCCTTGAGGCCACTTAAGGCAGCGATGAATGTATCGATTCAATAAAAACATCTCCCTGATATATGTGAGAGAAAATATGCTGTCAGTAGAACCATCAGTATTTAAAAATGCCATTGGGATTAAAAAGGAAGAATTATTAGAGGAAGATCTTGCCGGTTTTGTTTTTGCAGCGCCAACGGGCATGATTTCCAGCAAAAAAATCATTCAGAATATTGATTTTAAGCGTTCTGAAAGCTTGGATTTTCTGGAGCAGCAGAAGCAGTGGCTGCAGCAGGCAAAACAGCAGCTGGCTGAACGGATTCAGGAGCAGGGCAACGCTGACTTGATCATTGCCGGCAGCCTGCCCTTTGATACGCGCGACTTGCCGGAACTCTCTATCGCTGAAGCCAAAAACACCCATCTGGCGGATATCTTTGAAGCCGGAAATCAGGCGCTGCAGGCAGCGGCAGTTGAAGCGAAGCTGCTCCCAAAGCATGCGGACTATGTGGACGGCGTCCGCAAACTGGTGGAGCTGATGCAGACCACTGAATTGAAAAAAGCCGTGCTTGCGCGCGCAATAGACTTAAAAACTGCTGAAAAAATTAATATTGCTGAACTGTTTTACCGCTTATTCATGTCCAATCCGGAAGGCTACACCTTTGCCTTAGCGCAGAATCCTAAACAGGATGGGTGGTTTATGGGGGCCAGTCCAGAACTTCTGGCGGCCAAGCAAAATGAAAATGTATTCAGCCATCCTGTCGCCGGCACGCTGATCCGGTGTGAAGACCCCGCGGAAGATCAGGCGCAGGCAGAGCGCCTTCTGGCCTCGGCAAAAGACCAGTATGAGCACCGCTTAGTGATTGAAGCGATTGCAGATCAGCTGGCGCCGCTGTGCAGAACTTTAACCATTCCCGAATCTCCCTCCCTGATTAAGACGCAAACCTTATGGCATCTGGCGACCCAGATTCAGGGCAAACTGAAAGATCCTGATCAGCATATCTTTGATCTGGTTTCAATCCTGCATCCAACGCCTGCGGTATGCGGCCAGCCAGCCCAGCTTGCCAGAACGCTGATTTCGGAGCTGGAGCCTTTCCAGAGGAATCTTTTTGCCGGCACGATGGGGTGGAGCGATGCGCATGGCAATGGCGCGTGGTCGGTGAATGTGCGCTGCGGGCGGATCTATGATCAGTCTGCCCGGCTCTATGCGGGCGCCGGCATTGTGGAAGCTTCCCAGCCTGAACTTGAGCTGGATGAAACCGCGGCGAAATTTAAAACAATGTTCAACGCCTTAGGCTTGAAAGCGGAAGAATTGGTTTTCATTTAAAAGGTTTTTGTCATGCAGGATCATCAATTGGCTGAAGCCGGGCTCTGGGAAGGGATTGTGCAGTATCCGCCTGAGTTTATAGAAAAATATATTGCCAAAGGCTACTGGCTCGGCCAGACCATCAGTGAATTTTTTAATGAATGCGCGCAGAAATACGGCAAAAACACTGCAGTTGTCTGCGCGGAAAAACAGCTGACCTATGCGGAATTGAAACAGCAGATTGATCAGTTTTCTGCCTATCTCGAAAAACAAGGCTATCAGGCCGGCGACAGCCTGGTAATCCAGCTGCCGAACATCATCGAGTTTTTTATTGCCTATTTTGCCTCGATTGGCATCGGCATGCGCCCGGTGATGAGCCTGCCCGCGCACCGCCATGCGGAAGTGAGCCATTTTATTGCGCAGACAGAAGCAAAACTCTATATCTGCGCGGAGCGGCATTCAGGCTTTGACTACCGCACCTTAGCCCGGGAATGCCGGCAGCGCTGCCCGTCTTTGCAGCAGGTGATTGTGGCGGGGGAGCCGGAAGAATTTGATCCGTGGCCGGATGTTTCCGCATTTCCTGAGCAGCATGCCGGCGCGCCAAATATTACCGCGCGCCATGCGGCGTTTTTTCAGTTATCCGGCGGCAGCACAGGAACGCCGAAACTGATTCCAAGAACGCATGACGACTATCTTTACAGCGTGCGTGCGAGCGCTGAGATTTGCCAGCTGAATGAAAAGTCGAAAATGCTGATGGCGCTTCCGGCGGCGCATAATTTCAGCCTGAGTTCGGCCGGTTCGCTGGGGCTGTTTTTTGCCGGCGGAACGCTGGTGCTGGCAAAAGACCCTGCGCCGGACAGCTGCTTTGCGCTGATTCAAAAGCACCGGATTACCCATGCGGCGCTGGTTCCGGCCTTAGCCGCCAAGTGGGCGGAAACGGTGCAGCAGGGCGCTGCCAATATCTTTGCAGAGCTTGAAGTTTTGCAGGTGGGCGGCGCCCGCCTGCCTGACGCATTGGCGCGCCAGCTGATTGAAGAACATGGCTGCCGCCTGCAGCAGGTCTTCGGCATGGCGGAAGGCCTGGTGAATTACACGCGCTATGATGATTCCGCCGAAAGCATAATTTCCACGCAGGGCAGCCGGATCAGCGCCGATGACGAAATTAAAATTGTCGATGATGAGGACCGGGAATTGGCCGCCGGAGAGGTCGGGCATCTGCTGACGCGCGGGCCGTATACCATCCGCGGCTATTTTAAGGCGGATGAGCACAACCGGCAGGCATTTACCCGTGACGGCTTTTACCGTACCGGCGATTTGGTGCGCATGACTCAGGAGGGCAACATCATTGTTGAGGGCCGCAGCAAGGATCAAATCAACCGCGGCGGAGAGAAAATTGCGACTGAGGAAGTTGAACAGGCGCTGAATCAGCATCCGCAGGTCATGCAGTCCGCTTTGGTGGCGATGCCGGACCGGATGCTGGGTGAAAAAAGCTGCGCATTTATACAGTGGCGCAGGGAAGATCAGGACCCAAGCCTTACCCGGCTGAAGATGCAGCTGCGGCAGCATGTGCAAAAATTTGGCCTGGCGACTTTTAAAACGCCAGACCATATTGAATTTATTGAAGATATGCCATATACGGCCTTAGGGAAGATTGACAAGAAAGAACTCAGGCAGCGCCTGATTCAAGCATCAAATTAAATAGGCAGGTAAAAAAATGACGATTCCCCGCATAGCAAGCTATCCCATGCCGCAGCCCGGCAGCTTTCCTGCAAACAAAGTGAACTGGGCTATTGAGCCGGACCGGGCAGTCTTGCTCGTGCACGATTTGCAGCAGTATTTTTTAGACTTTTATGATCAGGCTGCAGCGCCGATTCCTGAGCTGATCAAAAACTGCCGCAGGCTTATTGACCATTGCCGTGATGCCGGCATCCCGGTCTATTACACGGCGCAGCCCGGCGGCCAAACTCCTGAACACCGGCAATTGCTGACTGATTTCTGGGGCAAAGGCTTGGCACCTGAAGAAAGCCTGGTGCAGATCATTCCGAGCCTCAAGCCGGCGGATCAGGATACGGTTTTGACCAAATGGCGCTACAGCGCTTTCAAAAAAAGCGACTTTGAACAGCGGATTAAAGCGAGCGGCCGCGATCAGCTGATTATCTGCGGCGTCTATGCGCACATCGGCTGCCTGCTTACGGCAGCTGAAGCCTTCATGCTGGACATGCAGGCGTTTCTAGTTGGCGATGCCCTGGCCGATTTCAGCCTGGATGAGCATCGGATGGCGCTGAGCTATGCCGCCGGCCGCTGCGCCAAAGTTGTTGATGCAGATTCAGTGATTCAAGCCGTGAACCCGAGAGCGAAAAGATGAAAATGGAACAGTTGAATTTGACTGCAGTGCGTCAAGCCGTCGCCAAGCAGCTGAATATGGATGCACAGGAAATTCAGGATGATGATGATTTATTCATGCTGGGGCTGGATTCAGTCAGCTTAATGACCTTGGTCGGCTTCTGGCGCGATGCAGGAATCAATATCGAATTTCAGGATTTGGTGGAAATGCCGACGGTGCAGGACTGGCTGCAGCGCTTAAGGCAGTAGCCTGCATATTTTAGGGCAATAAGCTGACTGGAGCTTATTGCTTCTGTTCCAGAGGCTGAACGCCTGTTTAAAACTGCCTTGACCCTATAAAGGCAGGCTCACTGACAACCATCATATTGCACAAGCGCGGATTTTCTATGCAGCTCGAACACTATTATTCATCAAAGCAATGGCAGAGGATTCAGGATTTTTCTGCAGCCAAAAACAGCCCGTTTTTAGTGGTTGATTTGGACCGGATCCAGTTTAAATACGAAGAATTAAAGCAGTGCTTTCCGCATGCAAATATTTTTTATGCAGTCAAAGCCAATCCGGGAATTGAAATTATTCAGCGCTTGCGCAATATCGGCTCAAATTTTGATGTAGCGTCCACCTATGAGCTGGACCGCGTTTTGGCAAGCGGCGTGCCGCCTGAGCGGATTTCTTTCGGAAATACCATCAAAAAAGCGGCGGATGTGAAATATGCCTATGACAAAGGAGTGCGCTTATTTGTCACCGATGCGCGCGCTGATCTTGAGCAGATTGCAGAATTTGCGCCTGGATCGCGGGTTTTTGTCCGGGTTCTCGTTGAGTCTGGAACGACTGCGGAATGGCCGCTGTCCAGAAAGTTTGGCTGCGACCCGGAGATGGCGGTTGATTTAATGGCTGCAGCCAAGCAGCTGGGATTAAAGCCTTACGGCGTTTCCTTCCATGTCGGCAGCCAGCAGAAAGAAGTCACCGTTTGGCGCACGGCATTGGATGCAGTCAAGCAGGTCTTTGACACCTTGGAAAGCCGGCATCAGATTCAGCTTGAACTGATTAATATGGGGGGAGGATTCCCGGCGCGCTATTTGGCGGAAATTAACAGCCTGCAGGCTTATGCAGATCAGATTAAGATGTATTTAAAGCAGAATTTTGACCGTGAAATTACGCTGTTTCTGGAGCCGGGCCGGTCATTGGTCGGCGATGCCGGCGTAATTGTTTCAGAAATTGTGCTGATTGCCAATAAGTCTGAAAAAGACGCTAAACGCTGGGTGTATACAGATGTCGGCGTGTTCAATGGCTTGATTGAAACCTTGGGCGAAACCACCAAATATCCAATTCATACGCCAAAAATGCAGGCGCAGGCTGAAAAATCTGAAGTAGTGCTGGCAGGGCCAACCTGTGATTCCACAGACATCATGTATGAAAAAATTCCTTATCAGCTGCCTTTGAACTTGACCATCGGCGACCGCCTGTACTGGCTGAGCGCGGGCGCTTATACGGCGTCGTATGCATCGGTTGAATTTAACGGCTACCCGCCGCTCAGAACCTTTTATCTGGAATGATGCGGCGCCTGAATATGCGCAGGCAGCAGGCTTTTACAGAAGCCTGCTGCTTTTGATCGCAATGCACTTTGCCCTGATGAGCAGGCATTTTGAATTTCCGCAGCCGCGCGGGCAGCCGGAAATTCAAAAATCCAATATGATAATGAAAATCATTATTATTTGTGTATAATCGCTGCTATTCATAATTTGAATAAAAGGCGAGTAAAATGACAGGCTTGTCATCCAGTCCTCAGAATGCTGAACAAATTTACTGTTTTGACCGGTTTTATCAGCAAAATTACCAATGGCTGTACAGCTGGCTGAACCGCACCTTGCGCGCGAATAAGCACAGCATAGAAGATATTATGCAGGATACCTTCTTAAAGATATTTATCCATGCGGATAGCGGCGAAAAAATCAAAGAGCCCCGGCCTTATCTGGCGACAATTGCCAAAAACCTGATCCTGAATCAGATCCGAAGAAAAAAAATAGAAGAGGATTATCTGCGGCTTTTAGCGGAGCAGGAGGAAGCGCTGGACTGCTCGCCTGAGCAGATTGTGACTGTGCTGGAAATACTGCACAGGGTTGCCGATATACTGGCGCGCCTGCCTGAACGCCAGCGCCTGGCCATGATCATGCACTATATTGAAGAAATGCCGCAGACCGCTATCGCCAGCCGCTTTGCCGTTTCACGCAAAACCATACAGCTGGATTTGGCGAAAGCGCTGCTGTTCTGCCACCGCCACCTTAAATTCATGCATTCATAATATGCCCGGAAAGCATTCATCATCAGATCAAGCGCCGGATGACCGCCTGATGGAGGAGGCTGCATTGTGGCTGGTCAAAATGAGCAGCGATGAATGCACTGAAGAAGACGTGATGGCGTATCAGGCCTGGCAAAAAGAAGATCCTGAAAGGGCCGCCTGCATTGAAGCGCTGCAGATGACGCTGGGCCATTTTGACTGCTTGAAACAGCAGGAAAATTCTAAGCCGGCTGTCAGCGCTTTAAATGCGGCTGCGCATCAGACCGAAAAATCATTATGGCTTCTGCGCTCGGTCATTCTGTTTGCCAGCACAGCGCTTATTGCAGTGATGACTTGGCATATCCTGCCGGCCAATGAATGGCTTGCAGATACCCGCAATCCCTATGATCAATGGCAGAATCAGCAGCTGAGCGATCAAAGCGAAATTAAAATCAGCGGAGAAACCGCTTACGATATCCAGTTTAACCAGCATAGGCGGGTCATCCAATTATATAAAGGAAATATTCTGGTTGAAGTCGCCAAAGATGCTTCCCGGCCTTTTATTATTGAAACGGAAAACGCGAAAATCACTGCGCTGGGAACGCGGTTTATTGTGCATCAGTATGAAAATGCGACGCTGTTAACCATGCTGGAGTCAAAGGCTAAAGTTGAAATACCGCGCGGCGCTCAGGGAGCGGCATTGCCGGATGAAATTATTGAAGCCGGGCAGCAGGTGCTGATTGCTGAAGGGCGGGGCATTATTTACCGCTCAAATATTTCTCCTGAGCTGTTTGAAACCGCATGGCAGCAGAAAATGCTGGTGGTGCAGAACATGCCTTTACCTGAAGTTCTAGGCATTTTAAAAAGCTATCACCGTCAGAAAATTGCCTTTGATGAGCAGGCGTTATCCAGTATCCAGGTAACCGCGGCATTGCCGCTGGAGCATTCAGCATTGGAGCTGCTTGAAAGCAGCCTGCCGGTTCAAATCCATGAAAATATTTTCGGCAGCCTGAATGTTGTTAAAAAATAATATATATCAATAAATTATAAAAATACTGAAGAAAAATTAAAATTCAGGTTCCCACTTGGCGGTCTCAAGTGTCTTATTTAATGAGAAAGATAATCTTTCGCATTAAATATTGAGATTCAGTTTAAGTATAAGGGGGCCACTTTCAATGATTAAGAGCAGTAAACCAATATCGTTTGTGCTGAAGCCGATAGTTTTGTCGATACAAATCGCATTGGCTGCTGGATTATCTGCCGCATCTGTGAGTGCCTTCTCCAAAGAAATCAGTGTTAAAAATTATCAGATAGCTGCGGGAGACTTGTCGGCCGCGGTAAATCAGTTTGCCATTCAGTCCGGTGTTGCATTGTCGAGTGACGGCGCCCGTTTAAACGGCATGAAGACGGCAGGATTAAAAGGGGTATACAGTGTAGAGCAGGGTTTTCAGAAACTGCTGGAAAATACCCCCCTGCAGGCCAGAAAAATAAATCAGGGCTATGTGCTGGCGGATAAAGTGAGCAGCCCAAAAACCAGCCCTGCGGCAAGCGCCGCCGGTTCAGCCCAGAATAGCGCTGCAGAATATCAAAATAACCAATCGGCTGCGCGGCTGGATACGATTGTGGTGACGGCTTCAAGCGGCACAGATTTGGCCGGTGAATCTAAAAACAACTATACCGTCAGCCGCTCAAGCAGCGCCACAAAGCTTGATTTGGCGCTTAAAGATACGCCGCAAAGCATCACCGTCATTACCAATAAGCAAATTGAAGAACAGGCATTAACTGATGTCAATAAACTTCTGGAAAGCACGCCGGGAGTGACGGTGCAGAACTATGGCGTGCCGGGCGCGGGCCGGACATCTTTTTACTCCCGCGGCTATGAAATCAACAACGTGATGGTGGATGGCGCGCCCACGCTGGTGAGCGGCAGCCGCGGCATGGAGCTGCTGGCAGGCTATGACACAGTAATTTATGACCGGGTTGAGATTACGCGCGGTTCAAGCGGCCTAAGCACCGGAACAGGCGATCCTTCTGCCAGCCTGAACTTTGTGCGCAAGCGCCCAAGCATGGAAGCGGAAGGCAGCGCCAAAGTCAGTTATGGGCGCTGGGACAAGAAGCGGGTTGAGCTGGATGTGTCGCAGCCATTTACTGATGATGCCGGCATCCGCGGCCGCTTTGTCGCCGCCTATGGACAGGGCGACAGCTATATTGACCGCATTAAAGAAGAAAGCAAAATATTCTATGGCATTGTGGAAGCAGACTTGGGCGATAAAACAACAGTTGCCGTAGGCGGGACATGGTCTGACAAAGATGTGGATGATGCCAGCCCGCATATGACTGCAGGAGCGACGACTACGGCATACAGTACGGGAATATTTGACGGCGGCCGCAGCTGGAATGCCGCCACGGACTGGTCGTATGCGCATACTCAAAGCTGGAATGGCTTTTTTACAGTCAGTCATCAGTTTAATGATTATTGGAAGCTGGCGACCAACTATCAATATAGTGAAACTGCGCCAGACCGCAAATGGGGCGTTGTTGGCACGAACTGGTATAATACGGAAAATAATACAGCGAGCTATAGTATTGGCCGGGAGAGCCCTGAATCCAAAGTGCATAATCTGGATATCAGCTTATTAGGCAAGTTTGACCTGTTTGGACGCGAAGCGCAGATTGCCACAGGCGTAAATGGCTATAATTCTAAAACAGACGATCCTGTATATGAACTATTAGGCGGATTTTCACGCTGTAAAATGACATATTTTCGGTGGAATTGCGTAAGTTTAGATAACTGGAATGGCGATGTAAAATATCCTGAAAGGGCAGATAATGACCGCTTAGTTAAGGTATATGGCAAATATCCATTAGATAATGTTATTGGCGTAAAAAATAACTATGAAAAACAGTATGGCTATTTTTTAAGTACAAAATTTGAACCAATAAATAATTTAAAAGTAATACTGGGCACACGCTATAATCATTATGAAACAGCGCAAAAATATAATGGCCCGATTTACGATAAAATGAGCGTGAGGCACGATCCAAAAGATAAATGGATTCCGTATGCTGGTTTAGTTTACAGCCTGACAGACAATACGAGCGCTTATGCCAGCTATACAGGAATATATAAAACCCAATTAGAAAAAGATATTAATGATCAGTTTTTACCGTTTATTGAAGGCAACTCTTATGAAATGGGTTTAAAAAGCGCTTTATTTGATGATCAATTAAACCTGCATACTGCTGTCTTTCAAATGAAGGAAAAGAATTTTCCTTATAAAATATTAGTGCCGCCGAGAAATCCAGCTACAGGGCAGCAATATAGCTGCACTCCTGTAACAGGAAATGTTTGTCAAATTAAATATGCTGCGGATGGCCCGGTTATTTCAGGCTTTGAACTCTCAGCGCAAGGAAAGCTTACGCCAGAATGGATGATTAATGCGGGCTATACCTATCTTCATGTTGACCAAGTGACCGGAGAGGCAAGGAACTCTTCATTTTCTATGGATTCAGGAGATTACAGTTATGAACGCCCTAAACATGCAATTAATTTAGCGACTAGTTATCAGGCGGCAGATGATTTAACCGTGGGAGGGGCTGTGCGGTGGAAATATAAAACCAGGCAGGGGATAAGTAACTGCATTGTACAGCCAAATGGCACAGAAAGCTGCTTATCCAATAAAGACTTTAAGACTAATTTAATGGGCAATCAGGGAAGTTTTGCGGTTGTAGACTTAATGGCGAGATATAAGCTCAATGAAAATATTAGCGCAGGTTTAAATATTAATAACCTATTTGATAAAGTTTATAAGAAAAACAGTTTAGCAAGCCTTTATGGTGAACCATTAAATGTCGCAATTTCTTTAAGCGCTAAATTCTAAAATAAGGAGACAGATAATGACTTGGCCATAAATCTATAAATCATCACTGAACAGTATATTGTCTGATGGAAAAATTAATTTATAAAATACTGTTTTCTGATTTAGCGGGTTAAATATATTCCATCGATGAAGATAAAAAATACGTCACAACAAATTGATTTAAAAAGGTATAGAAAATGGGTAAATTTACATTGCAAACTGGTTTAATGGCTGCTGCGCTTCTCGCAACTTCATTTGCTTCTGCCGGCATTGATTTTAAAACCAATCTGACGGGCTATAACTTTAATGCAGAAGCAGCAAATGTGCTGAATGGATATGTAGGGACATTTACATATAACAATCAGAACTATGGGCAGGGCGTGAATAATGCCATGAATTTAACTGCACTGCCTGCAGGCCTGACCCGCGCTCATGCAAATCCAACATCTCCAAATAAAAATGCAACCTATGTTTTTTATAAACAGGCCAATTCTGTCGTAATCGGCAATGCGGCCCGCGGCTTAAATGAATTTAATGACCGCCAGTTTACCAAAGCCGTAGTGGGCACGCCGACAGCAAAAAGCACATTGCCTGCGACTGCAACCTATACCTATAAGGGCGATATTTTCAATCACATTAACAGTACAGCGGGCGGTTTAAATTATACCGTGAATGTAAATAATGGCAGTGTGACGGGTTCCGGTTCTGTTTCAGGCATTACAGGCAAGCGGCCATCAGGCGGTGTTGTCGGAACATTCAACATCAGCGGCACACTGGATCAAGTGACTTTTGACAGCAATTTAAAAGCCACAGGCAATGCGACTTTGACATATGTTGACGGTGCCGGCAGCTTCGCTTTGCAAGACACCAAATATGATATTGGCCTGTTTGGCGCAGGCGCGGCGGAAGTAGCAGGCGGTATTTATACGGATGCAGCGACTGCATCTGCAGCGACGGATAACCTGCAGCAGTTGACAGGCGGTTACGGCTTTGCCGGCAAGCAGTAATTTTATAGGCGCCGTTTTAAATAATTGCTGGATGCGCTTTGCTGCATAAAGGCATATCCGTGTTTTTATTTCCCACAACTAGGTAAATGATTATCATTTACCTAGTTGTTATATTTATTCTTCATAAAATTCCCGTCATGAAACTTTCCGTCAAGAAAAAACAGCATTTTAGCCATGCATATTTTGGCTACCAAAATATTTCGGTTCCCATCGTTCCCTTGTTTTTGATCGGCGGGTTGATGATGCAGCCTGCTGAACGCGGCCATGCGGCGGCGCCCGAACCTGCGCTGGCGGTCATTCAGCCATTGGATAATCTGGATAAAATTTCTTCAGACTTAACCGATGCCCGCCGCTACCGCGCGCCGGATGAACAGCATAAAAAAGCGCTGGAGGATCATGAGCAGAAGCGCCAAAAACCGGTCAATGTCACCGATGAAGAAGTAAAAAATAATCCGCAAATTGCTGAAATTATTATTCAGGCCTCAATTCAGAACCGGGACTGGAAAACACTGCAAAAAGTGCTGCCGCTCTACCTGCAGTCACCGCAGCACGACCCCATGCTGGCGCTTTATGCCCAGGGGGCGGTATACCGCCAGCAGGGCAAGCATAAGCTGGCGATACAGCAGTATCAGAACATGCTGGAAAAAGACGCCAGCCTGGACTATGTGCGCTTTGATCTTGGGGCAATGCTGTTTGAAAACCGCCAGTACCGCCAGGCGGAAAAAATATTTTTACAAACGCAGAATAATCCTCAAGTCGAGGATAATTTCCGTATTCTGGCAGGGCAGTTTTTAGCGCAAATCAAAAAGCAGGAAAAAACCGCTGGCAAAGCCCATCTGCGCATGGTGCATAACGATAACGTCAATCAAACCACGGAAGGCCGCTTTTTAAATTTCGCCGGGCTGGTTTTTGAAAAGACCCCGCCGATTGCATCCCTGGGCGCGAATTATGCGCTGGCTTTAGAACAGGAGCGCAATTTAGCCGGCAACCATTTCCTCAACTGGAACCTGTCGGCAGATGGCTTGAATTATGCCAGCGCGCATGATTTTGATGAGCACGGCCTGAATATCGATCTCAATTATAAATGGCAGGATATTAAATCCTGGTTTAATTTTGGGCCAACATTGGAATGGCGCTGGCTGAATCAGGAGCACTATATTGATACTTATGGAGTATCTGCAGGCTATGGGCGCTGGCTGTCGCCGCGCTGGCAAGCTAACCTGAATGGGCGCTGGATCAGTAAAACCTATAAAGACGCTGATTATCAAATATTCAATGGGCAAACCATCAACGCCTCTTCTTCTGTGATGTATTTGCTGGCTGCGGACACCGCGGTTTTCGGCGGGCTGAGTTTTCAAAAAGATGATCTGGAAAGGAAATCTGAAGGCTTTGATCAGTATGGAATCAATTTAGGCATCTATAAGCAGTGGGCAAATGGCTTGAATGCTGTTTCAAGTGTGCAGCGCGCATCACGCAGCTATGATCACTCCTTAATGAACAGGAAAGATCAGCGGCTGAATGCAAGCATCAATATTGGCCATAAGAAACTCAATTTCTTCAATATAGAGCCAAAATTGGGGTTTCAGTATGACGATGTGGACAGCAGCATTGACCAGTTTTATACCCGGAAAATCCAGCAGTGGATGCTGACTTTTGAGAAGAAGTTTTAAAAATGAGTCATTTGAATATAAGAAATGGGGAAGCGGCAAAGCTGTATGAACTGCTGCGTGATTCTAATTTGCAGGTGACGGTTGCCCGCCTGGTTATTCTTGGAATTATTGAACAGTCTGAACATGAATTGACTGCGGCGCAAATTATGCGCCATACAGCGTTCCGAACTGCGAAAATATCATTTGGCGTTGTGTATGCGACTTTAAATACTCTGGAAAAAGCCGGGTTAATCGAGCGCTTTAAGCTGGGCAGAGAGCAGGGCCGTTATGCATTTCACAGAACAATCTAGTTTGATCAGGCGGCGCTGCCATGCATTGCAGCAGCGCCGGATATGCCGGCCATAAAGAACTTTACGGGAAAATCATGAGGGCATTCGGGTTTGCTGGGAATCAGCCCAATCCATGGCCTTTAAAAAACAGCTTAAAACTGCCCAGATCTCTATAAATCAGCAAGTGATCATTAACTGGCAGCGCAATTCATATTGCAAGCTCCTTCTCCCTTGGGGGAGAAGGTGAGGATGAGGGAGTTTTTTGAATAAAATTCTGCTCAATGGGGATGCTTGTAGTTGCTGGTCGTATCATGGTGCTGATGATAGTGGCTTGACTTATGCATTTCATGCTCATCAGATTTATCTTTAGGATTTTTTTGCGGCTGGCTGTCCTCTGGACTCGTTTGCTCTTCAGTTTTTTCAGATCCTGATTGATCTTTTGGGTGCTGGCGCTTGGTCATTTTACTCATCCTTTGCTAAAAGTATGAAATTACCGATTCGTTAACCGACTCAATCAGCATGCGCGGCCGCAAAAAAAAGATATAGTTTGATATTGTATTGGCTTTGCTGCGCAGAGGCTGTTTGCGGGGGGGGGGGCTTGAATTAAATTGCCTAGGGGCTAATCCCTTGTTTGCAGTGAATCAGGCAGTTTCTGCTGTCAAAAATGCCTTAAAGCCGATGATCAATTGAGAGCATTGTTATGGCCGTGGCCGCAAAATAAAAAACTGCATTAAGAATTTTTTATTGCGTTGAATAACAGAAGAAGAATGGGTTTAAAAAACCATTAAAATCAGCAATAAAAAAAACTCCGATCTTTTGATCAGGGCTTTTTGAATTTGGAGCGGGAAAGGAGACTCGAACTCCCGACCCCAACCTT
>NZ_JAVXCI010000017.1:0-36857 GCF_036659555.1 Acinetobacter sp.
CATTTCACAGGAATTGGGTTCGATTCGCAAAACAAAATATTGTGTAAATTTGCAACCTGAGCATTTAACTGTTCAGCTGTGGCTGCATCACCGGCAATCGCAGCTGCACACACTTCGCTCATGGCTTTCGGAGCCACGTTCGCCGTGACCGAGATATTACCTTTGGCGCCATGACCGATCAGTTGATACGCAGTTGCATCATCACCCGAATAAACAGTCATATCTTTACCGACAAGGCCTTGCAGCAGTTCAGCACCGCGCGGTACATCGCCAGTCGCATCTTTAATACCGATAATTTGTGGAATATCCGCCAGGCGAATCACGGTTTCATTGGCCATATCCACACCGGTACGGCCCGGAACATTATAAAGAATCTGTGGAAGATCAACGGCTTCAGCAATAGCTTTATAGTGCTGATACAAGCCTTCCTGAGTCGGTTTATTATAATATGGCGTCACCAGTAAAGCGGCATCTGCCCCCAGCTCTTTGGCTTCGCGGGTCAGTTCGATCGCTTCACGGGTCGAGTTTGCACCTGTGCCAGCAATAATAGGAATACGTTTGTTGGCCACACGAATGATTTCTTTGATCACCTGGGTGTGTTCACTCATACTGAGAGTAGAGGCTTCGCCTGTTGTTCCAACGGCGACAATACTGTTGGTGCCCTCTGCAATGTGCCATTCAACCAGCTTCTCGAGACCCTTCCAATCTACGCTGCCATCTTCAAACATAGGGGTGACGATTGCGACTATGGAACCTTGAATGGTCTGTGCTTGCTGAGTCATTTTAAAAAACTATCCTATTTGTCCATCCGAAAGGAATGAGAAAACATAAATTGGGATGGATTTGTATTTTGATTTATAGCAAATTCAATAGATTTGCATTGAATTGAATATTGCTTATGCAAATTATGACTGATCAAACGCATAAGAACAATATGCTTTAGTAAAAGCTACTGAATTCTTTATACAAAGCCTTTTGGAAACAATCAAGTAATAAATAAGATGATTTATAAAGCAAAATCCTGAGACCAAAGTTATGTCTCCAGTCTAGACAATGGAGGAGATTACCCCAAATGAACCCAATAATGATAAGGCTTGTGCAAAAAGATCAGCTGAAAACTGCCATTTTTATGCCTTTTAATTTTGGATTAATAGTTATATTGGATAAATTGAGACCTCGTACATCTTGATCGCACTCTCGCACCAAAACAAATAAAGCCAAAAACGACTAAGACTAATCTTTTTTAAATATCAATAAATTGAGAATTTTTTTCTTATCGGTTAATTTTTTAACTTGATGTATAAGCCTTAAAGTCTAAGTCTTGAACTTTATGGTGTTCTGATTAAGTGTTTTTGCGACTTTATCTGGTCTTATCCTATTTTTATCTGCCTCTACTCCTTTGGGAATATCTAAGCAAAACGTTCAACTTATTGATAGTTATTTCTGCAATCAGGCTCATAGATGATGGCTGTCTTTTGTAACGCTGATTGAACAAGGATAATCCAATGGAAAAATCAGACAATAAGCATGCTATCGTCACGGTCGCGATCTGTTTTCTGATTGCGGTGATTGAAGGCTTAGATATTCAGGCAGCCGGAATTGCTGCTGCAGGTATTCGTGAGCATTTTGGTCTCGATAGTTCCCAGTTGGGTGTGTTTTTTAGTGCAGGGATTCTGGGTTTATTACCGGGTGCACTGGTTGGTGGGCGATTTGCGGACCGCATTGGCCGTAAGAAAGTCTTGATCTGGTCGACAGCAGTATTTGCTGTATTTACCTTATGTACCGTCTGGGTCAATAGCTTTAACAGCTTGCTGGCAGTGCGTTTCCTGGCTGGAGCAGGTCTGGGCAGCGCGATGCCAATTCTGATCACACTTGCTTCTGAAGCAGTCTCTCCACAAAATCGTGGCCGTGCAGTGGGCTTGATGTACTGCGGTATGCCAGTCGGTGCAGCGATTTTGTCTTTAATTGCAGCGACTGAATTTGGTGCTAACTGGAAGAATGTTTTTTATCTCGGTGGTCTGTTACCGATTCTTGCCATTCCGCTGATGATGTTATTTTTGCCTGAATCGAAGGAATACCTGAAAGCACAGAACAAAACGGCTGCAGAACTTGCTGTTGCACCGCAGGGTTCATTCAAGGACCTGTTTAATTCGGACAACCTGTTACGTACGCTATGTATCTGGGTGAGCTACTTCTTTACCTTGATGGTGGTTTACATCATGTTGAGCTGGTTGCCATCATTGTTTATGGAACTTGGCTTCACACGTAAGGATGGTTCAACCGCACAGTTCTACTTCATGGTGACAGCGACGATTGGTACGATTATTTTGGGTATGCTGACCGACCGCTGGAAGAAAGCCTATGTGATCCTGTTGATGTACGGCGGTATTCTGGCAGGTCTACTGGCGCTGAATGGTGCAAGCTCGCTGAACCAGATGTATATGGCAGCAGCATTGGCCGGTGCCTTCGTGATTGGCTGTCAGGGTGTACTGTATGCCTTCGGTAGTATCGTTTATCCGACTGAGGTGCGTGGTACTGGTGTTGGTGTTGCGTCTGCAGTTGGCCGTATCGGTGCCATGCTGGGTCCAGTCATCGCCGGTCAGTTACTGACGGCAGGTTTTGGCGCTGCGGGGGTCATTACCGCTGCGATCCCATGTATCATCATCTCTGCATTATGTATGCTGTTCCTGGTGAACCGCACTAAAGTGTAATGTTCCAAGATTTTAAAAAGCCTGCTTTTGCAGGCTTTTTTATTTTCAAAATTTAAGAATTAAATATACTGTTTTATTATTAGAAAGATTCATCACTTTATCTTAAAACTTATTTTTTTTTGCAGAGATCTAGCTCGGAACTCATCTCATATTTGTCAAAAACAATGAATCTATTGATTTGCTCATATACACATGCCGAGAATACACAGTCATGCCATTTTTAACCGTAGAGCTAAAAATCCTGAGGTATTTTGCGCTATGCTTGGGCATAAATCGAGATTTCAATGGATGAAAACAGATGCAGAATAATGTTGCTTTACTGGTTGTAGACGTACAAAGAGGATTTACCCCGGGAGGCAATCTGGCTGTAGCCAATGCTGACCAGATTATTCCAAATATTAATCTATTGGGGCAGCATTTTAAGCATATTATCCTGACCCAAGACTGGCATCCGGACAACCATATTTCTTTTGCAGACAACCATCCCAGCAAAGCAGCCTATGACAGTATTCAGCTGGATTATGGCAGTCAGGTCTTATGGCCAAAGCATTGTGTACAAGGGACACTTGATGCCGAACTGCATCCGGATTTAAATTTACCGCAAGCACAACTCATCATTCGCAAGGGCTTTCATCCTCAAATCGACAGTTACTCGGCCTTTATGGAAGCTGACCGGAAAACCATGACGGGTCTTGCTGGCTATCTGCGTGAACGTGGGATTGATACCGTATTTGTGGTCGGAATTGCCACAGACTTTTGTGTGGCCTGGACTGCAATCGATGCCTGCAAACTGGGCTTTAAAACCTATGTGATTGCCGATGCCACCAAGGGTATTGACCTGAGTGGTTCCTTGCAACATGCCTGGCAGGATATGCTGTCGCATGGTGTAAAACGTATCTATGTCAAAGATATTGTTCAAGCGGCATAAAAAGCTGGATAGGGATAGAATTTAAATATTCCTTTGATCTTATTTATATTTGAATATAAAAATTCAGGTATCAACGGGTGCCTGTTTTATCTTGCTTTTTCTCCCTTAATATCACCTGGATGAAACCCATGTCAGCCTTGCTCCAGTTTAGCCAATTTGTCCAAAAAACCTTTGCTTTATGGGTGGTGCTTTTTTCCGGCATTGCCTTGATGATCCCTGAAGCTTTTGTCTGGTTAAGAGCTTATATTCCCTGGATGTTAGGCATCATCATGTTTGGCATGGGGATGACCATGACGGTAGGCGATTTTAAAAGTGTCCTGCAAAGTCCGAAGGCAGTAGCGATTGGTGTGGTGGCCCAGTTTATGGTGATGCCTGGCTTGGCCTTTTTGCTGTGCAAGCTGTTTCAGCTGCCACCGGAGATTGCGATCGGGGTAATCCTGGTGGGTTGCTGTCCGGGTGGCACCGCATCCAATGTGATTACCTATATGGCCAAGGGCAATACCGCCTTGTCTGTTGCCTGTACTTCAGTTTCTACGTTACTGGCTCCCATTCTAACTCCGGCCATTTTCTATGTGTTGGCCAGTCAGTGGATTGAGATCAATGCCTGGTCGATGCTGGTGTCGATCTTACAGGTGGTGTTATTCCCGATTATTCTGGGCTTAATCGTACGGGCGATACTCAAGCAAAAAGTCACGGCCTATATTCAGGTGATGCCGTTGATTTCTGTGATTGCGATTGTGGCAATTGTCGCGGCGATTATTGCCGGCAGTAAAGCCCAGATTCTGGAGTCTGGGTTAATGATTTTAGGGATCGTGGCCTTACATAATGGTATGGGCTATTTACTGGGTTATTGGGCCAGTCGCATATTTCACTTGGCAGAAATAGACTGTCGTGCAGTATCCATTGAAGTTGGGATGCAGAATTCTGGTCTGGGTGTGACCTTAGCTGCGACCCATTTTGCTGCATCTCCAATGACTGCTTTGCCAAGCGCCATTTTCAGTCTGTGGCATAATATTTCAGGACCAGCTTTAGCCACTTATTGGGCTGCCAGACAAACTGAAAAAACGGACACCTAATTGCCGTTTGATGACAGCACAAAAAAGCTGGGAACCAGATTTTTTGTAATGTGAAAAAGTTAGAATATTAATTTATATGGATTTATCGAGCTTTGTAACATAAGTGTCATGAAGTCTGCCTAAGATCGCCCCTCAATGATGTGAAACAACAGACTGTAATCAGCAGCATTGAGAGGGCATGGAACAATTTCAGCATTCGTCAGCGACCTATTTTAATCGGGAACTTTCCTTATTTGAATTTCAGCGTCGTGTCTTGGCACAAGCACTCGATCCGAATTTACCGATTTTAGAGCGCTTAAACTTCCTGATTATTTTTTCCCGTAACCTGGATGAGTTCTTTGAAATCAGGATTGCCGGGCTGATGAAACAGCAAGACCTGAATGCGACTACCCGGACGCCTGATGCTGTACCTACCGAGCTGGTTCTACAACAACTGTCCCAGTCCATTCATGCCACAGTTAACAAGCAGTATGAGGTTCTGAATCATGCAATTCTGCCTGAACTCCAGGCACAGGGGATTCAGTTTCTTCAATACCAGGATCTTCTGGAGAAACATAAGGCCTGGATTGCAGCCTTTTTTGCCAAAGAAGTGCAACCTGTACTGACCCCGATCAGTCTGGATCCTTCACATCCTTTTCCACGTTTGGTGAATAAAAGTCTGAACTTTATTATCAGCTTGGAAGGTAAAGATGCCTTTGGCCGTGAAATCGAGATGGCAATTGTGCCGGCACCACGTTCCTTGCCGTGCCTGATTAAAATTCCGGAAGACGTCACCGGAAACAATACCACCCAGATTTTTCTGACTGCGATCATCCAGCAGCATATCAGTGATTTGTTCCCGGGCATGAAAGCGACCGGCTGTTATGCCTTTCGGGTCACCCGCAATGCCGATCTGGTACTATCGGAAGATGTCGATGATCTGGCGGTGGCTTTAAAAGACGAACTATGTTCGCGCCGCTTTGGTCGTGCAGTACGTCTGGAAATTGAAAATGACTCTCCACAGAACATCATCGACTATTTGCTAGATGAATTTGATCTGACGGAACAGGAACTGTACCGGATTGATGGACCGATCAATTTGTCCCGCCTGAGTACCAGTTTTGAGCGTCCGGAATTAAAGTATCCGCATTTTAGTCCGGTCATTCCGAAAATTTTCCGTAAACAGAAAAGCATTTTTGAAATTTTGAAGGCGCAGGATGTGCTGCTGCATCATCCTTTTGATTCATTCCAGCCGGTGATTACTTTACTGCGCGAAGCGGCCAAGGATCCGGCGGTGCTGGCGATCAAGCAGACGCTGTATCGCAGTGGTCCGGACTCGGAAATTGTTCAGGTGCTGGCAGAAGCTGCACGGAATGGCAAGGAAGTCACGGCCGTGATTGAACTGCGGGCGCGTTTCGATGAAGAATCTAATATTATGGTGGCCAATATCCTGCAAGAAGCCGGGGCAGTGGTGGTGTATGGTATCGTCGGTTATAAGACCCATGCCAAAATGATTCTGATTGTCCGGCGTGAAAATCAGGAATTACTGCGTTACGCGCATTTGGGTACCGGAAACTATCATGCCGGGAATGCCCGCATGTACACCGATTATGGCCTGATGACCACACAGCCGGATATCTGTGAAGATGTGCATCGCATGTTCCAGGAACTGACCGGCATGGGCAAAATGGCCAAACTGAAAGCCTTGCTGCATGCACCGTTTACCCTGCATAGCGAACTGCTGAAACTGATTGAGCAGGAAAAGGCATTTGCCCTAGCTGGAAAAGCCGCGCATATCATCATCAAAGTGAATGCGTTGACTGAACCGCAATTGATTGCTGCCCTCTATCAGGCGTCACAGGCCGGGGTGAAAATTGACCTCATTGTGCGTTCAATCTGCTGCCTGATTCCACAAGTCACCGGCATGTCAGAAAATATCCAGGTCCGTTCAATCGTCGGACGTTTCCTGGAACATACCCGAGTCTATTATTTTGAGCATGGCGGCGCCAAGAAACTGTATTGTGCCAGTGCCGACTGGATGGGGCGCAACCTGTTTTCCAGGGTCGAAACCTGTTTCCCGGTGCTGGATCCAGAGCTGAAAAAACGGATTTATAAAGATGGTCTGATCAGCTATTTAAAAGATTGTCACAATGCATGGGAGTTAGATGCCGATGGTCAGTGGCATAAAGTCCCCTGTCAGGATCCGGCCCAGCCTTATAATGCCCAGCAATATCTGCTGGAACAAAAACAGTTAAAAATTTAAGGGATAGGCCAAGATACGCTGGTGTATTTGTTTTATATCCATAAAGAAGCCGGATGTTGGATCCGGCTTTTTTAATTGCAACATTCAAGGATATTTATGAGGCTTTGGACTGTTTGGATTTTAGAATTTCGGTTCTAAAAGTCTGTGCCAGTTCCGCGCTTTCAGCATCCATGCCATTCACCACAAAAGCATGACGGGTCAGGACATTGGTTGGATTCGGCATGCTGACCAGCTGGAAGTGATCACTCACATCTTTCAGCAAGGTGTTCGGTACATGTAAGGCACTTTCTTTCGCGACCAGATGCTGAGTCAGGCGCTCAGCGGCCTGTACCGAGCTGAGCTGCATCTCCTCGACTTTAGAAGCAATCGCGCTGCGGGTTTGTAGCACAAAACGTTTTTCTTCACGATAGCGTTTATACAGGACTTCCGAAAGCAGCTGGAACACAGCACTGATCATGGTCAGGCAGGCCAGGGCATTCGGTTTGTCTGCCGCGATACTGATGGTGGCACCTTTTTCATCAAATTTATGTACGGTACAAATATCAGAACTATTTAACTTATAGCGTTGCACACAGAGTTCGGTGGCTTTATTCAGAAAAATCTGGCAAAGATTGAAATAAGGCACCGAAACGGTTTTATTCACGCTATCCAGTAACTGTTTTGGATCGTAGAACTGGATGTTTAAGCTCAGGCTATCGCTCTCCAGTACCGCCGGCTTATGTTCTTTTTCTTTGGCTTTGTTTTTCACTGCCTGTTGGGCTTGGGCAATCGCCAGTGCCGCATTATGCTTTTCCTGTTCCAATGCCTGGGTCAGGGTCTGAATCTCGAATTTCAGCCGCGATTCGTTATTGATGCGCGCCAGATATTCGGTGCGGCTTGGACGTGCCACAGCACGATAAGCGACCCAGAGCAGACCATGAATGATGAACGAGAACAGAATTGCCAGCCATTGTGTCCGCAGAATTTCACCAATACTTGGTTCAATCAGAGTGATTTCAATCACACCGACTTTTTTCTCATTTTGCAGCGCATCACGGACAAAAACTTCACCCTCGCGGGTTTTGGTCAGTCCGCCAGTGGCTAAAACCTGAGCTTTCGCATCTAGAATCCGGATGGAAGCGACACTTGGATTGGTGGCATAACGATTTGCCAGCAATGCCAGAGAAACGCGGTTGGGTGGTTCAAGCTCAGACAGGCTGTCTGTCACCAGTTGACTGGTGATCAGCTGTCCCTGATTGGCACGGTTTTCATTCAGTTGGTGAGTGGTTGCCAATACCAGTAAAAAGGTATGCAGAGCAAAACTTACAATCAATAGGCTAGCAAATAGCCCTTGTCTAGGCGCATTCAACGTAAACTTCCAAGGCAATTCTGTTCATTTTCGATTATGATTCTCCCAATAGTTGCAGCTCAGACCCGAGTCAATTCATGCGAGAAATCATTCTTATTTCATTTTTAGGGCCAGACCAGCCTAATCAATTTACACGATTAATGCAGGTGCTTTCCGTTCATTCCCTGCAAATTCTGGATGTCGGGCAAGCCGTCATTCATAATCAGCTGACGCTAGGCATTGTGGTGTCGTCTGATGATCAAACTGCGACAGCATTAGCCATGAAGGAAATTCTGATTCTAGCACATGATATCGGCTTAACTGTGCGCTTTAAACCGATCTCTGCAGCAGAATATGACCAGTGGGTAAGCGAGGGAGGCCGCACGCGCTATATCGTGACGGCTTTAGCGCCGGAACTGGATGCTTCGCACTTACAGGCCGTTACAAAAATTGTCTCCGGCCAGGGCTTCAATATTGAAACCGTGACCCGCCTGTCGGGCCGTCCGGCGCTGGGCGGGCAGGCTGAAGGCCCGAAGCGCGCCTGCGTGCAGTTCGGCCTCAGCGGGCAAATGCTGGATGCCGCCGCCATGCGCGCAGCCTGCCTGCGCCTGTCGGCTGAGCTCAGCGTCGATGTGGCGGTGCAGGAAGACAATGCCTACCGGCGCAACCGGCGCCTGGTCTGCTTTGACATGGATTCGACCCTGATTGAGCAGGAAGTGATTGATGAGCTGGCGATTGAGGCCGGGGTGGGCGAGCAGGTTGCGGAAATTACCGAACGCGCCATGCAGGGCGAGCTGGATTTCCAGCAGAGCTTCCGCGCACGCGTAGCGCTGCTGAAAGGACTGGACGCTGCCGTGCTGCCGAAAATCGCCGAGCGCCTGACGGTTACTGAAGGCGCTGAACGGCTGATTTCAACCCTGAAATCATTGGGCTATAAAACCGCGATTCTGTCCGGCGGTTTCCAGTATTTTGCCGAATACCTGCAGCAGAAATTGGGCCTGGATGAAGTGCATGCCAATGTGCTGGATGTTGCGGACGGCAAAGTGACGGGCGAAGTCAAAGGCCATATTGTCGATGGCGCGCGCAAAGCGCTGCTGCTGCGCGAACTGGCGGACAAGATGGGCATTTCGCTGGAGCAGGCGATTGCCGTGGGCGACGGCGCCAATGACCTGCCGATGCTGTCTATTGCCGGCTTGGGCGTGGCCTTCCGCGCCAAGCCGCTGGTGCGCCAGAACGCCAATCAGGCGATTTCCAGCGTTGGCCTGGATGGCGTGCTGTACCTGCTGGGCGTGCATGACAAGGATTTAAACCGCGCATAATTGTGACCGGAGCATGAAAAATGCGGCGCCTGCGCCGCATTTTTTTGCTTAAAATTCAGGCGGAACCGGCCGGCGGTCAGCTGCAGCTGCCGATAAAAACAGCAATTGATCTGGCCCGGAAAAATTTTTCAAGCCTGCGGAAAAGCGCTGTTTTTTTTGTAATGACACGCCAAGCGTGACGCCATCATTGTTCTGGAAAAGCCTGAAAAATAAAACTGTAATGACAAAACAATATTGCGACAAGGTGTGTCGCTTTTGCCAAATGCAAGACTTTTCTTATGCGGAAAACTCAGCATAATGCATGCATAGAGATTGAGATCGACAGAATTCCATTGACTTATTTAACGGTTGTAGCCGGCAGCATGGCGCGCAGTTTGAGCGCCGCCGCCGGATGACGGAGGTTTTTATGGTAACAGCGAATTTAGCGACCATCGCCGGCTTGAGCTTGATCTCCGCTGCCTTGGTTGCTGTTTTCTTCTCGCCTTATCGCCGCTGGCTAAGTTTCATGCTGGCCGGGATGCTGGCCTGGGGGCTGATTGAAGTGATCCGCTTTGGCGCGCAAACCCTGTTTGAGCTGCCCATGGCCCACAGCTACCTGACGGCAATGGCTTCCGCAATGATGGTGTTCAGCCTGATGCTGCTGCGCGAAGACCGCCGCGCAGAGCGCGCCTTGGCGCAGCGCCGCTGCATAGAGCATACGCCGGTGTATGATGATGAACGGCAATGCTCCAGCCGTTAAAGGCTAAAGTTCAGATTTGCATAAAAAAATGCGCCCGCGGGCGCATTTTTTTATGCGCGGCCGGCTGATAATTGTCATACAAAGGCTTAGTGCTGAAAATAGAAGTTATGGTAGGATGAAGCAGTCAATTTCCCAACAATTACAATAGGCTCAAAGTCATGAAACTATCGTCAATTCCTGTCGTAAAGTTACCTCTGGTTGATGTCAGCACGGATCCGCTGGATTTGCTGGTTGCCGGTTTAGCGCTCAGAATGAAGCAGCTGGCGCGCACCAGCCCAAAATTCATTGAGCTGATTCATGAGCGCCAGTTCCGCATTCAGATCGGCACGGATTTAGGCGTGGCGCGCCAGATTATTGTAAATAATGGGCAGATTGACACGGCCGCCGGCGATGCGGAAAAAGCCGATTTCATCCTGCAGTTCGCGGACAGCGAGCAGGGCGTGAAAACCCTGATGAAAGGCGACCCGACAGCATTCATGACCGGCATGCAGAACGGCAGCATTAAAATGGAAGGCGACTTTGGCCTGCTGGTGTGGTTTAACAAGGCTGCGAAACTGATTCCGCCGAAGCTGCCGAAACCGGTTAAAGAAAAATTCAAAGCCGCGCGCCGCTTCTTAAAAGAGAAAACCGGCCGTTAATTTCAAGGCATAAGCCTGAAGGCGGATGCGCTTAAAAAACCGGTTTCATGCAGGATGGAACCGGTTTTTATCATTTGCATCTGAAATAAAAATAAAGATGGAAAAGCTGTGCTTAGGCGGCTTGCGGCCGCGGGCTTGGCAATCAGCTATTCCACTTCCAAATTAAAGGTCACCGGGCCGTCATTCACCAGATGCACTTTCATGTCGGCAGCGAAAATGCCGGTTTGCACATTGGGGAACTGCGCTTTGGCATAGTCCACCAGCTGCAGGTACAGCGCCTGGGCTTCGGCCGGCGGCATGGCGGGGCCAAAGTCCGGGCGCAGGCCTTTCCGGGTTTGCGCCATCAGGGTGAACTGCGATACCAGCAGCAGGCCGCCATTGGCCTGCGCGACATTCCAGCCCATTTTGCCCTGCTCATCATCAAAAAAGCGGTATTTCAGAATCTTATCAATCAGCTTTTGGCCTTTTTCTAAAGTATCCTGCTTGCCTAAGCCCAGAAAAACCAGCACGCCATGGCCAATTTCGCCGGCGGTTTCGCCGTCCACCACCACTTTTGCTTCCAGAACCCGCTGCAATAACGCCCGCATCTTTTATCCTATGCCATTCATTTTAAGCAGCCTAGTGTAGCAAAGACTGCGCGGCGGCATGCCTGCTGAAATGGCGCAATTTTTCGCCTAAGCTGTTCAATCCGGCCAGCCTGCTTTTCAGGCTGCGCAAAACTTGCAATACGGCTGCGGAAAATATGCTTTAATGCAGGAAGCACAGCGAAATTCAAATAGATATGGCTCCAATCATTCATTCACTGCTTGATACAGACTTGTATAAATTCACCATGCTGCAAGTGGTGCTGCATAAATTTCCGCAAACCCACAGTGTGTATCATTTCCGCTGCCGCAATTTAGATGATACCGCCTATCCGCTGACGGATATTCTGGATGATTTGAATGAGCAGCTGGATCAGCTGTGCCGGCTGAAATTTGCCGAAGACGAGCTGCTGTACCTGCGCAGCCTGCGCTTTATTAAAAGCGATTTTGTCGATTATCTGGAATTATTCCAGCTCAAGCGCCGCTTCATCAAAGCCGGCATTGACCGCGAAGGCCGCCTGGACATCTGGGTCGAAGGCCCGATGGTTCAGGCCATGATGTTTGAAATTTTTGTCTTGGCGATTGTCAATGAGCTGTATTTCAAGCGCATCCGTTCCGCTGAGGTGCTGGCCGAGGGCGAGCGGCGCTTAAAGGCGAAAGTCGGGCTGATCCGCCAGTATAAAACTGAGCAGAATCCGGATGATCCGCCGTTTTTAGTGTCTGATTTTGGCACCCGCCGGCGCTACAGCTTTGCATGGCAGAAGCATGTGATTGAAACCCTGCACGAGGCGGTGCCGGAGGTGTTCCGCGGCACCAGCAATGTGCTGATTGCCAAACAGCTGGGCATTTTCCCGATCGGCACCATGGCGCATGAGTTCCTGCAGGCTTTTCAGGCGCTGGACGTGCGCCTGCGCGACTTTCAGAAAGCCGCGCTGGAAACCTGGGTGCAGGAATACCGCGGTGACCTGGGCATTGCCTTGACCGATGTGGTCGGCATGGATGCCTTCCTGCGCGACTTTGACCTGTATTTCGCCAAGCTGTTTGACGGCTTGCGCCATGACAGCGGCGACCCCTATGAATGGGGCGATAAAGCCTATGCGCATTATAAAAAGCTGAAAATTGACAGCAAAAGCAAAATGCTGACTTTCAGTGACGGCCTGAATCTGGAAAAAGCCTGGTCGCTGCACAATTACTTTAAAGACCGCTTTCAGGTCAGCTTCGGCATCGGCACCAACCTGACCAATGACATGGGGCAAACGCCGCTGAACATTGTGCTGAAGCTGGTGGAATGCAATGGCCAGTCTGTGGCGAAAATTTCTGACAGTCCCGGAAAAACCATGACCGACAATGACACCTTTTTAGCTTATTTGCGCCAGGTTTTTGACATCGCGGAGGCCTAGGCGGACTGCCAGCCTGCATTCAGGCCATGCCGGACGCCGCGCCGGCATGGCTGCCTTCGGGCAAGGGCGCTTCTATATCGGTTATTCTGCTAAAGCAATGCAAAAAATCAAAATAATACTGAAAATGACCTATGCTAAGATCAAAATCACCTCATTTCTATCCCCTATGGCATCACAATGACTGAATCTGCCTTAAATCTCGGACTGCTGATTGAAGCGGAAGACCTGCTGCCGCATTTAGGCCATGAGAAATTAAGAATTGTCGATTTGAGCCGCAGTTCGGTGCATGAGCAGCTGCATATTCCGCACGCCATTCACCTCAAGCCGCATCTGCTGCTGCGCCAGGAAGAGCAGGCCACCGGGCTGCTGCCGGATCAGGCGGGGCTGGAGGCCTTGATCCGCCATTTGAATATTTCTCCAGAGCATCATCTGGTGGCTTATGATGATGAAGGCGGGGCGTGGGCCGGGCGCCTGATCTGGAACCTGCACTGCCTGGGCTTTGAAAATGCCAGCCTGCTGAACGGCGGCATTCATGCCTGGCTCGGCGGCGGCCTGCCGACCTCTTCCGAGGCCGAACCTGTACAGCCTGTGGGGCAGCTGGCGCAGGTGAATTTAGCGCAGAAAAACCGGCATCAGATTGAATATGCCCAGCTGCTGGAAAAAGTGCAGAACAAGGCGGTGCAGATTTGGGACTGCCGCACGGAAGATGAATATACTGGCCTGCGCTTAGCGGCTCGACGCGGCGGTCACATTCCCGGCGCGCTGCATTTTGAATGGAGTACTGCCCTTAACCGGGAAAATCATTTAAAATTGCATCCTTTGCAACACACGCAGCAGCGCTTGGAACAGCTGGGATTCAATATTAATGAACCCGTGGTGGTCTACTGCCAGTCACATCACCGCTCAGGACTCGCCTATATTTTGGGGCGCCTGCTGGGCTGGGAAATTCAAGCCTATGATGGCGCGTGGAGTGAATGGGGCAACCGCCCCGATAGTCCAGTCATAACCGGAGAGCTGCCGTCTTGAGCATCACATCGCGATTAAAACAACAGATTTTCATTCGGGCGCAGCGCGCTGTGCCGCAGCACAAGCTGTCGCGGGTGATTGGCAAAGTCGCCGCCAGCGAAAACCCGCTGGTGAAAAATGCAGTCATCACTGCGTTTAAGGCGCAGTACGGCATTGACATGTCGATTGCGGAACAGGGCAATGCCCTGAAATTCAAATCATTCAATGAATTTTTTACCCGCTCTTTAAAAGACGGCGCGCGCGCAATTGATGCAGAAGCCGGCAGCATTGTTTCGCCTGCGGACGGCGCAATTTCCCAGTTAGGCAAAATTGAAGCTGGCGACATTTTTCAGGCCAAAGGGCAAAGCTTTTCGGTTGAAAAACTGATTGCAGATCCGCAGCTGGCTGAACCTTTCAAGAATGGCGAATTTGCCACGGTGTATCTGTCGCCGAAAGACTATCACCGCGTGCATATGCCGTTCGCCGGCACCTTGACGGAAACGCTGTATGTGCCGGGCGAGCTATTTTCAGTCAACCAAACCACCGCGGAAAATATTCCGGGCCTGTTTGCGCGCAATGAACGCATGGTCTGCCTGTTTGATACCGAGCTTGGGCGCATGGCGGTGGTCTTGGTCGGCGCGATGATTGTGGCGGGCATTGAAACCGTGGCTACAGGCAAGGTGAAGCCGACGGGCCGCCTGGAATTGAATCAGCACAGCCTTTTCCTTGAGAAAGGCGCAGAATTGGGCTGCTTCTACTTGGGTTCTACTGCAGTGATTTTATTTGAAGAAAATAAAATCCAGTGGGATGCGGCGTTTAAAGCCAATTCAGCAGTGATTATGGGCGAAGCCTTGGGGCATGCGGTTTAAAGTTTTAGAATCTCCCTGCCGTGCCCTGCTGCCCGGCTTGGGCAAAGGGCAGGGGGCTGCAAAGCCAAACAGCGCTTTTAAAGAAAAAGCCAGTCAGCTGAATCACTGACTGGCTTTTTTGCATTTCAGGCTTGATTTGATGCGCTGAGCAATCAAGCAGGGCTTTGAATCTAGCGCTTCACCACAATCGAGTCGATGCCGCTGTGCTGCAGGGTCTGCTGCGCAAGCAAGGCCGCGTCCTGAGAGTCATAGGGGCCAGACACCACGCGGTACCAGACTTTGCCGTTTTCCGTGCTTTGCACCACATCCGCAGACAGGCCGTTCAGAATAATTTCCGCGCGCCGGGCGTCGGCCTGATCAGGGTCATCATAGCTGCGCACCTGCAGGATATAGCTGGGCGCCGCTGCCGGCTCGCTGACTTCAAGCCCCGGTTCTTGCGCGGCTGCCGGCTTCTGCGCCTCAGGCGCTTCAATAATCACCGCGGCGCTCTGGCCTTTGCTTTCAGGCACAGCCTGTTCCGGAATCGGCGTCACCTGCTGCTGCGGCAGCAGGTCATAAAAACGGTAGTCTTTATTGGTATCTTCCGGCGCATGCTCCGCGCCGCTCTGGCTTTTAGGATGAACCGGCTCCCAAGGCTTCCAGAGCATGAGCGCAACCAGAAAACTCAAAATGATCAAAATAATCGCCAAAGTTCCCAGCCAGGCTGGAATTAATGGCTTTTTCGGCTTATTCGGCCGTTCAGATACACCGCGCTGCGTTTTTCCAAACACGAGGGAACCTCATTATTTTAATTAAATGCCGCATGGGGCATGGCTTTCAGCCTAATTGCAAAATCACTGCGCCTTGCCGGATGTCCGGCAAGGCGCGCTGCTGCTTTTGTCTGGCATCAATATAAAAATACTGTGTTTACATCGACTCAGGCGCAGATACGCCCAATAATTCTAAACCATTGCGGATTACTTGCTGTACGTTTAATGATAACAGCAGGCGCGCCTGAGATAAGGCAATGTGCTGCTCATCCAGAATCTTCACATCTTCCTGCGCATACCAGCCGTGGAACAGGGCCGCCAATTCTTTCAGGTAGTTGCCGATCTGATGCGGCTCATAGCTGTTGGCGGCGCGGGTGACAATTTCAGGATACGCCGCCAGTTTCGCCAGAATCTCAGTTTCTGTATCTGCGCTCAGCAGCGAGGCATCGTAGTTTTTCAGCTGGCTGCGGTCAAAGGGAATATTCTTTTCAGGCGCCCGGACATCCACCATGCGGTTCACCCGCGCATGCGCATACTGAATATAATACACCGCGTTGTCCTTGCTTTGCGAAACGGCAAGGTCAAGGTCAAAGTCAATGTGCTGTTCAGATTTGCGCATCACATAGTAGAAGCGGGCAGCGTCGTTGCCGACTTCCTTGCGCAGGTCGCGCAGGGTGACAAACTGGCCGGAACGCGATGACATCTGCACCATCTCGCCGCCGCGCCACAGGCTGACGAACTGCACCAGCAGCACCGTCAGCTTTTTCGAGTCATAGCCCATTGCGTCAATGGCGGCTTTGACCCGGGCAATATAGCCGTGATGGTCAGAGCCCCAGATGTCAATGATGTCAGTATAGCCGCGCTGCAGCTTGTTCAGGTGGTAGGCGATGTCAGAGGCGAAATAGGTGGTCTGGCCATTGCGGCGCTTCACCACGCGGTCTTTTTCATCACCGAATTCAGTCGACTTGAACCAGATGTTGCCATCCTTTTCATACAGGAAACCGCGCTGATCCAGAGTCTGCAGCGCTTCATCAATTTTTTCAGTCAAAGACGCTTCGCTGAACCATTGATTGAAGGTGACGCCGAATTCGCCCAGGTCATCCTTAATGTCCTCTAAAATGGCTTTTAAGGCTGCCTGATGGAACACGCGGTAGCCTTTGCCAAGATGGTTCTGTGAATTTTGAATTAAGCCGTCAATATGCTTTTCTTTGTCGCCGGACAGTACAACCTTGTTGCCTTCGGCATCGGGTTCAGCAGCAAACTGCACATCTTCCGGCACATCTTTATAGATGTCTGCAGCAGGGCGCACATAAGCATCGCCGTCCTTGCTGAGGATGCCTTGCGCGATCTCTTTGACATAGTCGCCCTGATAGGCGTTTTTAGGGAAAACCAGCGTTTGCCCAGCCAGCTCTAAATAGCGCAGATAGGTCGAGGTCGCCAGAATGTCCATTTGGCGGCCGGCATCATTGACATAATATTCGCGGTCAACTTTCGCGCCGGTCGCTTCCAGCAGGCTGGCGACCGTCATGCCGTAAGCCGCGCCGCGGCCGTGGCCGACGTGCAGGCTGGAGGTTGGATTGGCGGAAACAAATTCAACCTGAATGCGCTTGGCAGCGTTGGCCTGCGTGCGGCCGAACTGGCCTTTCTGCGCCTGAATCTGCTCCAGCACGGCAAAGCGCTGGCTGGCGTTTAAAAAGAAGTTGATAAAGCCGGGACCTGCAATTTCTGCTTTGCTGATGTCGGCCACTTCCGGAAGATTCGCAAGAATTTTTTCCGCCAAATCACGCGGCTTCATCGCAGCAGCTTTAGACCCGATCATGGCAATATTTGACGCAAAGTCGCCGTGGCTCCGGTCTTTGGTGCGCGTCAAGGTGCTGGTATTGCTCCAGTCAGAGGGAAGTACACCTTCAGCTTGAAGGGATTGCACTGCATGGTCGAGCGCTGCTTGGATTGCCGTATTCATAATCAGTCGAGAAATAAATGTCGCAGAAAAACAGCAAATATAGCAAATTTCAGGCCCTTTAGGTGAAGCCATTTGCTGCGAATAAATAATATTCGATGAAAACTGAAAAATTCCTTATATTTGAAAAAAATGATATATAGGCTGGGTGAATTGACCGCAGCTGCTGAGCAGGCGGACAGGCCGCGCGGGGCGCCTGAAATGATCGGCAATCTTCCGCAACTTCCGGCCCGCTGGGCTTTAATTGCTGTCCCATTGATTCTGTCCCGCCTGATGAGCAGCATTATTTCCTTCGTGAAGATGCTGCGCACGCTAGGCAGGTTTGACGGCTTTATTGCGCTGCGGCTGCATAACGGGATGATTTCGCGGGCAATCCCTTTCCTTTTGCGGTCACGCTGCTGCTGTTTATGCGCAGGATTTCCGGCCTGCCGGCGGATGGCGCTGCCTTACTTTGGCAATTTGCGCAGCTGAGCGGCTTGTCCAGCCGCGGCAGCCCGCCTTTCACCGCGCTACAGCGCGATTTCGACTATCGCCCGGATAATCCCTAAAATCAGGCCGATGAATGCGCCGACCACCACGCCGTTGACCCGGATCATATGCAGGTCGCCGCCGACTTCATTTTCAATTTTACCAATCATTTCGCTGGAGTCCCATTCATGAATGCGCTCGCTGATGAAGCGGATGACTTTTGCACTGTATTGATCGGACAGGCTGACGGCGACCGCGCTGAGCTTTTCGTTCAGCAGCTGGCGCACCGCCACATTTGACACCATGTTTTCCCCGACCTGCTGAATCGCCACCCGCAGGTTCTGCGCCACGCCGGAATCGGGCTTCTGCAGATCGGCCTTAACCGCATCGCATAAAATCACCACGGCGCCGCTGATGAAGTTCAGCACGTAGGGGCTGTCCAGCAGGGCGTCTTTGGCCTGATTCAGGCGCATGCTGGCGGCGCTGTGATTATCCGCCAGCTGCAGTATCAGGCTTTGGCCGGCTTCTTCAATTTTCCTGCGCCACGGATGCTCCGGATCGGCCAGCATGGATTCCACCCGCTCAATCATCGAATCAATGGTGCGCTGCTGCACGTCAATGCCGATCCAGCTGGCGCCTCTGGCCAGCTTCCATACGCCCAGCTCCTTAAACAGCTGGCGGGTCAGGTCGCGGACCTGCTCAGGGTGATGGGTCATCCAGCCGTGCGCCAAATCCAGCCCGCGCTGCAGCACTTCCTGATGAAAGTCATTTTCCAGCACCGCGCGCAGCATTTCGCTGGCCAGATGATTAACCTGAGTGTTTTTCACCCACTGCACGCTGTTGCTTTGAATAAAGCGCCCGATCTGCTCCTGCCCGACAAAATCGAAAATTTTCGGCACCGTCTGCTGAATGACATCGGCCACCTGGCGGTTATTCTGCGGATTGGCCAGCCATCTGCCGGCCGCCAGGGATAAATCGATATCCTGCAGGCTGCGCTCCACCACCTGCGGCGACAGGAAATTTTCCTGCACAAAGCGCCCCATCGATTCTGCAATGCGGGCCTTGTTGCGCGGAATAATTTCGGTGTGATCGCGCAGGAATTTCGGAATCGGCAGCTTGCCGAAAGGATTGCGGAACAGCACGGTAATCGCATACCAGTCCGCCAGCCCGCCGACCACGCCGGCTTCCGCCGACAGCATCAGAATATGGATCAGCCAGGCGTATTCCGGCAGCAGCTTGGCGGCCAGCATTAAGGCCAGCCAAGCCAGCACAGCCATGGCCAGGGCAATGGCGGCCAGGCGCCTGCTGCGCTGCAGGTTCGGCGATGGCGCAGCTTGAGCCTGATCCATTGCGCTGCCTGTATCCCTGCTCATTTTTCAGCTTTGGCGGGAGCAGGCAAGACTTCCCCCGCGCTGTTCAAGCCGTATTTAGGCCCTAAGGACTGCAGAATCAGCCGGGCGTCAAACGCGTCTTGCGGCGCGGATTTTGCATTTTTAAAGCACTCAATGGTATAGGCCACCTGCGCCGGGTCCAGCGTCACCACTTGAGGCATGTCATAAAACGGGTCTGGCCAGTAGCCGGGAGAGCGCCGGTAATAGCCGTAGGGATAAGGCGCCGGAGACGGGTAGACTACAGCCTGCCTTGGCGGCTGCTGGGTGCGGTTGCTCGGGTCATCCAGCACTTTAAAAAACTGGAAGCCGTTCTGCACCGCGGCCTGCGCGGCTTTGACCAGGGTAATTTCCTCGGCGGTGCCGTAGCTCATATTCGGGCGGGCTTTAAAGCTGATGCGGAAAGTCTGCGCGTTCAGCGGCGTGCTGCCGAATTGGCCCAGCTGGTCAAAGGTCAAAGGCTTGGACGGCGCGCTGGCGCAGCCGGCAAGGGTTAAGCTGGCAGCGGCTGCTGCCGCAAGCAGTAAATTCTTCATGCTCAATCTCCTGTAAGAGGGTGATGCAGCAAGGGGAGAGTCCGTCCAGCGCATTAAAAGCTGGAATCCGGCTGGGTTAAAAATTCGGCTTCTTCGGCCGTGGATATCCGCCCTAAGGCCTGATTGCGGTGCGGATAGCGCCCGAAACGGTCAATAACCGCCTTGTGCTTTTTTTCAAACTCCAGATTCAGCGGATTGCCCAAGCCTTCAAATAATTTTAGCGCATATTGATGAATCAGAGGCGATTCGCTGTGCATAAACGGCATATACAGGAATGCGCGCTGTTCCGGGGGCAGCTGCAGGTCCAGCTTCAGGCTGACGGCTTCCTGCGCCAAGGCCAGCGCTAAGGCATCCTGCGCAAAGGCGGCCGCCGAACCGCGGTGCAGGTTTCTGGAAAACTGATCCAGCACGATAATTTCCGCCAGGCGCCCTTCGGCGCAGGCGCGCCAGCCCCACAGTTCCGCCTGGGCCGCGCTGCCCAGCAGGCCCGCAAAGTTTTTCCAGATGATTCCGTCAAATTCAGCGCTTTTTGCAAACCAGTTCGGCCGGGTTTCAGGAGCAAACCAGAAAGCTAAAATATCTTGATAATTCATAAGTTTTACGGTTTGTTAGCATTTATTCATCCATACAATCACAAATTTAAAATGCCATATAGTGGAACTTTGTGATAAAAATTTGCAGAAATAAAATTTTGGTTTGCCTGAAAAACATGCAGGGTGTAATGTTGCGCCGGTAAATCACGTTATACTGCGGTTTATGGGGATTTTCAGCCCTAAGCCTTGGAGATTGGGCCAGTTTTGGCTGCGCCCGCCCAATGCGGCGGCGCTGAATCGGACAGCAGGCGCCCTGCTGCCGGCGCCTGCGCAGCCCCGATCTGAATTGATGATTTTATTTTAGCCGTTCTTCCATTAAGCGAGATTGCAATGAGTCAGCCCGAATCGACTTCTCAAGATATTTTACCGGCCTGGGTGGATTCTTCGCATATAAAAGGCATGCTCCGCGGCATTGAGCGCGAAAGCCTGCGCATGCAGAGCAGCGGCTTCCTGTCTCAGGCGGATCATCCGCAGGCGCTCGGCTCCGCCCTGACTCATCCGCACATTACTACAGATTATTCTGAAGCCTTAATGGAGTTCATCACCCCGCCGCAAAGCAGCATCGGCGAGGCGCTGGACTATTTGAAAGACATTCATGCGGTGGCGCACCGCCATCTGGAGCATGATGAAAAGCTCTGGCCGCTGTCCATGCCGTGCATGCTGGATGACGATGAAGAGCGCATCCGCCTGGCGCAGTACGGCGCTTCCAATATCGGGCGCTTTAAAACCCTGTACCGCCGCGGCTTAGGCGTGCGCTACGGGCGCCGCATGCAGACCATTTCCGGCGTGCACTACAACCTGTCTTTCCCGGAGCATTTTTTTGAAGCGCTGCAGGCCGAAGAAAAAGATGAGCAGCTGCAGGCGCTGAGCCTGCAGGATTACCGCAGCCACCGCTATTTTGGCCTGATCCGCAATTTCATCCGCCTGACCCCGCTGGTGATGTTTGTGCTCGGCGCCAGCCCTTCAGTATGCCAGTGCTTTATGACCGGCCGCGAGCATCAGCTGCTGCCGCTGCTGAAAGGCACGCTGTTCCTGCCGTATGCCACCGCGCTGCGCATGGGGCGCTTCGGCTATCAGAATTCGGCGCAGAAGCAGCTGGGCATTCACTACAACAATTTAAACGGCTATCTGGCGGGCCTGCAGCAAGCGGTGAAAACGCCGTATGCGCCGTTCAGCCGGCTGGGCCTGAGCGATGCGCAGGGCGAGCCGCTGCAGATCAATGACCATGTGCTGCAGATTGAAAATGAATACTACAGCCTGGTGCGCCCGAAACAGGTGCCGCGTGACGGCGAAACACCGTCGCAGGCGCTGGCCAGCCGCGGCGTGAGCTATGTCGAGCTGCGCGCGGTGGATGTCAACCCGTACAGCGCAATCGGCATTGATGAAAATGCTGCCGGCTTCCTGGAAGCGCTGGCGCTGTACTGCCTGCTGCAGGACAGCCCGGAGCTGCTGGATGCGGAGCAGGATGTGATTGAACAGAATCAGGCTGAAGTGGTGAACCGCGGCCGCGCGCCGAATGCTGTGATTGCTGAGCATGGCCAGCGCTATCCGATTGAGGACTGGTGCCGGGGCTATTTGGCGCAAATCCAGCCGCTGTCGGCGTTGCTGGACAGCGCGTATGAAACAGCGCTGTACAGCCGGGCATTGGCGGCCATGCTGGCGCGGGTGAATGAAGTTGATGAAACGCTTTCCGCCAGAATGATTGAAGACACGCTGGCGCTGGGCGGCACATGGAGCTTCGGCAGCCATATGGCGCAGCTGCATGCTGAAGAATACGGGCAGCATCAGCTTAGCCCGGAAACGCTGGCTTATTTTGATGAAGCCGCGCAGCAGTCGCTGCAGCGCCAGCATCAGCTTGAGCAGGAAAAGCAGGTCAGTTTTGAACAGTATCTTAGCAATTTCAGATAAAAATTAAGAGGATATGCCATGCAGTGGAGTTACCGCCCCGTCAGCGGTTTTTTATTTTTAGCCAGCGTGGCCGGCATGGCTTTTGCGCTGTATCTGGAGCACGGCCAAGGCTTAAGCCCTTGCCCGCTCTGCGTTTTCCAGCGCATCGGCTTAATGGGGCTGGGGCTGATTTCCCTGATTGCCTTTCTGCATAACCCGGTGACCGGCGGCTTTAAGCGCGCATACGCATTTTTAGGCGCGCTGGCGGTTTTATGGTCTGCCGGCGTGGCCGCGCGCCATGTCTGGCTGCAAAGCCTGCCGCCGGATCAGGTGCCGAGCTGCGGCCCGGGCCTGGATTACTGGCTGGATACGCTGCCGCTGAAATCCGTATTTGAGCAGGTGCTGACCGGTTCCGGCGAATGCGCCAAAGTGGACTGGACTTTGCTGGGCCTGTCGCTGCCGGCCTGGTCGCTGGTGTTTTTCAGCGTTTTGGCGCTGATCAGCATTTGGCAGCTGCTGCGGAAATATCCGCCGGCGCAGAAAGCCGCCGATAAAAAATAAGGAATGCATTTTAAAAGCCAGTGGAACGCTTAATGCTGATCAGTTAAGGAGTTTTGCAATAAACTCCTTAACTTTTTGGGCCATTCATGGCGGAGTCTTACCGTTTTTAAATCTAATTTTTGGAGCTCGTTTTGTTCTTTTGTTTCGCCAAAAGAACCAAAAGCATTTGTCATCCGCAAAACCTGTCCTCTTTCTGCGCTTAAAAATTTCTTTTGCAAAAACAGTCCATTTCAAAGACCATGCAGGTTGCGGATGACACTTCCGTGTATCAAATAATATCGCAAGTTTAAAAAAGAAAATGCCAGTCAATTTCTTAACTGACTGGCATTAGGTACAGCGCTGGCTTTTTTTATCAGGTCAGGGCAATGCCTTCCATGCTTTTTAAATCCGTGATGTATTCATGGATTTGATTGCACTGCTCATCTTCATCATTCGGATAGAACCAGTGCACGATCTGCTCGGCGACTTGCGGATGATGCTGAATTTCAAAATGATTCACGCCGTAGAAAATCGCCTTATGCGCGTCCGGAACTTTCAGCTGGTAGCGCGGATTCGGATGCTCGCCCAGGGCGCTTTTCACGCTGACCAGATAATCGCCGATGACCTGCAGCGTGCGGTTTTTGCGGCTGCCGAACTCAATGGTTCCAGCCGCCAGATAGGCATTGATATGCGAGGGGATGGGCGCCGGCTTGCGGTTGTCATCCATCAGGCCAATGCGCACATCATTGTGCTCCCAGTCATCATCGCGCACGCTGCCGTAGCGCAAATCCAGAATGCCGTTGCTGCGGATATTGGCGATATGCCCGACAATTTTGCCCAGAGGAATGCGCCCCAGATGCTTTTGCAGGGCAAAGCCGATGCGCTCCAGCACCGCGCCGTGGTGCGGCGAGCCTAAGCAGACCAGATTTTCCACGCGGTGAATCCAGCCGTGCATATTCTGCTTGCCGTAAAACAGCGCGCTGCGCGATACCAGCCCGCCCATGCTGTGGCCAATCAGGTCAATGCTGGTAATGCCCGGATTGCGCTGCACCAGATCTTCCAGCGTATTGGACAGGCTGCGCCCATTGGCGGAAATGCGCCGTCCGGTATTGTAGTTCAGGTACAGCATGGTGTTGTGGTCGCGCTGCGCCAGCAGCTTTTCGCCAATGCCGCCGTATTTGCGCGTTGACCAGGTTAAATGGTTCATGCACAGGCCATGCACCAGCAGGGTAATGCGCCCGGTCAGCTCGCCCTGCTGCACTGCGCCGTAATGGTCATATACCACCATCGGCAGAGCCATCGGGTTATGCTGCTGCAGCAGGTAATCGCCCAGCACGCCATTCAGCGCGCCGACTAAAAAATGCAGGGACGGCGTCAGCTGCTTTTCATGCAGTTTCGGAAATTTTTCAATGATGCTGCGCAGGCCGGGCGCCAGCAGGTAAGTGCCGTAATTGAGAAATGTTTCATAAGCCAGCTGATACAGCCTGGCAATCGATGGAATGTCATGAAACTGCTTTGAGCCTTGCTCGCTCATGCCGAATACGCTGATCAGCAGCTCGCGCTGAATATTCTGAATCAGGTCATGCACCACATCGCTGAACCGCATGGTGACCAGCTGCGCCAGCCCCTCCAGCACATCGGCCTGGCTGGGCGGCGTGCGGTCCCATTTGCAATAGGTTTCATGCAGCGGCGTTAAACTTGGCATTGTTTCCTGTCCTGTGTTTTTCCGCATCCCGGTAGGCTGTTTTTTTAAGGCGGGCCTGCGGAGTGGATTTTCTTTTTTGCGTTCTGACACGGCTCTCCCATGACTTTTACAATACATAGAATTGCGGATTTGCTGAGTTTTTTTGTCTAACAATATTAGCGGATTGGCTTATTTTTAGCAGAATGCGGCTTTTGCCGCATTTATTGGCTAAGCTGGCATCAGCTCAGCTTATTTTTTGGACAAGGCATGAATATCATTTATCTGCATGGCTTTAAAAGCAGCGCGCTGTCGGCTAAAGGCCAGCTGCTGCAGCGCTATTGCGCGCAGCGCGGCGGCCCGCAGGTGCATCTGCCGGATTTGAATGCGCCGCCGCAGCAGGTGCTGCATCAGGTATCGGAGCTGATTCAGCGCCTAGGCGATGCGGCGCTGGTCGGCAGCAGCCTGGGCGGGTTCTATGCGCTGCAGCTGGCTGCCCGGCACGGCATTCCGGCGGCTTTAATCAACCCGGCCATGCAGCCTTGGGCGCTGTTCCGCAGCCTGTTCGCCGCCGAGCAGCTGCCCTATGCGGTAACTGAGCGCTGGACGCTGGATGAGGCGCAGCTGGATGATCTGGAGCAGGCTGCCGTGCCGCATGCGCCGAATGCCGGGCAGATTCTGGCGCTGCTGCAGCGGGGCGATGAAGTGCTGGATTACCGGCAGGCGCAGTCCTTTTTCAGCCAGCCGGGCGGCCGCGCCATGATCATCAGCGAAGCGCAGGGCAGCCACGGCATGGACGACTTTGCCGGTAAGATTCCGATGCTCTTGCAGTTTCTGGCCGATGCAGTTCAGAATAGGCTGGACGGAAAAACCGGCGCATAGCGCCGTGATTTGACGCTTTAATGGCTAAAGAAATGGCCGCGGCAGGCGGATGGATAGGCTTTTTTGCCAAAAAGAATATACTGTAGCGCTTGATATGAATGTTTTTAACCAGAATGCAGGGAATTTTGCAACGTGACGCAATATACGGCTCAATCGCTTGAAGTTTTATCCGGCTTAGACCCGGTGCGCCGCCGCCCGGGCATGTATACCGACACCACCCGCCCCAACCATTTGGCGCAGGAAGTGATTGACAACGCCGTTGATGAAGCGCTGGCGGGGCATGCCGATAAAATTACCGTGACGGTGTATAAAGACGGCTCCTTGTCGGTGGAAGACAACGGCCGCGGCATGCCGGTGGATATTCACCCCGAGTACGGCCAAAGCGGGATTGAAATTATTCTGACCAAGCTGCATGCCGGCGGCAAATTCAGCACCGACAATTACCAGTTTTCCGGCGGCCTGCATGGCGTGGGCATCTCGGTGGTGAACGCGCTGTCGACCCGGGTTGAAGTTGAAGTGCAGCGTCAGGGCAACCTGTATAAAATGGCCTTTGAACAGGGTGAACCGGCCGCGCCGCTGCAGGTGCTGGAAGGCAAGGCGCCGAAGCGCGCCAGCGGCACCCTTGTGCATTTCTGGCCTGAAGCCAAATATTTCGATTCGCCGAAATTCGCCCTGAAAGCCCTGAAGCACAACCTGAAAGCCAAAGCGGTGCTGGCTGCCGGCCTGCAGATCATTTACATCGATCAGATCAACAGCGAAAAAATTGAATGGCAGTTTGAAAATGGCCTGGTTGACTATTTGATGGATGAGCTGCAGGACCGCGAGATTCTGCCGGCGCCGGCATTTGTCGCCTCGGGCCAGGCGGAACGCGCCAGCGCCGAGTTTGCCATCTGCTGGAATGCTGAAGGCGGCGAGCAGGTGCAGGAAAGCTATGTCAACCTGATTCCCACCGCGCAGGGTGGCACCCATGTCAACGGCCTGCGTTCCGGCGTAACCGATGCCATCCGCGAGTTCTGCGAGCTGCGCAATCTGCTGCCGCGCAATCTGAAGCTGTCGGCGGAAGATGTCTGGGACGGCGTGAACTATATTCTGTCATTGAAATTTCAGGAGCCGCAGTTCTCCGGCCAAACCAAGGAGCGCCTGTCCAGCCGTGAAGCCGCGGGCGTGGTGCTGAACATCGCCAAAGACGCTTTTGCGCTGTGGCTGAATCAGAACTCCGAGATTGCGATGCAGCTGGCCGAACTGGCGATTGCCAAAGCGGGGCGGCGCCTGAAAGCGGCCAAAAAAGTCGAGCGCAAGAGAATTGTGTCCGGCCCGGCCTTGCCGGGCAAGCTGGCGGACTGCGTTGGCCATACGCTGGAAGAATCTGAGCTGTTTATTGTGGAAGGCGACTCTGCCGGCGGTTCCGCCAAGCAGGCGCGCGACAAGAATTTTCAGGCGATTATGCCGATCCGCGGCAAAATCCTGAATACCTGGGAGGTTTCTTCAGATGAGGTGCTGGCGTCTCAGGAAGTGCATGATATCGCCATTGCGATAGGCGTAGACCCCGGCAGCGATGACCTGTCGGAACTGCGCTACGGCAAAGTCTGCATTCTGGCCGATGCCGACTCTGACGGCCTGCACATCGCCACCTTGCTGTGCGCGCTGTTTGTCAGGCATTTCCCGAATCTGGTGGAAGAGGGGCATTTGTTTGTCGCCATGCCGCCGCTGTACCGGATTGACGACAACAAAGATGTGCATTACGCCTTGGATGATAATGAACTCGAAGGCATTCTGAAAAAATGCAAAGCTAAAAATCCGCAAATTACCCGCTTTAAGGGCTTAGGCGAAATGAACGCCAGCCAGCTGCGTGAAACCACCATGGACCCGAATACCCGGCGCCTGGTGCAGCTGGACTTGGACGATATGCACTTTACCGCAGGGCTGCTGGACAAGCTGCTGGCCAAGAAGCGCTCCAGTGACCGCAAGCACTGGCTGGAGCAGAAAGGCAATCTGGCTGATTTGGCGGTTTAACCGTCTGGATGCCTGTGCCTGCTGCTCAGGCATCTTTTTCAGCCCCTTCCTGCGCAGTGCAGGATGTTAAAGTTCGGTATTTTCATGCCAGAGAAAATAGGCGCCGTATTGGCCTGTGCGGAATTCGCCGCCGGCGGTTTTGCCGGTTTCGGTCAGAAAATGCTTGCCGTTTTCAGTCAGGGTCAGATAGCCCTTGGCCATCAGCTTTTCAAAGGCTTCAGCAGTTTTCAGGCCTAATTTGACTGCAAGCTTTGCTGTGGTCAGCTTGGAAAAAGGCGCGCTTTCTTCAGCTTTCGGCGCTTCCTGCACGGCAGCCTCGGCTTTAATTTCATCTAAAGTGATGCGGACTTCATCGCTGATCCGGATGATGCGCTGCGCTTCTTCATAGGCTTCTTTAAACACTTCCAGATCTTCGTATTTGCGCACCAGAATGCCCATTTCATTGTTGTTGACTTGGCTGAATTCATACAGGTTCAAGCTGGAAATGATGCATTCGGACTCATTCAGGTAGCATTTCGCATGCAGGTTTTTGCAGAAGCTCAGGCGGACATAGTCCAGTTTCTGCATCCATTTGATTTCATCGGGATGCAGGTCGCTTTTGCCGTAAACAATCCGGATATCAATTTTAAGGCGGTCTTTATCTTCCAGCAGCTCTTTGATGCGGTCATTGAGGCGCAAATACGGGCTAATCAGAATCAGGCGCTCTTTGGCATTTTTAATCAGCTCTTCTAAAAAGAAATTGGTCGCGCTGGTGTTTAAAAACTTTGCCATAATGATTTTTTCCCCCTTTTTTAATGAATGCTTGCATTACAGGACATTAACGCCTTGGGTGGATGCTGCACAATAGCAAATCTATAAAAAGCAGCTATTTATCTGCTGTTTTTTAAGCGCGCTTCAGCCGGCCGCAGCGCTTTGCTCCGGCTGCAGGCCGTATTGCTGGGCGCTGCTCTGCCGATATACAATTTTTCAGCATATCTTTTATACTGAACAGGTTAAGCTGAATCAGCGCCATAACTAGAAGAGAAAAAATGGAAGCCGTGTTATTCCTAATTCACCCGAATGATTTAGAAACTTTAATTTTAGAGGCGGAAAGCCCTCAGGATGTGCTGGACTCTGCATTCATGCGCCAGTCACTCTATCTGGGCACAGCCTGGGAAACCCTGAATCAGGCCCTGCATCCGGCGGAGCAGCCGGCGCTGGAATTCGCCATTCAGGCGGAGCATCCGCTGTCTGAGCGGCTGCGCCACCCGGAAGCCGTCCGCTACAATACCGTGGTCCGGGTGGCCGAGCTGCAGCAGGCGCTGCAGCGCCTGACGGTGGATGAAGTCAAAAAGCGCTATCAGTTTGCCGTGGTGAATACCGCGCCCGAGGCGCTGGCGCAGGAGCTCCGGCTGGCTGAGCTGAAACTGATCTATCTGCAGCTGCAGGATTTTTACCGCGACGCGGCGCACCATAACTGGGCGGTATTAAGCGTGATTCAGGACAAAATTCGCCCGGAAAAATTAATCTAGCCGCAGCTGCATCAGCACCAGATCGCGCCATTCGCCGAATTTCTGCCCGACTTGCGGCATGTAGCCGGTTTGCGCAAAGCCGAGCTGCCGATGCAGGGCGATTGATGCGGCGTTGCCGTGGTCAATGCCCGCCACCATGACATGCACGTTCCGGCTTTGGGCATGCGCAATCAGCTGCAGCAGCAGGCGCTTGCCCAGCCCCTGCCGTGCATAGTCCGGCGCAATATAGACCGAATGCTCAACCGTGCTGCGGTATCCGGAAAAATTCCGGAAGGCTGCGTAATCGGCATAGCCGGCGATGCGCATTTTTTCCTGATCTTCAATCACCAGAAAAGGGAAATCCTGCGCCTGCAGGGCCAGCAGCTTGTGCTGAAAAGTTTCCAGGCCATAAGCCTGATCATTCCATGTGGCAAAGCCGTGCAGCGCTTCATGATTGTAAATTGCCAGCACAGCGGGCAGGTCCTGCTGCGCTGCCGGACGGATGATGAAAGGCATAGGAATATCAAAATGGAAAACAGGCCTTTATTGGATGCGCTGCGCATAAAAAAAGCAAGACTGACGTCTTGCTTTTTTTACAGCCGGAAGGCGTATTAGAAGTGGTATTTCACCAATGCGCTGACGTTGTTTTCGTCTTTGCCTGAAGCGCCGAATTTGTTGTTCCATACCGAATGTTCAACACCCAGGTACAGGCGGGTATCTGGAGAAATATGCTTGCCGGCATTCCATTTCCACTGCGTTGTCCAGTTCAGTTCGCTGGCGTGATCGCCTTTTTCAGCCGTTGACCAGTCCAGGAAGCCGTCTACAAGGAAATCTTCAGAACCTAATTTAAATGGCACACCGTAAGTGATGGTCATTTGATAGTCATCTTTTTGCAGTTCATTGTTCGCGCGGTAGAAGTTTACGCTGGCATACTGCGTATACGGGATGGCAAGATCAAAACCGATACCGTAAAGGAAGTTGTCAAAGTCATTGCCGAAGCCGTCTTGGTTGCCTTCCCATGTGGTTGCGATCAAAACATCTTTAATCGGGCCGGCAGCCAGCTTTTGGCCGGAAATTTCGCCTAGGCTTAAACGCGGCGCCAGCTCAAAATAGGTGCTTTTATTGTCATCGCCGCCGCGCATGCGGTCCATAAAGAAGAAGACGTCTGCATATTTTACTTTAGCTGCATATTCAACAGTTAAAGTCGACTGCTGCTCGTTAACCACCTCATAGTTTTCACCATAAAGGCCAGTTAGGCTGAAGTCCTGCCAAATTGGCGCGGCCTGCGTGAATGCAGCCGCTGAAGCAAATGCGCAGGCAGCTGTGAATTGTGTAAGTTTCATGAAAAATGTCTCCCCCGAGAAGCAGTGAAAGCATACAGATTCTTTAGCAAAAATAAAGTCAAAAATGACTGGCGGAGCAAAAAATCCGCCTGCTTTGCGGGAGCGGGCAGCCGGCTTTCAAGCCGGGATGAAAATGGTTCATTAAAAAAATTATTATAAAACAGCAGTATTCTGCGCAAGTCAGGCGCCTGCCTGCCGGGGCGGCGATGCGCTGCAGCTGCCCAGCCGGCGCCAATGCAAATAAATGCTTAAGTTTTGTATGGGATTTTAAAAAATATAAAAATAGCGCTTGCATATTTTTCAGTTAGGCCCGATATTCAAAGTATAAGGACACAGTTCTGCAGGCTGTAAAGTGTTCATTATTCAATGTGGAGGACAGCGTTCCAAACTAAGTTGAAGATGTTCTGCGCTGCGTAAGGCAGCCAGTGTAAGTGTGCCGACATAAGAAAGTTTTGCACAATATTTTGTAGATAATCCAGATGGTTAGAGGATGATATTATGAACATTGAAATCCGTACAGATAAGAACATTCAGAATAGTGACCGTTTAATTGAGTACGTTCGTGCAGAACTGAATCAGGAATTCCAGCGCCACAGTGAGCGCATTACTCACTTTTCGGTGCATTTCAGCGATGAAAATGGGGATAAAGGCGGCAGCGACGACATCAAGTGCATGATCGAAGCGCGCCCGGCCGGCTTAAAGCCTGTGGTGGTAAACCACAGAGGCCATAATGTTGATACGGCGATTCACGGCGCAATTGAACGCCTGAAACGCAGCCTGGAGCATGTGTTTGAGAAAAATGAAAACCCTCGCGCTGCTCAGCCTGCATTTGCCGAAGCGGATGAAGAAGAATAAGCCGATTCACCCGCGTTAAAAAAGCCCTTCGGGGCTTTTTTTATGGCTGGAAAAATTGCGCCGGCTTTACATTATCATCAAAACAAACAGCAGTTTATTCGGCATAATAGAGCATAATAATTTCAAGAGAGTTTCCTTCATGTTAACAGCGCAGCAGCAGGTTTTTGTGCAGGCCTTAGAAGAACAGAATCTGGCGCAGGTCAAGCTTCTTTTAGCGGAAGGCCTGAATCCGAATTTTATTGATTTTGAAAAAGGCCCTGCGGTTTCCGTCTGGTCTGACGGGCTGTTCAAATGGTGGGAAGAAATTTGCGAAGCCTATGAAGCCGGGGCGCCTTTATCCGGGCAGCAAAAGCAGGAGCGCCTTGCGGTGCATCTGGAAATTCTGGAAGCGCTGATTCAGGCTAAAGTGAATCTGCACCTGTGGGATGCGGAAGAGCTGTACGGCCCATTATGGGACGCCGCCAGCTCCGCCTGCGCGCCGGCGGTCAAGCGCCTGCTGGAAGAAAAGGTCAATCCGAATACCAAGGACGGAGAAGGCCTGACCATCCTTTCATCCATCAGCGATTTATTCTTTGACTGCGATTTTGATGAAATTGACTGGTCTGAGTCGCTGGAGGAAGAAAAGCAAACCTTGGAACTTCTGCGCAGCCGCGGCGCAAAAATGACAAAAGAATTAGCTTAATTAATACAAGAGATTCTGCATGACTGTAAGCACAACCCTCAAAACTTTAGGATTCGCTGCGCTGGCCGGCGCCAGCTCATATACTTTGGCCGCGGATTTTTCATTTGACCGTCCGGGCGCAGGCTTCGGCACAGGCATTGCCCCAGTCGGCCAGCTGGCGTGGGAGCAGGGCCTGCCCAGCGCGGCCTATCTGGAAAGCGCGGATGCCAATGGCCAAAAAACCAAAAGCCTGACTTTAAACGGCGACATGCTGCTGCGCACCGGCTTGGCCAAAGATCTTGAGCTGCAGCTGGGCTGGCAAGGCCCGTCCTGGTCTAAAACCAAAACCGGCGGGCGCAGCGCGGAACAGGACGGCCTGGGCGATGTCAGCATCGGACTGAAAAAAGCCGTCAATCTGGACGATGACAAGCTGTCTATGGCGCTTTTGGCCGAAGCCGTTCTGGCCACCGGCAATGACGGCTTCAGCAATGGCGATGATATCTACAGCCTCAGCTCTGCGGTTTCTTATGATTACAGCGAGCTGCTGGCGACCTCAATTACCATGCGCTATGAAGCGCAGAACAGCAATTGGGCGGTTTCCGCCATTCCAGCCATCGAATATAAAATTGCCGGCAAGCTTTCCGGCTATTCAGAGTTTGTGTTCCGCAAAGCGGAAAGCGCAGACAGGCAATATGCGCTGGGCAGCGGCTTAATCTATGCCGTGAATCAGCGCATGCAGCTGGATGCCGGCATTGCCCTGGACTTGAACGGCAAAAATAAAAGCTATCAGTCCGGGCTGGGCATCTCATATTTATTCTAACCGCTTGCCCCGCATTTGATTTTCTCAGGATGAATCCATCGGCATGAACATATCCGCTTATGGCGCAATGGCTGCAGCGCTGGCCTTCAGCGCCGCGCTGCAGGCAGAACCGGCATTGCTTTCTTCAGAAGAAGCTTTTCCCTTGACGGTCATTTCCAGCAGCGCTCAGGAAGCTGAACTCAGCTGGAAAATGCCGCCGAATTACTATCTTTACCGGCATAAAATTGAAGTCAGGCAGGGCAGCCAGCCGGTCGCGCTGCAGCTGCCGCCAGCGGAAACGCTGCATGATGACAATTATGGCCGGGTGCAGGTGTACTATCAGCAGCTGCAGCTGCATATTCCCACGCAGGCATCGCAGCAGTATCAGGTGACATGGCAGGGCTGCGCGCAGGACCGGGTATGCTATCCGCCGCAAAGCATCACTTTTCAGACCGATGCCGGCGGGCTGGTCAGCGCGCAGAATCAAGGCCATGCCGCCAAGCGCCTGCTGGATCTAGCCGGCAGCAGCGCCCAGCAGAATAGCGCTTTGGCGCCGCGCGATGGCGCCAGTGATGCTGCTGAGGCGCAGCCGTCCGCAGCCGCCGGCCCGGCGGCGCAGGATCAGGTCTGGTCAGCAGCGCTGGCGCAAAGCTCGCTGCTGTACGGCCTGCTGCTGTTTTTCGGCCTGGGCCTGCTGCTGGCCTTTACCCCGTGTTCGCTGCCGATGCTGCCGATCCTCACCTCGCTGATTGTGCGCGACAGCAAAGGCATGAAAGCCTGGATGATTGCGCTGACTTTTGTCTGCAGCATGGCGCTGGTCTATTCAGTCTTGGGCCTGATTGCATCTTCCGCAGGCCTGAATTTTCAGCGCTGGCTGCAGCAGCCGTCTACGCTGATTGCGTTCAGCCTGCTGTTTGTTGTTTTTGCGCTGAATTTATTCGGGCTGTTTGAAATTAAGCTGCCGCGGGCGCTGGTGCAGCGCCTGGACCGCGTGCAGTCGGTGCAGAAAGGCGGCAGCCTGGCGGGCGCCGCGGTGATGGGCATGATTTCCGCCCTGCTGGTTGGCCCCTGCATGACCGCGCCGCTGGCGGGCGCGCTGCTGTTTATTTCGCAAACCCAGAGCCAATGGCAAGGCGCGCTGCTGCTGTTCACCCTGGGCTTCGGCATGGGCACGCCGCTGCTGCTGGCCAGCGTGCTGGGCGCGCGCATTCTGCCGAAGGCTGGCCAGTGGATGAATCAGATTAAGGTGCTGTTCGCCTTTATCATGCTGGGCCTGGCGCTGTATTTTGTCCGCCCGCTGCTGAGCGAAGCGTGGATGCAGTGGCTGTCTTTGGCGCTGCAGCTGAGTTTCGCAGCCTATCTGCTGCGGCGCATTTTCGGGCGCAGCGGGCAGCTGAAATGGCTTTATATCCTGTGCTTCTGCCTGGCGGCGCCGTATCTGGCGTACAGCCAGTATCAGCAGAGCCAGCGCTTTTTCAGCGAACAGGCTGCGGTTCAGGCGGTTTGGCATCAGGCGCGGACCGCTGACGAATTCCGGCAGCTGCTGGCGCAGATTCCGGCCGGGCAGAGCGCCGTGATTGATGTCTACGCCGACTGGTGCGTGGCTTGCCAGCCGATTGAGCACCGGATTTTAAAATCCGCGCAGGTGCAGCAGGCGCTGGCGCCGCATTATCTGATTAAGCTGGACCTCAGCCAGTATGACGCCGCCCATCAGGCGCTGCTGAGCCAATGGGAGATTCTTGGGCCGCCGACCTATCTGTTTCTGGATGGCGCGCATCAGGAAATCCGCGGGCTGCGCCTCACCGGCGCCTTTACTGAAGCCGAACTGCTGCAGCAGCTGCAGCGCTTTGAAGGTTCCGGAAAATAATCATGCGTGATGGCCGCTAAAAGCTATTCCAGCTGCTGAAAGCCTTCGGCCTTGCTTTTGATGAAGCGCAGCCTTAAATGCCTGCGGCGGGGCGGGCGGCCTGCGCCAAATAAACCCGCACCGAATTGCGCCCGCAGGCCTTGGCCTCATACAGCGCTTTATCGGCCTGAGTCAGCAGCTGCTGCGGGCGCATGTCCGGGCTTGAGGCAGCGATGCCGAAACTGGCGGTAACCTGAATCGGATGGCCGTCGTCCCCCAGCAGTTCCATCTGCTGAATCGCTGAGCGGCAGCGTTCAGCCGCCTGCAGCGCCTGATCCAGCGCCGACTCATGCAGAATCAGGATGAATTCTTCACCGCCAAAACGGCCGGCCGCATCGCTGCTGCGCAGATTCTGGCGCAGAATTGCGCTGACCTTAATTAGGGCTTCATCGCCTTTATTGTGCCCATGCCGGTCATTAATCTGCTTAAAATGGTCCAGATCCAGCAGCACCAGCGCATAGCCCGCGCCTGCATTCTGGTGCAGATGCTCCAGGCGCTGATTGATGCTGCGCCGGTTGAACAGGCTGGTCAGCGGGTCAGTTTGGCTGAGCTCCTGAATCAGCTGTTCGCGGTGGCGCCACTGGCTCAGCAGGATTTCAAGCAGCGCCAGGCAGGTGAATAGGATCGGCGCAATAAACCACAGCATGGACAGCAGCCAGAACGCATTGGAATAGCTGCGGCTGTCCAGATGAAAAAGCGGGGCGTAGGGCACAGCATTGGCATAACTTAAATACGCGCAGCCGGCTAAGTACAGCGTGACGGGAATAAAGGCGCTGTAGACGATGCTGCGCGGCAGCAGCACCAGCCCGACTGCGGCCAGGCTGACGTAGGAAATCATGGCGGCGGGACTGAGGATGCCGATTAAATAGCCTTCGCGGCACAGCGAGATGACAAACAGGCCGACCGATAAAAACGGCAGCGCGAGCTGAACCCAGCGCCGGCGCTGCCCGGCATGGCAGAGCCGGAGCAGTGCAAGCAGCAGCAGGAAGGACAGCGCATTCAGCGCCAGCTGGGATTTCAGCAGCGGGACATTGACCCATTGCCAGAGCTCAGGCGACAGCAGCACATAGGCTTTCCAGAGGATTCTGCTGAGAAGAACGGCCGCCGCAAGAGTCAGCATCAGCATGCATTTTTTGACGATACTCCAGTTGACCACCGCTTCATCTTCCAGCAGATATTTGGCGATTTTTTGCTTCAGTGCAGCCTTGCGCAGCGGGGGCATTATCTTCATGGGTTAAAGCCTGCCTTTTATGCTATTTGCGGTTTTTTTTCTTGGCGCTGGCGCAGACCGCAAGTCCTTTTAAAAATAAAATAGCACGCTTTTGCAGGCTTGATAATGGCTGTTTTTTAGCCGCATTCTGTTTTGGAATGGGTGGCGCGCGGCATTGTTGCATATTTAAAACAGTGTGTTTTGACGCTGATGATTCTTTCATTTCCGCAATTTTGTAGACTGCGCTTAATCAAGCAATGACAGCAATAGAGTTTCATCATGAAAGTTTTACATATTGACTCCAGCATCATGGGCGGCGCTTCAGTTTCACGCCAGCTCAGCCAGGCGATTGTTGCGCAGCTCACGGCTAAGCATGCTGGTGCGCAAGTGGACTATCTGGATTTGGCGCAGCAGCCGATTCCGCATTTAACGGCTGAAATCCTGATGGGGCAGGATGCCGAGCAGGCCGCTTTAGGCGAAAAAATCCTGCAGCAGTATCTGGATGCCGATGTCGTGGTGGTGGGCGCCGCCATGTACAACTTCGGCCTGTCTTCCGCGCTGAAGGCGTGGATTGACCGCATCAGCGTTGCCGGCAAAACCTTTAAATACACCGAAAATGGCCCTGTGGGCCTGGCCGGAAATAAAAAAGCCTATATCGCCAGCAGCCGCGGCGGCGTTTACGGCGCAGACAGCCCGGCCGATTTTCAGGAAGGCCTGCTGCAAACCGTATTTGGCTTTACCGGCGTGAGTGATGTGGAAATCATCCGCGCTGAAGGCGTCAATATGGGCGCTGAGCTGAAAGATAAAGCGCTGGCGGATGCCATGGCGCAAATTCAGGCGATTTAATGCCGGCGCTGTAAGTTAAGCTGAAGCTTCTCTCCTGATCTTCGCTTCAGCCTGCTAATGCTAATCAGTTAAGGAGTTTCGCCGTAAACTTCTTCACCTTTTGGACTATTCACGGCGGAGTCTTACCGTTTTTAAATCGAATTTTGGGAGTTCGTTTGGTTCTTTTGTTTCGCCAAAAGAACCAAAAGCATTTGTCATCCGCGAAACCTGTT
>NZ_JAVXCI010000018.1:0-36183 GCF_036659555.1 Acinetobacter sp.
TTCTTGTCGAAGGTTGTCGAGATAATTAACCTTGATTTCCATGCAGGCACCTAAATAGTCTTATGTGCCGGCACGGACACATAAAATTTCAAATATGATCTATAAGCCGAATCGCGGATAAGAAATTGACTTAAAAAAGGGAGCGGCCGGAGCCATGAATGCTGTTCGCACAGCGGCTGGCCCCAGCAGTGATGGGCCGTATTATAGAGTGATTTTGCGCAGTTGATAACTTTTGTCTGCGTTTTCAGCCTATTTATGGAAAATGCTTAAAATAAGAACGGATTAAGCGGAAATTCAGGACGCTGCTTTCAGCGGCCTCCTGATTTCATGGCATAAAATTTGCATTGCCATTTTAGAATTTTAAGCGTGATGCAGGCGAGCTAATGCAGTATAAATGCGACAGGATTATCCAAAACAGCAGCGGAAAAGGATTAACTTTCAATCCAGTATATACATATAAATACATAAAAAATATATGGATTTAATAGCACAGGCTGTATATTCCGGCGCAGGCTGAATATATTGTAAATCTCCGCGCAGGGGGATTTACTTTATTCCGCCGCATTTTTATAATCGGGCTTTTCAAGCCGGTTCATTGCGCTGGAAACTGTTAACTGCACAGTATAGGTTTATTAACTTTAGCTAAACTTATATTCGCGGTTAATTATAAATTCAGGTTTCAGGCAGGCATTAATTCTGCGCATAATATGCCCAAAACCTTGGCCCGCATGGCCCTCAGCTGCTGCTGGGTTTCAGCCTGAACAGCCGGCTGGATTAATATTCATATGCTGATGGAGTTAATAATGAGGATCTGTTTTGCTTCTGCAAAATATTAATATTGCTGGAAAAACTGCTGCGCTGCATCGGCTGCCTGCATTATAAATAAATCGAACATCATTATTGGGCTTCAGCCAATAAGATAATTTATGGGAGAATGCAGCATTTGAAACGGGTTGCTTTATTATTGAAATTAGATCTGCAAAGGCTCATATTAATTTTAATAATTTTATGTGTTTCCTGCTTATTTATCAGCTCAATTTTTATATTGAATTATTTAATCAAAGCGCAATTGATTGAGAGCTCCCTTTCTGTAAATCAAAAATATGCATCTAAAGTTGCCTTAAGCACGGATCAGTATTTCGAGAATATGCTGCAGGAGCTGAAGTACAGCGCGGCGATTATCGGGCAGGACTTTGCGGATAAAAAGCTGCTGCGGAGCGAAGTGCACCGCCTGAAATATCAGTCCAATAACTTTAACTCGGTGACTGTGATTGACAGCGCTGCGCAGATGCAGTGTTTTGAACCCAAAACTTTAAAGCTGAGCACCACCACCCCCTATACAACGCTGGGCATTACTGAATCATTAAGGCTGAAAAAAACCTATATTTCCCCGCCGTATCAAGCCACCTCCAAAAATCTGCTGGTGTTAATGTCGCAGCCGGTTTTCAGCCCGGACAGGCATTATTTAGGCATGATCACCGGTTCAATTTACCTGCATAAAAAAAATGTCATCAGCGAGATTTTATCAACCTCATATTCCTATAAAAAAAGCTATATGTATGTGATTGATCAGAAAAATAGGATTATCTATCACCCGGACAAAAAGCGGATTGGCGAAACCATAAAGAATAATAATGGGCTTGATTTTATGCTGCTGCAGAAGCAAGGCAATGTGCAGCTGACCAACAGCCAAGGCATTAAGAATTTGGCCGGTTTTGCCTATATTCCCAGCGTGAACTGGATTGTGGTTGCGCAGCAGCCGACCGAAGAGCTGTTTGAACAGGCGAATGCGATTATTTTCAAAGCTGCGGTCGGAATTTTTGTTTTTTATTTAATGATGTTCCTGGTGATCTGGAGGATTGCGCGCTACATCTCCTCTCCGCTGCATGGGCTGGCGCAAATGGCCGGCATGCTGACCAAGCCTGAAATTGAACAGCAGATTCAGGCAATTGATCCGTGGTATTTTGAAGTCATGCGCTTCCGCACGGCGCTGCTGTTCAGCTCTAAGCGCTTTAAAGATAAAATTTCCGAATTGAATCTGCACATCAACACCGACCCGCTTACCGGGCTGCATAACCGGCGCGGCATGCAGCTGTTTTTGGAAGAGCTGCAGACCATGCGGACTGAATTTGCCGTGCTGCTCATAGACATCGATTTATTCAAGCGGGTTAATGACACTTACGGCCATGATCAGGGCGATGCGGTACTGAAAAACTTAGCCGGCCATATGAAAAGCAATTTCAGAGATAATGATATCTGCTGCCGGATGGGCGGTGAAGAATTTGCCGTGCTGATGAGCACAGCAGACCGGGACGCGGTATTCAATGCTGCTGAAAGGCTGCGCAAAACCGTAGAGCAAAGCCCCACCAACGGCCTGCCTCCGGTAACCATTTCAATCGGCATCGCATTTTGGCCGCATGATTCCGAACACATTAAGGAAGTATTCAAGCATGCAGACAACCGGCTGTATCAGGCTAAAAATGAGGGGCGGAACTGCATCCGCTGACAGGCCTGACTCAGCGCCTGCGCGCTGCCCGCATGCAAAACTGAGGGATTGGCCATGCTGTATATCATCGGCATATTTGCGCTGCTGTTTATCATTCACCGCTACCGGCTGCAAGAAGCAGGCGCAGGAAGCAGCGAATATATGCTGTACATTCTTGTTTCACTGCTCATCACCTGCCTTTTCAGCGCCTACCGCGTTCTGAACTGACGAAACAGCTCAGCTGAAAAGCCTGAGGTTATGCGCTGGCAGCTGAGGGCAGAAAGCGCAGGCCAACCCCCGGCTCGGTAATGATGTATTTCGGCTGCAAGGCGTCATCATTCAGCTTGTTCCGCAGTTTCGCAACCAAAATTCTGAGATAATGCGTATCTTCCTGATGCGTCGGCCCCCACAAATCCTTCAAAATCTGCGGCTGCGTGATCAGCTGGCCTTTGTGCAGTGCCAGCAGGCTCAGCAGCTGGTATTCCTTGCGGGTTAATGCAATCAGCTGCTGCTGCAGAAAGACCTGGCGCCGCGCGAAGTCAATTTTCAGCGCGCCGTCATCAAAAACCGCCGATTCCACAGCCGCATGCTGATGCTGGCGCAGCAGCGCGCGGATGCGCGCCATCAATTCCTGCACGCTAAAAGGCTTGGTGACATAATCATTTGCGCCGGCATCCAGCAGCTTGACTTTTTCTTCTTCATTTGAACGGACAGATAAGACAATGACTGGCACGCGGGACCAAATGCGCAGCTCCGTCAGCACTTCGGCTCCATCCAGATCCGGCAGCCCCAAATCCAGAATGACCAGATCCGCCCCCTGCAAAGCCAGCAGCTCAAGGCCTTTTTCACCATTTTCGGCCAGCAGAACCTTGTAGCCCTGCGCCCGCAGGGCGATATCCAGAAATTTGCGGATCTGCGGTTCATCATCAATCACCAGCACATTGGTCATGGCGCTGGCGTTTACAGAAGCTGGGTCGGACATGCGGTTTCCTTAGCTGTTTTGCTGAATAGGCAGAACAATGCGGATGCATGTTCCCTTGCCGTTTTTTCCGGAAGAAGCGGAAATTTGCCCCATATGCGCGCCGACAATGGCTTTAACAATGGTCAGCCCTAAGCCGGTGCCGTACTGGCCGCGGTCGCCGCGCTCCATGGTATAGAACATATCAAAGATGCGGCTGCGCTCATCTTCCGGTATGCCCTGGCCCTGATCGCTGATGGCGATTTCGATCTGCGCGCTGTCCATTTCGGCGACATCAACCGTGACAGGCAGATGCTCCGGAGAAAACTTGGCCGCGTTTTCCAGCACATTGAACACCGCCTGCTCAATCAGGGCCGCATGCACATACAGGCTGGGCGCAGCTTCAGGCAGATGCACCGTGACCTGCGCTTTCGGCATATAGCGCTTGAGGCGGCGCACGGCTGAGCCGATCAGCTCATCCACGCCAATCCAGTCGCGCTTGAGGCTAAGCCCATCATGCCCTAAGCGGGTCATATCCAGCAAGTTCTGGATATAGCGGTCCAGCCGTTCGCCTTCCAAGCGGATGGCTTCCAGCAGGCTGTCCTGATCCTTTTCATCCATCGCATGGCGGTAGCTGCTCAGCGTGTCGGCCGCGCCAATCATTGAAGCCAGCGGGGAACGCAAGTCATGCGAAACTGAGGACAATAAGGCCGAGCGCAGCTTTTCCGTTTCGGAACTGACATTGGCAATTTCCAGCGCTTTGCTCAGCTGCGCGCGCGAAAGCGCCTGCGCAATGTACTCAATCATCGCCTCCGCCAGCCTTTTCTGTTCAGTCTGCAGCAGCTTTAAATGCTCGGGAAATTTCAGCCCGATGACGCCCAGGCACTGTTTGGAGGCCAGCACCGGCAAAAACCACCAGTCGCTTTCGGTCAGCGTCTGGGTAAAGCGGCCGGACGGCTGCAGGTTTTTATAGCTCCAGTCCGCCGATATCCGCTCTTTTCCGCTGAGCGCAGCGCTGCCGTCAGTCATCGGCTGTGCCGGGTCTTCCGGCAAATACAGCCAAGTTTCAGCTTTGAGGTTCTGTTCCAGAGATTTAACGGCAATTTCCTGAATTTGAGTTAAATCTACAGCCGCGGAAAGTTTCTGCCCTAAATCCTGCATGATGCTGTTATAGCTGTTGGCTGCCCTTAATGCAGTGACCTGCTCGCTGAGTTTTGACGCCAGGCGGCTGGCGATCAGCGCTGCCCCTAAAAACGCGATGACAGTCACAACGCCCTGATGCGCTGAAATTTGAAAAGTGAAGCGCGGGGGAATAAAAAAGAAATTATAGGCAAGGAAGAATAAAATTGCGGAAAATACCGCGGCGGCCATCCGGGTTTTCGATGCGACAAACACCACCGCAGTAATGAAAATGATCGACAGTTCTTCAATGCCTAAGTATTTTTCCCCTAAGCCGGCCAGAACAACACTGATGACGGTTGTGGCAGCAACATAACGCAGCTCCCGCAAGTTTAAAACCGCGCTTTTCTGCAGCAGGCGGTGCAGCGACGGCTTGTCTAAAACAATCGGTACGATGCTTAATTCAAAATTCGGCTGATAGCCCAGCAGCTGCTGAATCAGGCTGGGCTTTAAGCTGAATATGCGGGGCTTTTCAGGGTCCTGCGCCAGAACCAATGTGGAAATGCCACGCTCCAGCACATAATTGTACAGCGCTTTGGCATGCTGCCTGCCGTACAGGGTTTCCGTCATGCCCCCCAGCTGGCGGGTTAAATTCAGCGCCCGCTCTATTTCACGGCGCGCTGCGCTGCCGCTTTTTTCCGGCAGCGCAGCGTCATTGGAAAATGCCGCCACAGTCCAATTCGCCAGGCGGTTTTCGGCAATGCGGCAGCCCGCCCGCACCAAAGCTTCAGAATGGCCGTGGCCATCAATCAGAATTAAAATATGATTTCTTAACGGTATGGGCGCAAGTCCCTGCACCGCGAAATTTTCCCGCACATTGGCATCAACGTGGCTGGCTGCGGTCTGCATGGCGAGCTCACGCAGCGCAGTTAAGTTGGAGCCGCTGAAAAACGACTGCAAGGCCTGCTGCGCATGCTCAGGCATATAGACTTTGCCCTGTCCCAGCCTTTCCAGCAGCTCATTGACGGGCAGGTCAATCAGGCGGATATCGCGGATCCGCTCAAAAACGCGGTCTGGAACGGTTTCAGCAACCCGGATGCCGGTAATCTGCCGGATGACATCATTCAGGCTTTCCAGATGCTGAATGTTCATGGTGGTGAAGACATCAATGCCGGCATCCAGCAGTTCATTAATATCCTGCCAGCGTTTTTCATGCCGGCTGCCCGGCATATTGGTGTGCGCGAATTCATCCACCAGCACAATTGCAGGCCTTTGCTCAAGCACCGCATCCAAATCCATTTCTTCTAAATGCTGCCCCTGATATTCAATGACTTTTCTGGGAATCAGGCGCAGGCCGGCAAGCAGGTTTTCTGTTTCCGCGCGGCCATGGGTTTCAACATAGCCGATGATAATGTCCTTGCCCTGCAGGGAAAGCTCATGCGCCCGGGCCAGCATGGCAAAGGTCTTGCCTACGCCCGGCGCTGCGCCCAAAAATATGGTCAAGCGCCCGGACTGGTAGCGCTGGGTATGCTGCAGCAGCACATCCGCTTTGTTATTTCTGTTTTCGCTCATAATAGCTTCATTTTGGTGATATCCATACAGCGATTTCCAATGCGCCGCAGCCGGCTGGACTGGAAGCTGAAGGCAAATGCCCTCAAATTCAGCCCAGCCGGCGCTGGCTGCCTGTCAAGCCGCCAGTTTCAGCAGCCTGAAACGGGCGGAAAATTCTGCATTGCCCAAACCCAGCCCTGCATAGGCCCAGCGGGATGAGCAATGCGCGCAGGCGTTTACTGCATGCGGTCCAAGGCCAGATTCAGCTCCAGCACATTGACCCTTGCCTTGCCTAAAACACCCCAGACTGGCTGAATGGTCTGCTGCTGCACCAAATCCAGCACCTCCTGCTCAGGCAGATGCCTTGCTTCAGCCACGCGCCGCACCTGAATCAGCGCAGCCGCCGCGCTGATTTCAGGATCAATGCCGCTGCCGGACGCTGTCACTAAATCTGCAGGAATCTGCTCTTTGGCAACCTGCTCTTGCGCAGCAATGCTGTTCAGGCGCTCCTCAACCGCTTTATGCAGCTCAGGATTGGTTCTGGCCAGATTGCTGCCGGCCATGGCCATCGGATCATAATTGGCTGCCGATGGGCGCGGATGGAAATATTTGGCCTGCACAAAGGGCTGCGCCACTAAGCTTGAGCCTAAAATTCTATCATTTTCAACAATCATGCTGCCATTGGCCTGATCTGGAAACAGCATCTGCCCAAGGCCGGCCGCTGCGGAACTGTAGAGGAAACCGCACAGCCCCAAAGCAACGGCTGTCAAGCCAAGCGACGCTCTGGCCAGTGAGGCTGCAGAAGGCTGAATCAGCCGGTTATTTTCAATATTCATTTCATACACCTTAGACAATCATAAATTGGCTGATGACTAAATCAATGGCTTTGATGGCTGCAAAGGGCAGCAGCACGCCGCCGGCGCCGTAAATCAGCATGTTGCGGCGCAGCAGCTGGGTTGAGGTTGAAGGCTTGAATTTCACGCCGCGCAAAGCAATCGGAATCAGCAGCGGGATAATGACGGCATTGAAAATCAATGCGGAAAGAATCGCGCTTTCAGAACTGCCCAGCTGCATCACATTTAAAGCATCCATTTGCGGAATGGCGGCGACAAACAAAGCCGGCAAAATTGCAAAGTACTTAGACACATCGTTGGCAAGCGAGAAGGTGGTCAAAGCGCCGCGGGTAATCAGCTGCTGCTTGCCAATTTCCACCACCGCCAGCAGTTTGGTCGGGTCTGAGTCCAGATCCACCATATTGCCGGCTTCCTTGGCCGCCTGCGTCCCTGAATTCATCGCCAGTCCGATATCCGCCTGAGCCAATGCCGGCGCATCATTGGTGCCGTCACCGACCATTGCGACTAAATGCCCCTTATCCTGTTCCTTGCGGATGCAGGCCAGCTTGTCTTCAGGGCGCGCTTCAGCGATATAGTCATCCACTCCCGCTTCAGCAGCGATCGCGGCGGCGGTTAAGGGATTATCTCCGGTCACCATCACGGTTTTAATGCCCATTTCGCGCAGCCGGGCGAATTTCTCCTTAATGCCCTGCTTAATCACGTCGGAAAGCTCAATCACGCCTAAAATGTTCTGATCTTGCGCAACCACCAGCGGCGTTGCGCCCTTAGACGCCACCTGCGCCACGCGGGTTTTCAATTCACTATGATTTTCAATGCATTGTGCCGAAAATTTCAGAATGGCATCCAGCGCGCCCTTGCGGACTTTCCGTCCATCCGGCAGATTAATCCCGGAAATGCGCGCAGAGGCGTTAAAGGCGATGAATTCAGCCTGCTCCGGCTCAAGGACTTTTTCGCCCTGCTCTTTGGCCAGCGCCAGCACAGACTTGCCTTCCGGCGTCGGATCAGCCAGCGAGGTCAATACCGCCGCCTGACGCAGTTCAGCGTCCGTCACGCCGGCCAGCGGATAAAACGCCGTGGCCTGGCGGTCGCCGTAGGTAATAGTGCCGGTTTTATCCAGCAGCAGCACGTCAACATCTCCAGCCACTTCAACCGCTTTGCCTGATTTTGCAATGACATTGGCTTTTAAGGCGCGGTTCATCCCAGCGATGCCGATGGCCGGCAGCAGGCCGCCAATGGTGGTTGGAATCAGGCAGACCAGCAGAGCCACCAGCACAATCGGGCTGATTTCGATATTCAGGAAATGCCCGATAAACGGCAAGCTGAACACCACAGCAATAAACGTCACCGTCATCACCGTCAGTAAAATGCCAAGCGCAATTTCATTCGGCGTTTTCTGGCGGTTGGAGCCTTCAACCAGCGCAATCATGCGGTCAAGAAAGCTGTTGCCGGATTCAGCCGTCACCTGCACAATAATCCGGTCAGTCAGCACCTTGGTGCCGCCGATCACGCCCGATTTATCCGTTCCGGCTTCGCGCAGCACAGGCGCCGACTCTCCTGTTACGGCAGCTTCATTGATGGTGGCAAAACCTTGAATGATTTCGCCGTCCGCTGGAATCAGTTCGCCGGCGCGGACTTCAATCAGGTCATTCATTTTCAGGGCAGCCGCAGCGATCTGCACACCTTCCTGATCATTTTGAGAGCTTAAGCGCCGCGCGGTCAGATTCTGACGGGCCTGACGCAATGACAGCGCCTGCCCGCGGCCTTTCGCTTCAGCAACGGCTTCAGCATAATTGGCAAACAGCACGGTAATGAACAGAATCAGGCTGACAGACAGGCCAAAGCCTAAATTGGCCTGCCCTGCAACCGTGCTGATCAAGGTAATGACCGTACCCAGCCAGACGATCGCCATGACCGGATTTTTGACCGCATGCTGCGGCTGCAGCTTAATGAATGCGTTTTTCCACGCTTCGCCCTGCAGCCAAGTCGATACGGGCTTTGAAGCGCTGTGCGCCGGTTTATTTGCAGCGCTGCTGTTTTTAGAATGTATAGAATGATTCATCGTTTTTCCCCCCTTAGCCTTTCGCCAAGAGCAAATGATCTGCAATTGGCCCGAGCACCAGAACCGGCATAAATTGCAGCAAGGTCAGCATCACCACAATCGCAATAAGCGTTAAGGCAAATGTCGGTGTTTCAACTTTCAGGCTGCCGCTGCTTTCCGGCGCCTGACGCTTGGCCGCCAAACGGGCCGCAATCAGCAATGGAATAATCAGCGTTGGAAAGCGCCCTAACAGCAAGGCAAGGCTGCAAGTCACATTCCACCAAACCGTGTTGTCCGCCAAGCCTTCAAAGCCCGAACCGTTGTTGGCAAATGCGGAAACGTATTCATAAAGCACCTGAGAAACTGCGTGATATTGCGGATTGCTGTTTCCGGTCAGCTCAGGGAAAAACAGCGCAATGGAGGTCAGGCCAAGAATTACTGCAGGCTGAATCAGGATCACCGCAGCCAGCAGCTTGATTTCACCCGCTTCAATTTTCCGGCCAAACAGCTCAGGCGTGCGCCCGGTCATTAAGCCTGCAATAAACACGGCCAAAAACAGATAGATAATGAATTGCAGCAAGCCGCAGCCGATGCCGCCCCAAATCGCATTGATCAGCATATTGGACAGCGCCACCAAGCCGGTTAATGGCGCAGATGAATCATGCATCATGTCGACCGAGCCATTGTTGACCTGCGTCGTGACCGCAGCCCATACCGCTGAGGTGGCCTCGCCGAAACGGGCTTCCTTGCCTTCCATTGCTGTCAGCTGGGCTGAGGCCGCAGAAAGGCTTTCAGACCAAACGGCTGCAGTTGAAGACAGGAGCGACATCAGCAGCATGGAGCCGAAAACGAGGCCGGCGAATTTCGGGCGCTTGGTCAGGAAGCCCAGCATGAAAATTACCGATACAGGAATCAGCAGAATGGCCAGCATTTCCAGAAAATTCGACAGCGGTGTCGGGTTTTCCAGCGGCACGCTGCTGTTCGGGCCGTACCAGCCGCCGCCGTTGCTTCCCAGCTGCTTAATGGCGACCATCGGCGCAACAGGGCCTAAGGGAATTTTTTGCGTCTGCAGTTCTGCGGTCTGATCAAGCACCTGCACTTCAGGGCCGCCTTGAAACGTAGACGGCACGCCTTGGCTGGTCAGCATGACTGACCACAGCAGGCACAGCGGCAGCAGGAAGCGGAATGCAGGCCGGATGACATCCGCCCAATAGTTTCCGACATTGATCTGCTTGACTTTACTGGCGAAGCTTTGCGCCTGAGCGAAATCCGCAGGCGGGCTGGAGCGCTTAAAGAACAAGGCGCGGACGGTGGCAACCGCCATCGCCAGGCCCATCATCGGGGTAATGATCTGCAGGCCCACAATTCCGGCCATTTGCGACAGATAGGAAAGCTGCGCCTGACCCGAATAGTGCTGCTGGTTGGTATTGGTTAAAAATGAAATCATGGTATGCAGCGCCAAGTCCCATGACATATTCGGCGCCTGATTGGGGTTCAGCGGCAGCCATGCCTGCACCATGAACAGCACCCACGTCGCCAGCCCAATGGCAAGGCAGCTGCAGACGAAGCTGAGGGAATAGGTTTTGACATTCATGCCCTGCTTGGGATTGGTGCCTAAAGCGGCGTAAATCGGCTTTTCAATCCAGCTGAACAGCGGGTCAATTTTCATCTCGCGGTTCTGCATGATAGCCGCCAGATATTTGCCTAATGGATAAGCCAGAATGACCACAATGGCCAAAAGCAGAATAAACTCTAGCATGGCAGTTCTCCTGAAACAGAAGCGCCGGCATTTGAGTGAGGGTTATTTTGAGTCTTGCAGTTTTTTAAATTTGAGCAATGCTTAACATACAGTGAGGCTCTTTCTATAGCAGCCATGTTTTTCAATCCTAGACATCGGGGATATTCCGCTGTCCAGTATCTGAAAATTGGCCGTAAACTCTCTATTTCACTGCATGGGCCACGCGTAAAATTTCCGTAAAAAAAAGAAATTTCTTTATTTCTAATTTTCCTGAAATCAGTTAAAAAAGATCCTAATTTTTACACACCTTAACGTGTTTTATTTATGGAAAATTTAGAGCTGTTTAAAGCGCTGTTTCTGGGCTTCATTGAAGGGCTGACCGAGTTCCTGCCCATTTCAAGCACCGGCCATCTGATTCTTTTCGGCCACTTGATTGATTTCAAGTCGGATGACGGACGCGTTTTTGAAGTGGTCATTCAGCTTGGCGCCATATTGGCGGTGTGCTGGCTGTATAGGCAGAAAATCATTCACCTGGTCAAAGGCTTTTTTTCCGGCGATGCGCATGCCCGGCGCTTTGCCCTGAATGTGCTGATCGCGTTTATTCCCGCGGTTGTTATCGGCATTTTAGCGGTCGATTTCATTAAGCAGGTTTTATTCAGCCCGATTGTTGTGGCATGCGCTTTAATTTTAGGCGGGCTGGTTATTTTTGCGGTTGAGGCCCGGCAGCCTGTGCCGAAAACGCTGGAAGCGACGGATATCAGCATCAAGCAGGCGATTATTGTGGGGCTGGCGCAATGCACGGCGATGATTCCGGGCACATCGCGCTCCGGCGCAACCATTATCGGCGGCATGCTGTCAGGCCTGTCAAGGAAAGCCGCCACCGAATTTTCCTTCTTCCTTGCCATGCCGACCATGCTCGGCGCCGCGACTTATGACCTGTTCCGCAATGCGGATGTGCTCACGGCGGACAATCTGCTGAATATTTCCGTAGGATTTGTGGCGGCATTCATCGCGGCGTTTTTTGTGGTGAAAGCATTGGTCAAATTTGTAGAGAAGCACACCTTAAGGGTCTTTGCCTGGTACAGAATTGTTCTGGGAAGCATCCTGCTGTTTATATTTTATTTCTTAAGATAATCAACTTCTTTCATCATTCATTTTTTAAGTAATATTTAATTCACAATGGAAATTCCCTCTCCTTTTCAAGGAGAGGGCTAGGGAGAGGTTTATTTCCCCCCTCATCCTAAATTTTTTCAAAAGCCTTCAAAATAGTTCAGCTTCAGCGCAGAAGCCTGCATGCAATGTACGGCGCAAGCCATTCAGCTCCGCGCACTCCAATCCAAAATTAATTAAACCATTGTTTTCTATTTACTTTTAAACAACATGAATTCCATTCACGCCAAGCTAAGAATAATTCATCTTATTCATCAATATTTTATCTGCTTTAAAACTTAAAATGCCGGCACTGCAACTGCTTTAAGAGACCTGATGACCGACATTGCGCGCCAAACCTTAAGCCTGCCGAAAGGGCACGATAAACTGCTGCTGCATTCATGCTGCGCGCCCTGTTCCGGCGAGGTGATGGAAGCATTAATTCATTCCAGCATCGACTTCTCAATCTTTTTTTATAATCCGAATATTCATCCGGTCAAAGAGTATCTGATCCGCAAGGAAGAAAACATCCGCTTTGCCGAGAAGCATAATATTCCCTTTATTGACTGCGATTATGATACCGACAACTGGTTTGAGCGCGCTAAAGGCATGGAAAATGAGCCTGAAAAAGGCATCCGCTGCACCATGTGTTTTGACATGCGCTTTGAGCGCACGGCTTTATACGCCCATGAGCACGGCTTCAGCTTAATCAGCAGCTCATTGGGCATTTCCCGCTGGAAAGACATGAAGCAGATTAACGGCTGCGGCCTGCGGTCAGCTGCGCATTATCCGGATATTCAGTATTGGGACTACAACTGGCGCAAAAGCGGCGGCGCGCACCGCATGATTGAAATCAGCAAGCGGGAAGAATTCTATCAGCAGGAATACTGCGGCTGCGTCTATTCGCTGCGCGACACCAACCGCTGGCGCATGGGCAATGGGCGCGACCGGATTAAGCTCGGGGTGAAGTTCTATTCTAATGCGATGGATGAAGACCCGTCCTAATACAGGCCTGATTTTATGACCTGTATGACTTGCCTCAAATCAATCCTGCAGATGGCGCATACGCACTTGCATAAAACGCTAAGCTTGCTGCCATCTTTAACAGCAAGCTTAAATTAAAATGCTATGCCGCCTTTAGGTTCAGCGCATACAAATCCGCAAAAGCCGCCAGAAGCTTCAAATGCTCATCCGCAGCAGTCACGTAAATGCGCTGCTCCTGAAGCTGCACAGCCTGCTCCGCTTCAAAATAGGCAAGCGCGCGGTCAATTTCTGCGGGCAGTTCAGCTTCCGGCCATTTTAAGAAAAACTGCTTTTTAAGCTCTGGATACGCCTGCAGGGCCTGCGATTTCAGCTCAGCGGCGTCAATTTCAGCATTGCCCTCCGCCAGCTGCGCTTGCAGCAGATGCGCAACCAAGGCTGCTAAAATAAAGGTATGCAGAATATTATTGCTGAAGTATTTGAGCAAAGCGTCCTGCGTTTCACAGACTTTCACCCAGCGCTCATTATCATGTTCAATAAATTCAATCTGCTTCAGCTTCACTGCATATTGAATAATTTCATGACTGGACAAGCCGGTGATCTGCATGCGCGCATCATAGCGGTTCTGCTTTAAGAAACTGCGGAACTGCTCCAGGCGCTGCAGCACATCACGTTCAGCCAGCGAATGGGTTGGCGCATTCAGCAGCACCAGTGAAATTAAGCTGACCGGGTTAATCACCACGGCTTTATTGATATTTTCCAGAATATCTTCCGCCACCGCGCTGACCGTTTCCTTGACGGCAGCCGGCAATTCCTCATGCAGCCCGACATGTTCCGGCGCATGATTCTGCTTGAGCAGGTCATCCAGAAATACCGGCTCGCCAAAGTTGACATGCACCATGCCAAAGACTTTTTCAATTTTCTGAATGGATTTCAGCAAGCCGAATAAGGATTCCGCCTGCTTCTTTTGGCCGCCCAATTCTTTGATATACGAAGCGCCTTCCAGCAGCTTTTCATAGCCGAAATAAGTCGGAATAAAGGCAATCGGCTTGCTGTTGCCGCGCAAATGGCTCTGAATGGTCATAGCCAGCATGCCTTTTTTCGCAGGCAGCAGCAGGCCGGTGCGCGATCGCCCGCCCTCAACAAAGTATTCCAAAGGCGTATTGCGGCTGAGCAGGCTGTGCACATACTCCTTGAATACCGCCGTGTACAGGGCATTGCCGCTGAAGCTGCGGCGGATAAAGTACGCCCCTGCGCCGCGCATGATCTGCCCGACTGCCGGCAGGTTCAGGTTAATGCCGGCTGCAATATGCGGCACCATCAAGCCGCGCCGGTGAATCACAAAGGACAGCAGCAGGTAGTCAATATGGCTGCGGTGGCACGGCGTATAAACCAGCTCATAGTCTTTGGACAGTTCGCGCACCATGTCAAAATTATGCACTTCAATGCCGTCATACAGCTGTGTCCAAAGCTTGGTTAAGGCAATGTCGGCAAAGCGGATGGTTGAATAGGAAAAGTCTGAAACAATTTCATCCAGATAGCTTTTCGCCAGATTTTCCGCTTCGCTGATGCTGATTTTTTTATGAATGCTCTCGGTTAAAATCGCCTCTTTCACCGCATCGGTCATCATCAGCTTGTTGATGACGTTGCGCCGGTCTGACAAGTCCGGCCCTAAAATCGCTTCTTTATACTGGTTGAATAAAGTATTCAGTTCAGTGACAACATAGTGCGCCGGAGAAAAGTTCGGCGTCACTTCCGTTGCGGTCTGAATCAGCTGGCGCAGCGAAACCGCCTGATGAAACTCAATGAAGTTTTCACGGCCGTACAGCGTAATGTTTAACGCCTGCTTGATGCCTGTCGGCTTGGTCCATGCATCCGCCATCAGCGCCTTATACCAGCTGTCTTCATTTTCCGGCGCGCGCCCCCACAGCACAGTCACCGGCACCAAGAGCACATCGGCCTCGGGATGCCTGAGCAAATGCTCCACCAGGCGGATCAGCTTATCCGGATAGAACGAAGAGGCGTTTTTTTTGCTGGCTTCGAGGGTCAGGAAAGAATCATCCTCCTGATAAGCGCCAAAGCTCAAAGGCGCAAAAGCTGAGCTTAAATGGCGCTTTTCCGTTTCATTATCAATCAGCACTTTATTTGAGGTTGAGTCATCCTGAATGACGTAGCAGATAGGATGCCGATCAGGATTTTCAATATTTAATTTGCTTTCCAGAACCTGCGTATCGCCCAAAACCTGCGGGCTGACAATTTTATCTAAAACTTTCTTTGTGAATTTTCTGTAAAAATTTTGATAAGCATTCGTTGCCATGTGTCTCTCAACAGTTTTTCTATACAGATATTATGATCGAAATAATACCTGCAGTTGAAGCTGAATGGGAGATAAATTATTTATCCATATATTTTTTGTCCAGCCTGCAGTCTGGCGCATGCAGGCCTTTGCTGATATTTCTTAAGGCTGCGCTTAGGCCCAAATCACCATAATGGCGGCGGTAACCACCAGCAGCAGCCCCCAGTGATCGGAACGGGCCAGTTTTTCTTTAAAAAAATACGCTGAAATCAGCAGGCTGAATAAAATTTCGATTTGGCCCAAGGTTTTTACAATCGCTACAGACTGCATGCTCATGGCGCTAAACCAGCCTAAAGATGCCAGAAAACTGCAGACGCTGACTCTGAATGTCAGGCCAATCCGGCGCCGCATGGCCTGCAGGGTTTTGCGGCTGAAAATCAGCAGGTACAGCAGCATGGTTATGCATTGAAACGCAATCACGCACAGCAGCACCCAGGCCGCCCGGTGCAGAAACGGCAAATGGGTTAATTCCAGACTGGCTTCCCGCACCAGCAGTGAAGTAATGGCAAAGCTTAGCCCGCTGCCGATTCCAATCGCCAGTGTCGGCAGCGACAGCTGCTGCAGCTGTCCGCCTTTGCTTAATAAAAACACGGCGGCGGCGCCAATGGCGACTCCGGCCCAGCCAAGAAGCGTTAAGTGCTCCTGCAGCAGCATTACGCCAACCAGCGCGGCTAAAATCGCTTCACTTTTGGCCAGCCCCACGCCTATCGCGTAGTTTTTCTGCTTGAACAGCAGCACCATCAGAATGGTGGCTAAAATCTGGCTTGAACCGGCAATCACCACATACAGCCAGAATTTATCCGTGAACTGCACTTTTACAGGAATGTCCTGCTGATGATACAGCCAGGTGATGTACAGCAGCGCAAACGGCAGAGCAAAAAGAAAGCGCGCCAGCGTCACGCCGTAGACATCGACTGTGGCGCTCAGCTGTTTCTGAAATGCATTGCGCCATGACTGCATGAAGGCCGCCATGAGCGTAAAAAGAATCCAGCTTGAGAACATGGCCAATCCAAAAAACTGCAGATGATGAGATGCTTAATCTACGCTTTTTATTCAAATTTTTCGAGCAGATTAAGCGGTTTAAGGCATCTTAATCGTTATGCTTCAGCCAAGCATTTTTTATGAATGTGCAATTAGCCTTAAGTTCTGCGCTGCTGCCTGCCTCCAGCAAAAAGGCCGATTCAAAAGTTGAACCGGCCTTTGCCTGCGTGCCTGAAGTTATTGCGCTCAGCTTTCCAGCAGCGCATTGCCGTACAGCTCGCGCAGGTCTTTTTTCAGCATTTTTCCGGTGCCGCTTAAGGGAATGCTGTCAACAAAAATTACTTTGTCCGGAATCTGCCATTTCGCGACTTTATCGGCATAGTAGTCTAAAATTTCAGCTTCAGACAGTTCTGCTTCAGGCTTCTTCACCGCAATCAGCACCGGGCGCTCATCCCATTTCGGATGAACTGCGGCGATGACCGCAGCCATGGCAATTTTAGGATGGCCCATGGCTAAATTTTCCAGCTCGACCGAGGAAATCCATTCGCCGCCGGACTTAATCAGGTCTTTGGAGCGGTCTCTGATTTTTAAGAAGCCGTCTTCATTCAGGGTGGCAATGTCGCCGGTATCAAACCAGCCGTCAGCAGTTAAGGCTGACGCGGCTTTGCCGAAGTAATTGCTGATAATCCAGTGGCCCTTGATTTGCAAATTGCCTGAAGTCTGGCCATCGCGCCCCAGTTCATGCGTGCCTTTTTCCTCATCTGTAATGCGCAGGTCAACGCCGAATGGCGGCCGGCCTTGCGACAGGCGGATCTGCAGCTGCTCTGCATCCGATAGATGCTGATGCTTGGCTTTGAACTGGCAGGCGGAGCCGAGCGGGCTGGTTTCCGTCATGCCCCAGGCATGAATGGTTTCACAGCCAAACTGCTCTTTAAAGGTTTTCAGCATGGCGGGCGGACAGGCTGAGCCGCCAACGACATTGCGCTTTAAGCTGTCAAGCTTTGAGCCTGACTGCTGCGCTGCGTTAATCAGCCCCTGCCAGATGGTCGGCACGCCTAAAGCCACCGACACCTGGAAAGTATCAATCATATCCGCCAGGCTGGCGCCGTCCAGCCCCGGCCCCGGCCCCGGCAGCACCAGGGTGCAGCCGGTCATCGCCGCCGCATACGGCGTGCCCCATGCATTGACATGAAACATCGGCACAACGGGCATCATAATGTCGCGCGCGGAAACATTCAGTGAATCCGGCAGGCAAATGGCATAGCTGTGCAAAACGGTGGAGCGGTGGCTGTACAGCACGCCCTTGGGATTGCCTGTTGTGCCTGAGGTGTAGCATAAAGAGCTGGCTGTCTGTTCATCAAATACTGGCCATTCAAAAGCAGCCGGCTGCTGCGCAATCAGCTCATCGTAAAATTTAACGTCCGGCAGCTGTTCCGCAACGGCGGCATCCGGCGCATCCAGGCAAATATAATGCTCGACGCTTTTCAGCATGGGCTTCACGGCTTTAATCAGCGGCAAAAAGGTTTTATCAAACAGCAGCGCTTTATCGGCCGCGTCATTGATAATAAACACCAGCTGTTCCGGGAGTAAGCGCGGGTTGATGGTATGGCAGACCATGCCGCTGCCTGAAATCGCGTACCATGACTCCAGATGGCGGTGGTTATTCCATGCAATGGTTGCAATGCGGTCGCCGAACTGCGCGCCTAGAGCCTGCAAGGCATTGGCAAAACGCTTGCTGTTTTCATGCACTTTGCCCCATGTGGTTTCGGTGATGCTTAAATCAGTATTTTTGGAAATCACCGGACTGTCTGCGTGATAGCGTCCCGCGTGTTCAATCATGCTGCTGATTAATAAAGGCTGAAACATCATATTGCCAAGCATCCTGTACTCTCCTTATGCTTTTTTTCCATTTTTTCAGCCAAACTGGCCATTTTTGCTGCCGTCTTGTTATTTGCGGATGTATAAAGCTGCATACATCAATGCTGTGTATCTGTTTTAACCTAGAACTGAGGCTTTTTCTACTGTTTTATTCAGTAGCAAATGCCGGATCTGCTGTATGCGGCAAGGACGGAAATGCTCTAGAAAAGAAAAAATGCACGGCGCAAAAAAACCGCTTAGCGCATGCTGAGCGGTAAGGAAAGCGCAGCGGCAGCCCTGCCGGCCGGCGGCGTTCAGCCCATATTTATTTTATCTGCATTGATGGCGACAATTACGCCAATGCAGAATAGCCCTGCGTATAAAGAAAACCACAAGAGCATGTTTTTAAAAGCTTTATCAGAAAGGCTGCTGTCTGCGTATTTCGGGGCTTTGCTGTCCTGATTTTCCTGTTTCATCACATTCACCTGCTGGCTTTTAGGAGTCTGTGTTTATTATCTGAAAGGCATAGCGCAAACAGTAGATACAGAATTCAGCTAAAAAAATATAACAGATCAGGCATAAAAAGCCGCAACTGTTATAGTTTTGACTCAAAATATATTAATATAGCACAGCTTATAGATACAGCCGGAATGCGCAGCGCATATGTACAAGTCGGAACTGCTGGCGCAGAATATCCGCCAGCTCATTGAAAATGGCTCATGGCAAGCGCATGAAAAATTGCCGTCATTGCGCGAGCAGACGCAGCTGTCAGGCTACAGCCTGATTACCGTGCTGAATGCCTATCAGGAACTGGAAGCGCAGGGCTTGCTCTATGCGAAAGGCAAATCCGGCTACTATGTGGCCGAGCGGAATAAGGCCCTGCCTGCGCACGTTCCGGAAGTCAGCCTGAATAAAGCGGTGCAGATCAACTCGGCGGTATTTCATTATTTAAAGTCAATTCAGACTGACGGAATTCTGCCTTTCGGTTCCGCCTTTCCTAATCCTGAACTGCTGTATAACCAGAAATTCATGCAGCTGCTGGCGCAGCATGCCAAGCGTAAGCACAGCTATTTAAACAATGACAATATGCCGCCCGGGAATCTGGCGCTGCGGACAATCATTGCCAACCGCTATGTGCTGCAAGGAGTGCAATGCACACCGGATGATATTGTCATTACATCCGGCGCTTTAGAGGCGCTGAATCTTTCCCTGCAGGCCTTGACCCGGCCCGGCGACTTTATCCTGCTGCAGCAAAGCGTATTTTACGGCGCATGGCAGGCAGCCGAACGCTTAGGGCTGCAGGTGATCAGCATTCCTGAACATCCGCAGCTGGGTTTTGATCTTGAATCGTTTGAACAGGCGCTCAAGCAGTACCCGATTAAAGTCTGCTGGCTGATGCTGAATGCGCAGAACCCGATTGGCTTTACCGTCAGCAATGCCATAAAGCAGCGCATTGCCGGGCTGCTGCATGAATATCAGGTGCATCTAATTGAAGATGATGTCTATCAGGAGCTTAGTTACGGCGGGCAAAGGCCTCTGCCGATGACTTATTTTGATCAGCACCGCCGGGTGCTGCACTGTTCCTCATTTTCTAAAACGCTGGGCATGGGAACGCGCATCGGCTGGGTGCATGCCGGGCCTTTTTCAGACGCAATTCAGCATCTGCAGCTGATGAGCACGCTGTCCGCCAGCCCCCTGATTCAAAATGCGCTGGTGGATTTTTTATCGCATCATCATTATGAAAAGCATTTGCGCCATCTGCGCAAGCAGCTGGAAAAACACAAGAAAAAGTTTCATCAATTTTTAAAGCAGCATTTACCTGCCGAAAGCGAAATTTATTGCTACTCCAGTGGCTATTTCCTTTGGCTGAAACTGCCGGATCAGTGCGACAGCTTTGCGGTGCATCAGCAGATGCTGGCCGAGAAAATCGGCGTTGCGCCCAGCCTGTTGTTCCGTCCGGAAAATATTGCGCAGAATTTTATCCGCCTGAACTGCTCCTATGAATGGAATGCGGACATTGAAAGCGCCATGCTGAAATTATGTGCGTGCGTTGCGCAGTGCAAAGAAAAAGCCTGACCGCATAAGCGGTCAGGCTTTGAATGGCGCTGATTAAGCGTTAGAAATTGTACTGCGCGACAGCGCTGATGCGGTTTTCTTCGCCGGTGGTGCTTCCGTTGGCCGCAGCGCTGAATGCTTCACGCTCGCCATAGACATATTCAAGCCCTAAGCTGACCGGCTTAACCGGGCTGTAAAATACGTTGGCCCACGCCTGCCATAAGTCTTTGTTAATTTTAGTCTTATCTGCAAAGGCATTAATATAGGCGTTATTTTCATCCGCCTTCATGTAGCCGTAGCCTGCTGTTCCGCGCCACTGCGGGCTGAACTGCTGGGTCAGGCCAATGGTGATCGAATCAAAGACATTAGTGGCAATAATGTCGTTATTGGCATTGGTCACGAAGCCCGGGTTGGTCCATAAGACAAAGCTGCTGTCGCCTTTGACATGGTAATAGTCAGCTTTCAGCATGGTTTTATCACTGAGGTTCCATTTGGCGCCCAAACCCAGCCCCCAGGCAGTTTGCGTGTCGGCATCGGTTTTTTTCTCAGTGCCCATCGCGCGCGCGCTGACCGCCAAAGTATTGGAGAACTGATGATTCAGGCGCGCCGTCAAAGCCGGCAAGCGCAGCGTGGAGCTGCCGTCTTTCGGGTCTTCAGCAGCCAGCACCAGATTGGTTTCTGGGCTGAACTTATGGCTGTAGCGCACTTGCGGCGTGCGCTTGATGGAACCGCCGACATAACCGAAGGCGTCAATGGTTTCCGGCATATAGTCCGGCGGCGCAAAGTTAGACCAGGTTTGGCCCAGCAGCCAGCTGCCGTAGGTCAAATAGGCATGGCGGATGCGCAAGGTATCATTTGCGCCCAAAAAGTCCATTTCAACCTTGCCGCCGACATCGCCGGCCTGCGTTGCTGTTTTAAAGTCCAGGCCCAGGCGTGTGGCAGCCAGTGTCGATTTCAGCTGGTCTGAACTGTCAGCGCTGCCCCCCAAAGGCACGGTGCTGATCTGGTTATACAGGCGCGATGCGCTGCCGCCTTTGGACTGATAGGATGCGTCCCCCCGGACATTGCCGTATAAGCTGAATTCCGCGCCGCCTTTGGTTTTCAGCGCAAGCCCCTCGGCCTTAATGGCCGGCTGCGGATTGGCTGCCGCTTGCATGGCAGCGCTTGACTGCATCTGAATGGCATCCTGCTGCTGGGCGGACTGCAGCACCATTTCCTTCAGCGCTTTCACTTCCTGACGCAATTGCGCAATTTCAGCCTCCGTGGCAGATCCAGCGAAAGTCCATGCCGGAGCGGCAAATATGCAGGCCAATGCCAGCGGTTTGATTATATAGTTCATGTGTTGAGTGTTCATCCTGACCTCATTGCCGGGCTCACGCCCTTTCCTTTTTCAAATTTTCAATTTTATCGTGAATTTTCCACAGTTCTTATGCGCTGCATAAGAACTGCAGGCTTATTTTAAAGTCCATTCAGCTGAGGGTTTTCTCCATGGCGCCGCTTTTTTCAATTGGCGCCTGATGCGCTTTCGCGCCCTCAACCGAAGCGTTTAGGTTTACCATACATACTGCAATGGCTGCAATGGCGCCAGGAATCGCAATCGCAAGGAAGTTCATTTGGTGCGGCAGTTCAAGCGTCAATAATGCCCCGGTTAAAACCGGCCCGACGATTGCGCCGATCCGGCCAATGCCTGATGCCCAGCCCATGCCGGTAGAGCGCACTGCTGCCGGATAGAACTGCGCAACAAAGGTATACAGCAGAATCTGTGAGCCGATGGTGGCTGCGCCTGCAACCGCAATTAAGCTGTACAGTACAAACTGCGGACTGTTGAAGCCCAGCAGCACCAAAGCGATGGCGCCGACCGTAAACATGATGCTGAGCACCGGCTTTAAATGGAACTTGTCCGCCAGCACGCCGCCGCCAATGGCACCCGCCATGCCGCCGATATTCAGGGCGAACAGGAACAGCATGCTTGCGCCGAGTGAATAGCCGGCTTGAATCATCAATTTCGGCAGCCAGCTTCCCAAGGCATAGACCATCAGCAGGCACATGAAAAACGCCACCCAGAACATGGCTGTGCTGAAGGTGCGGCCTTGCTGAAATAAGGCTTTCAATGGCGCCTCATCGCCGGCCGCCGGCTCGTTCAGCTTAAACTGAGTCTGCGCAGATATCGGCTGTTCCGGCGCAATTTTCTGCACGATGCTGCGCACCTGTTCAGTCTGGCCTTTTTTGGTCAGGAACATCAGCGACTCTGGCAAAAACTTCCAAATCAGCGGCAGCGCAAGAAATGGAATACCGGCAAGATAGAACATGATCTTCCAGCCGTAATCCGCCACCAGCCATGCGCCCAGCAAGGCGGAGGCCATGCCGCCGATGGCGTAGCCGCTGAACATGAGCGCGACTAAAGTGCTGCGGCTGCGTTTCGGCGCGTATTCGGTCATCAGTGCAACAACATTGGGCATTACCCCGCCTATGCCTAAGCCGGCTAAAAAGCGCAAAATGCCGAATTCGGCAGGTGCAGACGCAAATGCGCCCAAAAAGGTGAATCCGCTGAAGATCGCCACGCAAATCATGATGGTTTTTTTGCGGCCCAGTTTGTCAGACAGCGTGCCGAAAGACATTGCGCCGAACATCATGCCGAATAATGCGGTGCTGGCCAGCAGGCCGGCCTGAACTGCGGACAGCGCCCATTCCTGCATCAGCAGCGGCAATGCCACGCCATAAATCACTAAATCATAGCCGTCAAAGATAATGATCATCAGGCACCAGATTAATACGCCCCAATGGAATGGCGTAAACTTGGCTTCATCAACAACTGAGTTGATATTGATTTGTTCTGTATTCACGGTGCGCCTCCTGCTTGTGAATGTTCCTAATTTTCAGGAACAATGAGGCAAAGGCTTTTTGATGTCCAAAACCGATTAGCTCTAAATTTATACCTTTAAAGTCGTTTTAAGAAAATAATTAAGAATAAACAATGGATTAAAGACATAAAATGGAAAAGCGCGGCGCGCTTAAATCGCGCAGGGCAGCCGCATGGCATGGACGGCCGGCAAAAAAAGCAAACTCAAAATAGGGTTCTGAATCTGCTTCAGCTGCGCTTTTTTATAAGATGACGATGACGGCTATGACTAAAGCTGCGCAGCGCTGGCCTGGGCGCTTCCCTTGCCAAGGCAGGTGCATTTCAAGCGCTAAATAACCGCCCTGTCATATGCAATTGCTTCCAAGTCATAAACTTGATAGATGCAGTCAAATAATGAGCGGATATCATCGCTTTCATCCAGCGCGCGGATGGCGAGAAAAATTGGGCTGACGGCGCCGTCATCCAGCAAAGGAATATAGTGCAAATGCGGCAGCTGAATGGTTTTGGCGCTGTCCGGCACAATGCAGATGCCTTCGCCGGCAGCCACAAGGCCCAGCGCCAGCTGGATTTCACGGACTTCTTTTAAGCTTTTCGGGTCCAGGCTGTATTCGGAAAACAGATGCCTGACCTGCGTGGAAAAATTCGGCTTGGGCTGGCTGGGATATAAAAACAGGTTTTCATCAACAATATCGGCCAAATAGACGCCCTGATGCTGCTGCGCAAAGGGATGGCTGGCATGCACCGCCACCAGCAGCGGCTCTTCCCGCAATAACACGCGGCGCACGGCCGGGTCTGAGATGCGCAGGCGGCCAAAGCCGACATCAATCCGCCCTTCCTTTAAAGCCTGAATCTGGTCTTTGGTGCTCATTTCCACCAGTTCAATTTTCAAATTCGGGTGCTGCTGGCGGAATAAATACACAATTTTAGGCAGCAGGCCGTACAGCAGCGAGCCGACAAAACCCATGGTTACGGTTTTTTCGACCAGGCCGATGCGCTGCGTCATGGCTTTAATCTCTTCGGCATTAGACAAAAGTTTAACGGCGTGCTGATAGAAGAACTGCCCCGCTTCCGTCGTTTTCAGCGGCCGGCTGCCGCGCTCAAACAGCTGTATGCCAAGTTCCGCTTCAAGGTTCTGAATTTGCCGGCTTAAAGGCGGCTGGGCGATGAAAAGGCGCTCAGCCGCCTTGGTAAAGCTTTGCTCTTCTACCACGGCTGCGTAATAACGGAGGTGTCTAAGTTCCATGGCTTCAATACCTTTTAGATATATAAAAATGCGAATTTGATCTTCGACAGTCAAATACTATTCTTTTAAGGTATATCACAAGAGACACATTAGGCAAGACCAAGAAGAGTTCAAGATGTATAAATCAGTTGAAACTTTGCTCGTCGAAATTCCGACCATCCGCCCGCACAAAATGGCTGTGGCGACCATGCAGACTCAAACTCTCGTCTTAGTAAAAATCACCGCTGAAGATGGGCTGGCCGGCTGGGGCGAAGCCACCACAATTGGCGGCCTGGGCTACGGCGAAGAAAGCCCTGAAAGTGTAAAGGCCAATATTGAAACTTATTTTGCGCCGCTGCTGAAATCTTTAAAAGGCCTGAATGTTGCGCAAACCATGCAGGCCATTAAGCGCAACATCAACGGCAACCGCTTCGCCAAATGCGCGGTTCAAACCGCGCTGCTGGACATTCAGGCCAAGCGCTTAGGCCAGCCTTTAAGCGAGGTATTAGGCGGCCGCCTGCGGGACAGCATTCCGGTGCTGTGGGTGCTGGCTTCCGGCGATACCGGCAAAGACATTGCGGAAGCGCAGAAAATGATTGCAGCCCAGCGCCACAATATTTTCAAGCTGAAAATCGGCTCGCGCGCCGTAGAAGCCGATGTGGAACACGTGCTGGCAATCAAGCAGGCGCTGGGCAAGGACATTTCAATCCGCGTGGATGTCAACCGCGCCTGGTCAGAGCTGGAAGCGGTTAAGGGCATTGCCCTGCTGCAGAATGGCGGCGTGGACCTGATTGAACAGCCTTGCGCAATTGACAATATTGACGCCATGGAGCGCCTGACCCGCAAGTTTGATATCGCCATTATGGCGGATGAATCGCTGATGGGGCCGCACAGCGCGTATCACTTGGCAAAGCGCAACGCAGCCTCAGTTTTTGCGGTCAAAGTTGCGCAGTCCGGCGGCCTGATTGAAGGCTGTGAAGTGGGCAAAATTGCCAAACTGGCGGGCATTGACCTGTACGGCGGCACCATGCTGGAAGGCCCGGTCGGCACCATTGCTTCCGCGCATGCCTTTTCAACCTTTGAAAGCCTGGCTTACGGCACGGAGCTATTCGGCCCGCTGCTGCTGACTGAAGAAATTTTAAAGACCCCGCTTCAATACCGGAACTTTGAACTGGCTGTTCCTCAACGGGCCGGCCTAGGCATTGAACTGGATGAAGACAAACTTGACAACTTGCGCCGCAGCTGAGCGGGCCGAAATAAGGAGCTTCACATGCTTTTCCAAGTCCGCATGGATGTAAACATTCCATTCGATATGCCGGCAGAAAAAGCCAATGAAATTAAGGCTGTTGAAAAGGCCTATTCACAAAATTTGCAGCGTCAAGGCAAATGGCGCCACATCTGGCGCATTACCGGGCAGTATTCCAACATCAGCATTTTTGATGTGGCCAGCAATGAAGAGCTGCACAGCATTCTGCAGGGCCTGCCGCTGTATCCCTACATGAACATCGAAGTGATGGCGCTGAACCGCCACCCATCATCTGTCCGTGAAGATGACAGCTGATTTTGAACGCTTTTGATGCTGCCGGAGAGCGCCGGCAGCATCAAAAAAAACAGCATTCCAAGGGCAATTAAACAAGGACCGTGGCAGCCAATTTTCTCAGCAGAGCAAAGAGAAAGCCAGCCACCAAAATGAAAGCATACTTAAGGAGCAATAGTATGAACCGTCAGCAAATTGATGCACTGGTCAAAACCATGAATGTGGACACCGCAACCGGCCCGGTTGATGCGCGTGTGCAGCAGATCACCGTCCGCTTATTGGGCGATTTATTTCAGGCGATTGAAGACCTTGATATTTCACAAAGCGAACTGTGGAAAGGCCTTGAATACTTTACCGATGCCGGACAGGCCAACGAACTGGGCCTTTTGGCCGCAGGCCTGGGCTTAGAGCATTATTTGGATTTGCGCGCCGATGAAGCCGATGCCAAAGCCGGCATTACAGGCGGCACGCCGCGCACGATTGAAGGCCCGCTGTATGTTGCGGGCGCGCCTGAATTAACCGGTTTTGCGCGCATGGATGACGGCGCGGAAGAAGGCAAAATTCCGACATTGTTCATTGAAGGCACGGTTACCGATACTGACGGCAGCATCATTGAAGGCGCGAAAGTTGAAGTTTGGCATGCCAACAGCTTCGGCAACTACTCGTTCTTTGATAAGTCGCAGTCTGAGTTCAATCTGCGCCGCACCATCCTGTCAGATCAGGACGGCAAATATGTTGCGCAAACCACCATGCCGGTTGGCTACGGCTGCCCGCCGCAAGGCACCACGCAGTTTGTCCTGAACAAGCTGGGCCGCCACGGCAACCGCCCTTCCCATGTGCATTATTTCGTTTCTGCGCCGGGCTACCGCAAACTGACCACGCAATTCAACATTGAAGGCGACAAATACCTTTGGGACGACTTTGCGTTTGCAACCCGTGACGGCCTTGTAGCCACAGCAGCTGACGTCACCGATGAAGCTGAAATTGCCCGCCGCGGCTTAAGCCAGCCATTCAAGCACATCAGCTTCAATGTTGAACTGGTGAAAGAGCAGCAGGCTGCGCCAAGCACCGAAGTGGACCGCCGCCGCGCAAGCGCTTAATAAACCCAATGGAACTGAAATGCATGCCCCGCGCATCATTTCAGTGACTTCCTCTCATTTGGAAAGTCGGAGAACGGACATGCCTCGTATTCCAGTAATTAATACCAGCCACCTCGATCGTATTGACGAACTTTTAGTCGACGATTATGACAGCGGCGAATTTAAGCTTCACCGTTCTGTATTTACAGATCAAGCCCTCTTTGACCTGGAGATGAAATACATCTTTGAAGGAAACTGGGTATACTTGGCGCACGAGAGCCAAATTCCAAACAACAACGATTTCTATACCACGCATATTGGCCGCCAGCCGGTCATCATTGCGCGCAACCGCAATGGCGAACTGAATGCCATGATCAACGCCTGCTCGCACCGCGGCGCGCAGCTGTGCCGGCATAAAAAAGGCAACAAAGCGACCTATACCTGCCCGTTCCACGGCTGGACGTTCAACAACTCAGGCAAGCTGCTGAAAGTTAAAGACCCAAGTGATGCGGGCTACTCAGACTGCTTTAATCAGGACGGTTCACACGACCTGAAGAAAGTCGCGCGCTTTGAAAGCTATCAAGGCTTCCTATTCGGCAGCCTGAATCCGGATGTGCCGTCTTTGGCGGAATTCCTCGGCGAAACCGCGAAAATCATTGACATGATTGCCGGCCAGTCCGATCAGGGGCTGGAAGTGCTGCGCGGATCTTCGACTTACACCTATGAAGGCAACTGGAAGCTGACGGCTGAAAATGGCGCGGACGGCTATCACGTTTCCGCCGTGCACTGGAACTACGCCGCCACAACGCAGCACCGCAAAGAGGCGCAGGCGGCGGACAATATCCGCGCAATGAGCGCCGGTTCATGGGGCAAGCAAGGCGGCGGCTCTTACGGCTTTGAACACGGCCACATGCTGCTGTGGACGCAGTGGGCCAACCCTGAAGACCGCCCGAATTTCAGCAAAGCCGGTGAATATACCGCTGCCTTTGGCGCGCCAATGTCAAAATGGATGATTGAGCGCTCGCGCAACCTGTGCCTGTATCCAAACGTTTACCTGATGGATCAGTTCGGCTCGCAAATCCGCGTGCTGCGCCCGATCTCGGTCAATAAAACTGAAGTGACCATTTACTGCATCGCCCCGGTAGGCGAAGCGCCGGAAGCGCGCGCGCGCCGCATCCGCCAGTATGAAGACTTCTTCAATGCCTCAGGCATGGCCACGCCGGATGACTTGGAAGAATTCCGCGCCTGCCAGGCCGGCTATGCAGGCATTGAGCTGGAATGGAACGATATGTGCCGCGGCTCAAAACACTGGATTCACGGGCCGGATGAGGCTGCCAATGAAATCGGCTTAAAGCCGGTGCTCAGCGGCATTAAAACTGAAGATGAAGGCCTGTATTTGGCGCAGCATCAATACTGGCTGCAGATGATGAAAAAAGCCATTCAAGCTGAGAAAGAACTTGCCGAATCAGAAGCCGCAGCCATGGGAGAAAGCGCATGAATGCTCTAATTCAGCAAGACACCATTTCGCTTGAAAGCATTGCCCAGTTCCTCTACCGCGAAGCGCGCTTTCTGGATGATGAGCAGTGGGATGACTGGCTGCAGTGCTATGCGCCTTCAGCCTCTTTCTGGATGCCGGCTTGGGATGATGATGACCGCTTAACTGAAGACCCGCAGTCGGAAATTTCCCTGATTTATTACCCAGACCGCCAAGGCCTGGAAGACCGGGTGTTCCGGATTAAAACCGAGCGTTCTTCCGCCACCATGCCGGACACCCGCACCAGCCACAACATCTGCAATATTGAAATTATTGAGCGTGACGGCAATCAGGCAACGGTGCGCTTCAACTGGAATACCTTAAGCTTCCGCTACAAGACTAATTACAGCTATTTCGGTACATCACGCTATGTTATTGATTTTTCAGGCGCAGAGCCGAAAATTTTAAGCAAGTATGTGGTGCTGAAAAACGATTACATCAATCAGGTTATTGATATTTACCACCTCTAGGATTTACTGCCAGTCAGTTAAGTATTTTTAATCCTCCCCTTGCGCAGCAGTGCTGCTCACCTTTTTCAAAGGAGGGAGTATTTTGAAATTCAATACAGTCTTGAATTCCTTGCACAGCAATGCTGTTCATCCCCCTCTTTTTCCTTGCGCCATATATGGCTCAGGGTTAGGGGAGATTTATCAATCAGTAATAATAAAATTACGCTTAACTGATCAGCATCACCTCTAAGACTGCAGTTTTCTGCAGCAAGGTCTGCCTTTCAGCCAGCAGGAAATTTGGCTGAAAGGCGCAATGTTTTAAAGAATTTAAAAGGATATTCAGCCATGTCAAACCACAATGTTGCACTTCAATTTGAAGATGGCGTGACGCGCTTTATCAGCGTAGCTCAAGGTGAATCTTTATCTGACGCTGCCTACCGTCAGAAAATCAATATTCCATTGGACTGCCGCGACGGCGCATGCGGCACCTGCCGCGCATTCTGCGAATCCGGCTCTTATGACATGCCTGAAGAAACCTATATTGAAGATGCATTAACGCCGGAAGAAGCCGGGCAAGGCTATATTCTGGCCTGCCAGTGCCGCCCGACTTCAGATGCGGTTTTTCAGATTCAGGCCTCTTCCGATGTCTGCAAGACCGAAATTCATGAGTTCCAAGGCACGCTGTCACGGGTAGAAAATCTGTCCGATTCCACCATTACTTTTGATATTCAGCTGGATGAAGGCCAGCCGGAAATCAACTTCCTTGCAGGCCAGTATGTCAATGTCGGCATTCCCGGAACGGCAGAAACCCGCTCCTATTCATTCAGCTCCAAACCCGGCAGCAGCTTGACCGGCTTTGTCGTGCGCAACGTGCCGAATGGCAAAATGAGCGGCTTCTTAAGCGCAAACGCCAAAGCCGGCGACAAAATGACCTTCAAAGGCCCATTCGGCAGCTTTTACCTGCGCAATGTTGTGCGCCCGGTGGTCATGCTGGCAGGCGGCACAGGCATTGCGCCGTTCATGTCCATGCTGCAGGTGCTGGAAGAAAAAGGCGCTGCGCACCCTGTCCGCCTGATTTTTGGCGTGACCAATGACTTTGACCTGGTGGCCAAAGAAAAACTGGATGAACTGCAAAACAAATTGCCTTGGTTTGAATACCGCACCGTGGTCGCTAACCCTGAATCGGCGCATGAGCGCAAAGGCTATGTCACCGGCCATGTCGACACAGACTGGCTGAACAGTGGCGATGTCGATATTTACCTGTGCGGCCCGGTGCCGATGGTTGAAGCCGTGCGCGGCTGGCTGGATGCGGAAGGCGTCAAGCCGGCGAACTTCCTGTTTGAAAAATTCTCTGCGAATTGAAAATAAGGAGAATCAGCAAAATGTCAGAGCGTCAAAGATTTCAAAATAAAGTAATTATTGTTACCGGCGCAGCCCAAGGCATCGGCCGCGGGGTTGCCCTGCAGGCGGCAGCGGAAGGCGCCCAAGTCGTCCTTGCCGACCTTTCGGCCTATGTGGAAGATGTGCTTGCGGAAATTCTGGCTGCCGGCGGCGATGCCGTCAGCATCCGGGCCGATTTGGAAACTTTTGCCGGCGCGCAGTCTGTGGCGGCCAAAGCGGCAGCAAGCTATGGCCGGATTGACGCCCTCATCAATAATGTCGGCGGCGCGATCTGGATGAAGCCTTTTCAGGAGTTTTCTGGACAGGAAATCATTAAAGAAGTCAGCCGTTCGCTGTTTCCGGCGCTGTGGTGCTGCCGCGCGGTATTGCCGGAAATGATCAAGAATCAAAAAGGCACAATCGTCAATGTATCTTCGATTGCCACACGCGGCATTAACCGCGTGCCGTATTCGGCGTCTAAAGGCGGCGTGAATGGCTTAACGGCTGCCCTCGCCTTTGAGCATGCCAAAGACGGCATCCGGGTCAATGCAGTGGCCACCGGCGGCACAGAGGCGCCGCCGCGCAAAGTGCCGCGCAACGCCAGCCCGCTGTCTGAACATGAACAGGCGTGGATGCAGCAAGTGGTGGATCAGACCATTGACCGCACGTTCCTTGGGCGCTACGGCACCATTCAGGAACAGGTGAATGCCATTCTGTTCCTGGCTTCGGATGAATCTTCCTATATGACCGGCACGGTGGTGCCTGTGGGCGGCGGCGATCAGGGCTAGCTGCCGGATCAGCGCTTTACTTTTTTCAGCAGGATCATTGAACACACCGCATGGAGGCAATGCCAATGGCAGACCTGTTAAAGACCTTGAAGGATGACTGGTCAATTTCAGCCACGGCTGCAGGATTTCTAGCCGTGCTGATTTCTTATGCCGGGCCGCTGGTGATTTTTTTTCAGGCTGCGCAAAAAGCCAATGTTTCCAGCGCCATGATGATTTCATGGATCTGGGGCATTTCTATTGGCGCAGCGGCGGCCGGCATTTATCTTTCGATCCGCTATAAAACGCCGGTGATTACCGCGTGGTCTGCGCCCGGCACAGCGCTGCTCGTCACGCTGTTTCCGGCTATTTCACTGAATGAAGCTGTGGCGGCCTATATCACCTCAGCCATTGTGATTTTTCTGATTGGCGTCAGCGGCTATTTTGACAAATTATTGAAATGGATTCCGCAGGATGTAGCCGCCGCCATGATGGCTGGAATTTTATTTCAGTTCGGCCTTGGGCTGTTCACCGCAACCGACAGCATGCCGGCAATTGTATTCGGCATGCTGGCCGTGTTCCTGCTGGCCAAGTGCCTTGCGCCGCGCTATGCCATGATCTGGGTGCTGCTGGCGGGCGTTGCCCTGAGCATGGCTCTAGGCAAAATCAACCCGGTTGAGCTCAGTTTCAGCTTAGCCATGCCGCAGCTGATTGCGCCTGAATGGACATGGAATTCCACCCTGAATCTCGCCCTGCCACTCATTCTGGTCAGCCTGTCGGGGCAGTTCCTGCCCGGCATGGCCATTATGAAGCTCAGCGGCTATGACACGCCCGCCAAACCGATTATCGCCGCCACCAGCATGGCCTCTTTGGCTGTCGCCTGCGTCGGCGGCATCACCATTGTCTTGGCGTCAATTACCGCGGCTTTGTGCATGGGCAAAGATGCGCATGAGCTGAAAGAAAAACGCTATATCGCCGGCATCGCCAACGGCATTTTCTATATTTTAGGCGGCCTGTTTGCCGGCAGCATCGTCATGCTGTTCAGCCTGCTGCCCAAGGAACTGGTCGCCGCGCTTGCAGGCTTGGCGCTGCTGGGCGCAATCGCCGCCAATATTTCAATGGCAATGAAAAATGAAGCCAACCGCGACGCGGCGCTGATCACCTTTTTAGCTACAGCTTCCGGCATGCATTTTCTAGGCCTTAGCTCGGTTTTCTGGGGGATCTGCATCGGCATCGCCGCGCACCTTGTGCTGAGCAGGCGCGAACCTGAGGCGGCGGCTCTCTCATCCACTCAAAGCTCCAAAAGTTAACGGGCGCATCATAAATTAGGAAATCATATGATTGATAAAAGCACTGCTTCGCTGAACGAAGCGCTTTCACAGATTAAGGATGGCTCCACCGTCATGATCGGCGGCTTCGGCACGGCAGGCCAGCCTGCAGAACTGATTGACAGACTGATTGAGCTGGGTGTCAAAGGCCTGACCATCATCAACAACAATGCCGGCAACGGCGATTACGGCCTGGCCAAGCTGCTGAAAGCCGGCGCCGTGCGCAAAATCATCTGCTCCTTCCCGCGCCAGTCAGATTCCTGGGTTTTTGATGAACTTTACCGCGCCGGAAAAATTGAACTGGAACTGGTGCCGCAGGGCAATCTGGCCTGCCGCATTCAGGCAGCCGGCATGGGCTTGGGGCCAATCTATACCCCGACCGGCTTCGGCACGCTGCTGGCGGAAGGCAAGCCGACGCTGCACTATGAAGGCAAGGACTTTGTGCTGGAAAACCCCATCAAAGCCGACTTTGCCTTAATCAAGGCGCATCAGGGCGACCGCTGGGGCAACTTGGTCTACAACAAGTCAGCGCGCAACTTCGGCCCGATTATGGCCATGGCAGCCGATGTCACTATTGCCCAAGTATCTGAAGTGGTGGAACTTGGCACACTCGATCCGGAGCACATCATTACTCCAGGGATTTTTGTACAGCACGTGGTTGCTGTCGGTACAAAAAAACTTGAGCAATCCGCTTAATCACGTGAGGACAAAAAGATGAGTTATACAAAATTAAGCCGTGATCAAATTGCTGAGCGTGTTGCGCAAGATATTCCAGACGGCGCCTATGTGAACCTCGGCATCGGCCTGCCGACCAAAATTTCCAGCTATCTGCCTGCAGACAAAGACGTATTTTTGCACTCTGAAAATGGCCTTCTGGCTTTCGGCCCGCCGCCGGCCGCCGGCGAAGAAGATCCGGAACTGATCAATGCAGGCAAAGAATATGTGACCCTGCTTCAAGGCGGCAGCTTTTTCCATCACGGCGATTCATTCGCAATGATGCGCGGCGGCCATTTGGATATCTGCGTATTGGGCGCATTTCAGGTGGCTGAAAACGGCGACTTGGCCAACTGGCATACCGGCGCGCCGGATGCGGTTCCCGCGGTCGGCGGCGCGATGGATTTGGCGGTCGGCGCCAAAAAAGTCTTTGTCACCACCGACCATATCACTAAAAAAGGCGAACCGAAAATTGTGGAGGCGCTGACTTATCCCGCGACCGGCCTGAAGTGCGTAGACCGCATTTACACCGACCTGTGCGTGATTGATGTCAGCCCGGACGGCATGAAAGTGATTGAAAAGGTGGATGGGCTGAGCTTTGCTGAACTGCAGGCTTTGACCGGCGCGAAGCTGACGGATGCAACGCAGGGCTGATTAAAACTTCTCGCTCCATCCCTGCTTTAAAAATAAGGGCTTCCGCGGCATGAGTCGGTCAGCGGTTAAGAATTTCCTTCCTTTTAGGAAGCATTAAGGGAGGTTTTAATGGGCCACTTAGCTTGAACTGAATTCCTCCCAGCCTTTCATAAAGGAAGGAGCTTTCTTTATCTATAATGAGTAAATACACAATGAAAAACGCATACATCATTGACGCGGTCCGCACCCCTTTTGGACGCTACGCCGGCGGCTTGGCGCCTGTGCGCGCAGACGACTTGGGCGCTGTGCCGATCAGGGCCTTAATGCAGCGCAACCCGGCTGTAGACTGGAAACAGGCCGATGACGTGATTTACGGCTGCGCCAATCAGGCCGGCGAAGACAACCGCAATGTCGGGCGCATGTCCGCGCTGCTGGCGGGCCTGCCGCATCAGGTGCCTGCAACCACAGTGAACCGGCTCTGCGGTTCATCGCTGGACGCTGTGGCAATGGCTGCCCGCGCGATTAAAGCCGGCGAAGCGCACCTGATTATTGCCGGCGGCGTAGAGTCAATGTCGCGTGCGCCGCTGGTCATGGGCAAGTCTGAAACCGCCTACGGCCGCAGCCAAAAGCTTGAAGACACCACCATGGGCTGGCGCTTCATCAATCCGAAACTGAAAGAAATCTACGGCGTGGAAACCATGCCGCAGACTGCGGAAAACGTGGCGGAACAGTTTGGCATCAGCCGCGCAGATCAGGACAAATTCGCTTTAGAAAGCCAAAAGCGCACGGCGGCATCGCAGCAGCAGGGTTTCTTCTCTAAGGAAATCATCCCTGTGGCAATTCCGCAGCGCAAAGGCGAAGCGGTGATTGTAGATGCCGATGAGCATCCGCGCGCATCCACCACGGCGGAAGGCTTGGCGAAGCTCAAGCCGGTGGTCAAGGCGGACGGTACAGTCACTGCAGGCAATGCTTCGGGCATCAATGACGGCGCAGCTGCCCTGCTGATTGCCTCAGATGAAGCGGTGGAAAAATACGGCCTGAAAGCCCGCGCCAAGATTGTCGGCGCCGCCGCTGTCGGCGTGGAGCCGCGCATTATGGGCTTTGGCCCTGCGCCGGCAATCAAAAAACTGCTGCAGCAAACAGGCCTGACTTTAGCGCAGATGGACGTGATTGAGCTGAATGAAGCCTTTGCGGCGCAGGCGCTGGCGGTCACCCGCGATTTGGGCCTGCCGGACTGCGCTGCGCATGTGAACCCGAACGGCGGCGCGATTGCCATTGGCCACCCGCTGGGCGCATCCGGCGCACGTCTGGTGACAACCGCGCTGAATCAGCTGGAACTGATTCAAGGCCGCTATGCGCTGTGCTCCATGTGCATTGGCGTTGGCCAAGGCATTGCCCTGATTATTGAGCGTGTATAAAAACAGATTTTCCCTGCTTCAGTCCTTCCCGGTGCAAAGGAAGGACTGAAGCAGGATTTATGGAGAGATAAAAAATGCCAAAATTTACATCGAACAATGCCGAAATCAATTACCAGACTTACGGCGACAGCGCCAAACCGGCCCTCGTCTTTTCCAATTCATTGGGGACGAAATTCAGCATGTGGCAGCCGCAAATTGATTTTTTTCAGAAAGATTTTTTTGTGGTCTGCTACGACACCCGCGGACACGGCAGTTCATCTGCGCCCAAAGGCCCTTACAGCCTTGATGCATTGGGCCTGGATGTGATTCATCTGCTGGATCATTTGAATATTCAGAAAGCCAGCTTCTGCGGCATTTCTATGGGCGGATTGACTGGCCAATGGCTGGCCATTCATCACCCGGAACGCTTTAACCGCGCGATTGTCTGCAATACTGCAGCTAAAATTGGTCAAGAACAGGCTTGGAATGAGCGGGCTGCCCTTGTCCGCCAGCAAGGCCTGCAGCCGATTGCAGAAACCGCAGCTTCGCGCTGGTTTACCGAGCCCTTTATCCAAAGCCAATCAGCAATTGTGCAATCTTTGAGTAACGACTTAGGTACTGGCAGCCCTGAAGGTTATGCAAGCTGCTGTGAGGCTTTGGCTAAAGCGGATTTACGCCAGCTGCTGCAGGAAATTACCGTGCCGATGCTGGTGGTAGCTGGGCAAAAAGACCCGGTCACCACTGTTGCAGATGCGCAGTACATTGTGAACCATGTGCGCAGCAGCGCGCTTTTTGAAATTAAAGCTTCGCATATTTCCAATCTGGAACAGCCCAAAGCATTCAATCAGGCTGTATCCAGCTTTCTGCGCCAGTAAACTGCAGTGCAATAGCGGGCCTCACATCATGTGAGGCTTTTTTATGCGCTGACTAATGCAGAAATAGGCTGGATTATGCTGAAGAAAGCATAGACCAGCCGTTCCGGGAGCGTAAAAAAGCCGAAGCTTAAGTAATGCCAGTCAGTTAATAAACTGACTGGCTTTTTCTTTTTAAATTCTAGAATTTATTTGATACGCAGAAACGTCATCCGCAACCTATGTGGTCTTTGAAATGGACTGTTTTTGCAACAAAACTATTTAAGTGCAGAAAGTGAACAGGTTTCGCGGA